>DSCG01000004.1 GCA_011049195.1 archaeon
ATCCATTATTTTTTTGACATTATCAAACTTGTTTTTTCGTTCCTCGTCTTGTTCAATCAGTTTCCGTTGACGTATGAATTCAAGAGTTTTCCCAACCGGTTTCAACTCAAACCTCAAGGTTTTTGACAAATTATACAAATTTGTAAATCCGTCCCATACCGACCGTGGTGGTGTTATTTGGCTTTCTTGCATTTTTATCATCTCCGAAGACCTTGCTCGTAAGCTTTCAAACCCAAAAACATCTGATTTTCTCTTTTAACTACAACAAAATTCCGCTTGCCTATAAGCGTCATGACTGTAAAGTAAGAGGATATTTATAAGTCTCTCGACAACTATGCCAATAAGGTATCCTAACCTTTTCATACTCCCGGGAAACCCAGCTAAACGCCCCAAAATCAAACCCCACACCACCCGGCCCCCACAAAACCCCTTATCAACACCCAGAAAGCTAGATATCTTGAAATCCCCGAAAAACCCAAAACCCCTGACTTCATACCCGGGGAAAAACAGTTAAATAGGCCCATATGTGAGGCAGCCATGGAAGAAAAGAGCATCACTCAGACTTACGGTAAGGCAGTTTACACTGACAACGGCGAGCTTTTCGGCAGGGTGCAGGATGTGGTCATCGGCAAGTATTCCATCCACGGATGGGTGGTCTCCATCCCCCCCGAAAGCGCCCTCAAGAAAACCGTGCCCACCGTGCGGGCGGTGATAGTGCCCCACAAGGCCATCAAGGCGGTTGGAGACATCATTATCACCAACTCCAAACTGGATGTGCCCGTCCCCCGGAGTAAGGACGACGAGATTGAGACCGAGGCCAAATAGCCCCGGGCCAAGTAAGGTTTTAAATCCGGCCGGCGGGTAGAGGCATGGAAAAGGCTGAGCTCCGGAGAATGTTTTCGGCCCAGCCTGATCAGTTTTACAATGTCCAGGTCCTGCGGAACATGGGCTTTGAACGGCGCCAGTGCCCCAAGTGCAAGGGCTGGTTCTGGTCCATGGGCAAGGAGACCTGCGGCGACACCAACTGCGAAGGGGCATACAGGTTCATCGGGGGCCGTGACTTGGGATGGGATTTCCTCCAGGCCGTTGAGAAATGGGAGAAATTTTTTGAAAAGCACAAACACAAGGTCGTGGAGCCCTACCCCATCGTGGCCAAATGGCGGCCTGACCTGTTCTTCGTGATTGCCAGCATTGCTGATTTTCAACCATGGGTTTTGAAAGGGATAGCTGAGCCCCCGGCCAACCCTCTGGTGGTGAGCCAGCCCTGTCTCAGATTCAATGATTTGGATAATGTGGGGAGAACCGGCAGGCACCTCACCCAGTTCTTCATGGGCGGCCAGCACGCCTTCAATCTCCGCGATTACTGGATGAATGAAACCCTCGGCTTCGGGGCCAGGTTCCTGATGGAGGAGCTGAAAATCCCCCAGGAGGAGCTGACCTACAAGGAGGACGTGTGGGCGGGTGGCGGCAACTTCGGGCCGTGTATTGAGGCCTTCGCCCACGGCCTGGAAATAGTGAACCACGTTTTCATGCAGTTTGAGGACACCCCCGACGGCAACTACAAGCCCATGGACATGCGGGTGGTGGACACGGGCTGGGGCCTGGAAAGGGTGGCCTGGTATGCCTCGGCCAAGCCAAACACCTACGAGGCCATCTTCCCGAACGTGGCCAAACTTAGGCGGGACCTGAAGCTGGAAGTGGATTGGGAGGGACAGGCCAAATTCTGGAGGGAAATCGGGCTTTATGATGTTTCGGAAGGTGCTCACATGCCGGAATGGGTGAGGAAAGAGTTGGACCGGATGCAACCCCTCATGGGTCTCTACACCATCCTGGACCACACCCGGGCCCTGGCTTTCGCCCTGGCTGACGGGGCCATCCCGAGTAATGTCGGGGGCGGGTATAACCTGAGAAATTTACTGAGGCGTTCATTCACTATCAACCGCAAACACAAATTCGGCCTGAGCGTGGCGGATTTGATTAAGGAACATGCCAAATACATGGGCAAGAGATTCAAGAACCTCCGCGAGCTGCCTGATGTTGATGACATCGTGAAACTGGAAGAACAAAGATATGATGAGACCAGAACCAACGGCAGAAAGCTGGTGCTGAATCTGCTGGAAACCGGCAAACTCAAAAGCAAACTGGTTGAACTCTATGAGAGTCACGGCATGGACCCGGAGACAGTGGCCCAGCTGGCTACCGAGAAGGGCCAGAAAGTGGAAGTGCCGGAGGACTTTTACATCAAACTCAAGGAGAAAGGTAAGGGAGGAGACAAGGAGACGGTGGAGGTGGACAGACACCTGCCCGAAACCGAGCCCTTGTTCCATAAAATCCCTGTTTCCGAGGAGTTTGAGGCGTTAGTGACCTGGAGCCAGGGCAAGGAGCTGGTGCTGGACCAGAGCAACTTTTACCCGACCTCAGGTGGTCAGGACCATGATACCGGTATGCTGACCTGGGGCAAGGAGGGCAAGGCCAAGGTTGTGAAAGTCAGTAAAGAGGGCAAGGCCATCCTTCACAGATTGGACAAAGAGGCCCCAGCCGTAGGCACCAGAGTCAAAGGCAGGGTGGACGTGGTCAGGAGAATGGACCTGGCTCGGCACCACACAGCAGTTCATGTTGTGAACGGAGCCGCCGTAAAGGTGTTGGGCAGTCACATCTGGCAGGCCGGAGCCAACAAGACCACGGAAAGGGCCCGGCTGGATATCACTCATTACAAAGCAGTCACCCCCGCGGAGATGAGGGAGATTGAAAAGGTGGCCAACCAGGTGGTGCTGGAAAACCACAAGGTCCGCAAGATGGAGATGAACCGGACGGCGGCTGAGCAGAAGTTCGGCTTTCGGATTTATCAGGGCGGGGCTGTGCCCGGCGCCAAACTGAATATCATTCACATCCCCGGCCATGATGCCGAGGCCTGTGGCGGGACCCACGTGGATTATACGGGGGAGATTGGGCTCATAAAATTAGCGGGGGCCAGCCGTATCCAGGACGGAGTGGTCCGGCTGGAGCTCATCGCCGGCATGAGGAGTCTTGAGAAAATGTGGAAACTCGAGGACACTCTGAATGATGCCGCTGTGGAAGCCAAGACAGAGCCCCAGGACCTGGCCAAGGCTGTCAGAAAACTGACCATCCGGGTCAAGAGCCTCACTAAAGGCGGGGGGGCGGGGACGGAAGGGATAAAGTTACAGGGCAAGGTCGGCGACGTCCAGTGGGGCGTGGTGGATATGCCCTTCAAACTCATGGAAAACTCCGCCCAGCGGATACTCAAGGACACCGGCAACAAGGCCGTGGTGCTGGTCAACCGGGAGGGAGGGGTGGTAGCCGTCTCCACAGGGGAAATCAGTGCCCTGAAATTAGCACAGCAGATTTGTGCCAAGCTGGGCGGGGACGCCGGGGGAAATGAGAAGCTGGCCAGAGGCGGGGGCAGGGAGCCCGATAAGGCCGAGCAGGTGCTGGGGAAGTTGTTTTAAAGTTTTTTAAATTCCCGAATGATAAGACTTAATGTCTTTTAAAAAATTGAAATCTATCGGGGAAGAACTCGCCCAACTAAAGAGAGTTGTAAATGGAAAAACCCTTCCTTCAAGGGAGAGTATTGAATGTCGCTTAGAGATGATTAATAAATATATGAAAGACTATTTTGAAGAAACGGGAGAAACCATAGTTGACTACACTCAAATTAAAAATTACGACCCTTTGGTAGATATACCTGAAGGCCTGTCCGGTCTAAAACATGCCTTGTTTAATTGCTGGAAAGTTTATCGAGATTTTGAAAAAACTTGGGAAGAAAATTACATAAAATGGGTACGTAATCAAAATTGGGAAAGCTCACCTGAACGCGCCGGGCTGATTAAACACATTGAAGTTTTTGAGAGCACTTATCAAAAAGTTACTTGACAACCAGCTGATTGAGCCTTTTCTGGAACTCGTCCCACTTCCAGTGGTGGACCCAGCCGCCGGAGGCCTCGGGATGGCCACCCCCGCCGCCGATGCCCTCGGTCAGCTCCTTGGCCAGCCTGTCCAGGCCGGTGGCACCCCTGAGACTGAAGCGGACTTTGTCCCTTTCATTCTGGGCAATCACGATGAGCTTGTTGGGGTAGCGGTCCTTGGCCATGCCAGCCACCAGGCTTTTAACATTGAACTGTGAATGGAACCGCAGGAGGATGTAGTGTTCATTCACAATTTCGTCACCAAAAATTTTCTCAACCTCTGTTTTCACTCTTTCACGGAAATCCATCAGCTTGCCTGCCTTACCTTCACCTTTCAGAAAGGCCTGGGGACTTTCAGTCTCTTTGAGAGCCTGAAGGGCATAAATGGCCCCTCTTTGTTTATTCACTGAAACCGCGGCATCCACCATAAGAGCCATCTGGTGCAGGGGGCTGTTGATGAGCTCCTGCTGGTCAATGGCGGGCACGATGTCGGGCCAGGTGTCCATCACATAACTCCAGAAGGAGTGGGGCACCTTCTCAACACACCAGTCGGCCATTACTCCAATTGCGGCCACCCAGGCTTTGTCAGGTGTGCCGAAAAGAAGGTAGGATGAAAAACAGACGGGCCATTCAAACCCCACCCTGCGGGGGTTGGCGTGAAAGAGGGGGAAAACCGGAGTAGCATGGTGGTCAAGGGACAGGTTGAAGGGGCTGTTGGTGGCAACTTCGGAAATATCCAGGCTGATGTTGTGGGTGCCCTTCAGCTCCACAGTGGCCCCAAGACTGGGATAAAGGTCGTAAGACAGGTTGAGGCGGTCCAGCTCCCGGGACACAAAGTAAGCAGACGTTATGCCGTCACAATCCGCGTGAAAATGTAATTTGAACCGTGTCATGGCCAAAAACCTAACTGCAAAAGTATATAAGTTTTTGAGATGGAGAGAAAAGATGGTTATTGACGAAAATCCGCCCGTTGCTTCCCTAAAGAGGTTAAAAAAGGAGATTGACAACCTGAAGAAAGCTTCCATGCCTGTGGACGCCAAACTGGTGCTCCGGCTACTGGAACACGTTGAATCGCGGGAGAGACTCCTGAAAGAGTTGCTCATTCACATGAATGCCACGGAGAACCACATTGTGCGGGTGACCGAGGTGCTACAGAAACTGCCCCAGGTTAATATGGGTCTGCTGGCCGAGAGCCTGCAGGCCATGGTGCCCAAAATGGATGAAATCGCATACAACACACGCAAGATGGTGGATTATCTGGAAATGGCCGCCGACGAAGCCGGAGGGACGGAAGGCGAGTCCAAAGATGAACCCACGACCCCGGAGGATGCCAAACTCCGGACATCATCCGAAAAACTCAAAAACATAGAAGAACAGAACAAAGCTCTGATAGGGGCGCTGGACAGTCTTTCCAAACAGCTTGACAAAACGGGGAGTAAATGAAGGGAGCCACACCAATTATTGCGGTGATTTTGCTTCTACTGATAACCATCGCGGCAGGGGGGGCCACCTACCTCTGGTTGAGTCGCATACAGGACACCCTTTTCACCCAGACCGGTGAAGGACTCACTGCAAGTTCAAAACAGATTTACGGCAAGATAGACATAATCTCAGCCTGGAACGAAACCACTCAGATATGTCTGCTACTGAGAAACCTGTCGGAACAGCAGATAACCTACACCGAAAAGGACCTGGAAAGTCTGGCAACCCTGATAAACAACAGGCCTTATGATTTTGACGACTCCTCTCTGGCAGATGTGGGACAGGGAGAGACGTTTGTGATTTGTATATGCAACGCCTCCAACTGCGGTTCATCCTATTACGCCTATAGTGGCTCAGCGGGAACGGTAACTGTTAAAGTGGAGCCTCCGTTTGGTGATGGTGATACATATGACTTCTCTTATCCCTAAACACACCCGCAGAGGGGCTGCAGAGTTGGTGGGTAGCATCCTCATGGTGCTGGTCATTGTGGCCCTCATAGCTGAGGCCTTTCTGATAGGTATGCCCATCCTGAACAAAAGGATGGACCAGGCATCAGTATCATACATAGAAAGGGCTCTGGGGGAGCTGTCAGACGCCATTGAGATAACCGCCCGCCAGGGCGGGGAAACCCAGGTCAATCTTGAAACCAAAAGCCGTTTCACTTCACCACCTTCCATTAAACTGGAGCAGGACGCAGGAGGGGAATACAAAATAGTGCTCAGAGGTCAGAGCCACGCTCTGCATTATGCTTCGGTGGGCATCCCCCTTAATGATTTTATAGGACCTTACAACACCACCGGTCTGTATGTGCAGTCAACCTCAGTTGAAAAGGTGGTGGGCACCCTCGGAGTGAATAAGGGCGTAGTGGTGACTGCCAGCTCAACCAAAATCAGCGGGGGTATCCGCCTGATAATGGAGGTAGTTCCACGACCCATCCGAGACCCGTCGCAGAATGTGATTACACGTATAAGGTTCCAACCCATATCCGGCAAGAGCACCAGTGCAACCCTGCCCACCCGGATTATTGTAAAAGCGGTGGGTCAGACCACTGATATTGTGAATGAAGGCACCTCAAGTAGTCCTGTGATGGTAACCTACCGGACCATAACAGTTGGGGTGGGTTTTGAATGAAAGGGGTCAGTCCGGTTCTGGAAAGTGTGCTTTTGGCGGGGGCTGTCATCACTTTCCTCATGTTTATTGCGGGGGCCTTCAACGACCTGGTGGACATAATCACAGATGACAAAATACGCAATTCCCTTGAAATTGATGCCAACAAAGTGGCTTACGCCATTATTTTTGCATACACCCACGGAACTCAGGAGGGCACCACCAACCTCAAACTGGGCCTGGCAGACCTTCCCGAGGAAATCTGGGTGGATGGAGGGGTGAGAGCCAAATCAGGCAACCGGCGGGTGCTGGTAAGTCTGCACGGCCTTGAAAATGAAATGAATGTAAGCGGGAGAATTGTGAATACGCGGGGCTTCACACCTTACGTCAAATATCAGGACGGAGTAATTTACCTCGGAGTTGAGTGAATGGAAATCGGCAGAGGAGCGGAGGCACTGGTGGAATTCCGGGAGGGAAAGGTTTTCAAGACCCGTATAAAAAAAGGTTACCGGGAAACCGGGCTGGACGAAAAAATCAGGAAAGAGCGAACCCGCAAAGAAGCCCGGATAATGGAAAAAGCCGGCAGGGTCATAAAGGTTCCAAAAGTAATTGTAACGGAAGGCCCATTCACTTTAGTGATGGAGTATCTGAAGGGAACCAAAGTCAGGGACATGAACAGAATTGACGACAGTCCGGGAGGGGTGGCGGAAAAAATCGGGGTGGCGGTGGGAAGGCTTCATGCCGGAGGCATCGCCCATCAGGACCTGACCACTTCCAACATGATAATCCGGGATGGCGAAGTTTATCTCATTGACTTCGGGCTGGCCGACAGAGGACGGCTTGAGGATTTTGCGGTTGACCTGCGGGTGCTCCGGGAAGCCCTGACGGCAACCCACGGGGAGGAGGCCTGGACAGGCGTAGCCCGGGGCTACCGGAAAGGCAATCCCGGATGGCAGGCTGTAATGGACCGGCTCGTGGGAGTTGATCGCAGGGGCCGTTACAAAATCAGACAGACTCCAGCACTCTCTGGCATGCCAAAACGGGCGAATGACGCTCCAGATAGTCCTGAACTGTCTTCAGTCGGGTGTCGTCTCCGGCATAAACAGTAATCAGTTTCTGGCCCTTTTTGACAGCCCCCCCGGGCAGGACATGCAGATAAATCCCGGCACCTTTTATGGCGGGGGCACCGGCCATGCGGGTCAGTTGTATGAGAACTTCAGAATCATACTGGACACTGGTCATGTCTTCAGTGGCGGAGAGGTCATGGATTTGTGTGCAGAGCACCAGGTCCTCCAGAGTGACCTCGGGGTTGCCACCCTGGGCCTTGATGATTGCCTTGAATTTCTGGTAGGCCTGGCCGGAATCCAGCAGTTGCTGGGCCAGTTGTTGGCTGTCGGGCCTGCCACCCATCTCAAGTAGTTTGGCCGCGAGCAGGAGACTCTTCTCACGAAGGTCAGAGGGGCCCCTGCCCTGAAGAACCTCCAACACATCGCGAGCCTCAAGGACAGGGCCTATGCCATGGCCGATAGGTTGTTTGCCATCCGTAATCAAAACCTCCACTTGCATGCCCAGCCGGGAACCCAGGTTCTTGAATCGGCCGGCAAGTTCACGGGCAGATGCCATGTCCTTCACTTTTTTACCCATTGGGATGTCTATCATGAGTTTTTCCGTCCCGACTGCAAACTTCTTGGCAAGAATGGAAGCCAGAAGGAAAGACGGCGGGTCCAGACGGAGAGGGTAACGGAGTTTGAGGAGAATGTCATCCACAGGGGCCAGCCAGAGTGAACCACCCCATGCCAGGGATGCCCCCGCCTCATTCACAATTTTCACCAGGTCCTCGTTGCTGAACTTGATGTTGGAAAAGACCTCCATCACATCGGCGGTTCCGGCGGGACTGGTTATGGCCCGGCTGGAAGTCTTGGGAACGGTGAAACCCGCCGCAGCCACTATGGAAACCACTATAGGTGTGGTGCGGTTGCCGGGAACGCCCCCTATGCAGTGCTTGTCCAGTACAGGTTTTTTGGGGAATGACAGGGTTTCACCGGCCTCCACGATGGCCCGGGTGAGGGCCTCCTCTTCCCCAAAACTGAGGCGCTGGACGTAGGCACTGGCCACAAAATATGCCGCCTCAACAGAACTGAGTTTGTTGTGCATGATGTCAAAAACAATCTCCCGTATTTTTTCAGGAGTGATGGGCTGACCCATCAGACGCTCCCGGATGTAGCCCACTGAAGCCGGTTTGGGCATGGAACGGACATGGACTTCGTCAGGAATGTTCCGGTTTTCCCACACCTCCTTCACCAGACCAACGGTACCGGGGGGAACGGTGCGCTCACAAAGCTCCACTACGGCGATAAGACTGCCGGAATTCCAGAAAATTTCAACCCGGTCGGCAACATTCACATTCATGCCGTAGGCATTCTGCTTGCTCATAATCACAGACTGGGTCCCGCCACTTTCCAAATTAAGTTTTTTCACCTTGAACATATTACCATCTCTTGAAACCTGCAATTCCGCCCATCCCTTCCAGGCGTTTCTCGGCATCCTGATTGACGCCGATAATGTGAACTTCCCCTGCAACATATTTTACCTTTTGCATCCATTCACGCAGTTGGGCATACCTGCCCTCGGACGCCCGGGTGGCTATGAAAGATGCAGCCACCAGCAGAGACTCCACGTTACCCTCCTGCAGACATGCCTCAGTTTCAACAGGGCCGTAGAAAGCTCCGCGACCACGGGACACCCGGGCATAAAGGTCATTCACCAGTTTTTCCTCTTCAACCTCTCTCATATGACCCGCTACCTGCTCCACGGTTTTTTTGCCGAAGACTTCGCGCAGACCTGATTCACTAACAGACGACACAGATTCCACCACCACCTTAAGGCCGTCCTGCTTCAGGAAGGTTGCCAGCCGGTCCTTGACGAAGCCGGGGCCGGCCACCACCACAAACTCCGGCTCAAAGGCCATCACCGCCTGACGGAGCTGGCCGAAGAACTGGCGGAAAGCCTGTTCCTCGTTGGCCCCTTCATCCCTTTTGCCCGGCAGTTTGGCAGAAAAAGGTATTTTTTGCTGGCGGAAAGCCACCAGGGCCCCCTCCCGATCCACCAGAATGACTGCAACCTGAGGTTTTCGGGTCTGGTGCTCTTTGATGAGCTCCAGGTCCTCAGGGCCGATAAGCTTCCACAAATCCAGACGGGAACTCCTTCGGAGGTTGAAAGTGTGGCCACCTTTGATGTCCTCGGGACCTTCAATGATGTCACCGGACAGCCTTAAATCGGCAGTAAAGCCGTGAAATTCAACCTTCTTGACCCTGATTTTGAGGTACATGGGCTTTTTGTCGGCCTCAACGGCCTCCCCTGTGCTTATCTTGACCTTGCGGAGGGTTTTCATGCCCGCCACGTCCCCGGGCTTGATTATGATGCTCAGGGCCCACAGGTCATCAGGATTTTCAACCTGTAGCACCAGGTGGCCGTCCTTGGCATTGATTTTAAGGGCTTTCACGCCAGTAAGAGGCTCGCTACTTTTAAATACTACACTGGCCCAACCCTGATGTGAAAGGCATAGGCGTTCCCGAAATTGTCATTTCCGTAGGGTTGTTGCTGGTGTTGCTGGCAGGTTTTCTGCCCGGAGGCACCCGTTCACAGAGTAAGGAAGTGTTACTGCTCTCCCAGGAAGTGGGCCGTATTGGAGCCGGCAATTACGACTACAAACACATCCCCTTGGTTTCCAGTATGATGCTGGCCCGTGGGGTGGATGGAACCCCTCTAATCACTCAGAAGGAAAGCAGGGAGGTGGCCAAAGGTATAATCACCACTCAGGAACACACTGTCAGATTTTCAATCCCGGCTTCCACCATGGGGGACCTTGATACCGCCACTTTACTTCTGGAGATTGACGAAACCAACAACTATGGCCCCCTTATACTGACACTGAACGGCAACGAAATCTGGAAAGACTTTCCGGGGGAGGGCCGGCTGGAGGTTGAACTGCCCATCGCCTATTTGCAAAGTGAAAACTCCCTCAAACTTTCGGCGGGTTCCTCGGGCTGGAGAATTTGGGCACCCACCATTTACAAGATTGAAGAACTCAAAGTCATGGAAACCCTGTCGCGTGATGAGGAACAGACTTTCACATTCACTTTGAGCAAAGATGAACTGAAGAACTACTACATGGGCAGGGTTTATGTGGGGTATATGAATCCCCAGATTTCCGGAGAACTCGCCATCACCCTCAACAATGAGAATGTGATTTTCCGGGGTGAACCGGGGACGGGTGCCTTCAACACCGCCTTCTCTTCAGGTATCAGGGAAACCAACACCATCAGCTTCAAGTTGCTGAAGGACGGTTATTATGAGATGAGAAATGTGGAAGTGGTTATTTTCACCAGAACCAATGCCAGCTCTATCTTCGTCACTAACTTTGAAGTTGAACCCGTCAATCTGGCCCAACTCCGCGACGGTAGCTGGACGGGGGTGATTGAAATCAGGGTCAATGTGGCCGCTGACGATATTCTGAGAGTCACCCTGTCCTCTGAAACCGACCGCCAGCTTTATGAGGCCAAGGCCCCGGAAGGTTTGCTGGAACTGGCCTTCACCGGAGACGAGGTGTCATCCACCAACCGGCTTATGATTGAAAGCCCCAATGTGTATGAAATCACTGATGTAAAAATCAAACTGGTCAAGAATTCATGAACCGGGCCCGGCCAGTCGGGCAAACAGTTGCCGGTATGCCAGGGTCCTGTGGGAGATTTTCTGCTTGGTGGCTACATCCTCAGCAAAAGTCTTCAAATGACCGGTAGGGACAAAAATAGGGTCAAAACCAAACCCGTCAGTGCCCCTCCCCCGCGGGGCGTCCAGGATGGTGCCCTCACAGCGGGCAGTCACCTGCTCCAACCGGACCCCGTCATAATAAACGGCACAACATCGGAACTCGGCTCGTCTGTCTGTAACGCCCTGCATGAGTTTCAGGAGGCCTTCGTTACCGATGGTCTGAAGGATAAATGCGGAGAACTGACCTGGAAAGGTCCTGAGAGCTTTTACAAAAAGTCCGGAGTCATCCACAATTACGGGGCGACCGGTGGCCACTTGGGCCTTACGGACTTTGTCCTCCGCTATCTCCTCAAGGGTGCCACGGATTTCAGGGAGGTCAAGTTTGACCTGAAGAACATCCAGGCCAACAGCTCTGCCGAGTTTCTGAACCTCACGGAACTTGCCTTGGTTGGAAGTCACAAACCAGATTTGTTTCGGCGCGTCTTCACTCATTCACTTTTCCCCCGGAAGTTCCTTTGTTTATAGGAAGGCATCATTCACTGCTTCCAGTTTTTTTGACTCACGGGCCATACTATTTTCATATGCCACAGCATCCGTTTCCATGTCAGTGGCTTTTTTCTCCCAACTGGTTCTCAGACGCACCCTCATGAAGATGGGACATCTGACGGCCTCACCAGTGATGAGGGCTTCCCCCACCTGAAGGGTGGTCAGTGAGTTGAGGGTTCGGACGGTGATGCCCTCGCTACCCTTGCCGATGTGGTCCTTGTCATATGGGTTGGTAATTCTCATGATGATATGAGTGTTGCACTGGCTGAGCACAGTGGTATCCAGTTTGATGGGCCTTTGGGAGATAACCACCAGGGAGCACAGAAACTTGCGACCCTCACGGGCAATGGTGCGGAAGATACTCTTCGCGGGGGCCAGCTCCCGGCTCACCCCCTCCGGGATGAAGTTGTGGGCCTCCTCCACAAACATAATCACCGGGGGGATTTCGGCCTGACGACGGAGCCTGAAAATCTGCTTGGCGGCCCAGAGAGCAATAATCTGCTTACGCTTGGTGTCTATGTGGCCGGAGAGGTCAAAGATGAGAGCCTGGCCCGGCACCAAAAGGTCGCGAAGACGGTAGGTCTCGGCCTTTTCCCCCTCTCTTTTGGCAGTCAGTTGCTCTTCAGACCCGAAAAGCCCCGTCATGTGGAGGTTCATCAGCCCACGGGAAAGGGCGGCCTTGGTCTGGGGTTTTATTTTGCTTCCCTGCACCACCTCAGCCAGCTCCTTGAAAGTGTAGCGACTGCCCTCCATACTCCTGACAACCTCATTGAGTTCCATTTGCTGAACGGGAGTCATGCCCGGCAGGAAGAGAGCTATCTCTCCCGCGGACAAGGATGCGGCGGGGATGCGTATCTGTCGGACGGCCACTGCCCGGTTAGAGAAATCCTGACAATCTGCAGGGGGTTTCTCAGCAAAGGCGGCATACTCCCCATGAACATCAAAAACAACGGTGGCCACTCTGCCATCCTTCTGTTGGCGGGAGAGCAGTTCCTCAAGCAGGACGGCGGTGAGGTAGGACTTGCCCGCCCCCGACATGGCAAGGATGGCCACATGCTTCTGGAACATTCTGGTAAGTGAAAGGCGAACGGGCACCTCATGGTGTATTACCTGGCCCAGGTTTATGCCGTTGGGCTTGAACCCCAGAAAGCGGGCCAGCAGGCCGGGCTCCATTTCCTCCACCCCCTCACCGGGGCTGGGGGGCAGGGTTGGGCGTCTCACCAGGTTGTCTGCCAGAACTCCGATAGGCGTTGCCTGACCAATAAGAAATTCCCAATCCTCCACAGGGAAGAGGCCCTCCAGGTTCTCCGCATCAACCACAGTCTCGGCTCGGGCATAGTAGCGGTTGGTCTTGATGATGTTATCCACCATGGCCAGCATGGTGCCCTCTTCAGTTTTCACTTTGATGAACTGGTCCTTATGAACTTTGCCACCTTTGGCAATGGCGAAGGCAAAGAAAGTGGGACTGGGACTGTCCTGAGTTGAGATTACTTTTCCGACTGGCATGTTCAGGTCATCTCCCGGACTTTATATTGGCCTGCCCTCCCGGCGCAGTCTCATGAGCAGGGGGGTGGTTCGGCCCATCATACGTTCAATATAATCCATGTAGGGCTCGCTCAGCTTGGCCCTGGCATCCGCCTCTATAATCACAGAAGGAATGCCATAAGTTGAAAAGGTTGAGAGGCCGAGGATGGCGGATGCTGTGGTCTCGCCGTCCTCCTGTGGATGGTCGGTCACCAGCTCCACCCGGATGGGGCGGTCGTGAGGGGCCGTCTTAATGTAAAAGGCATAGATGTCCTTGCCATAAGCCACATCAGGCACTTCCTTGAGTTTGAAGATGAAGGTTCTTTGGCGGTGGGCCAGAGTATCATAAAGCAGTACTGTATCGCGGAAGGTCTGGACTTCGGGGAAGCTGGCCCGGACTTCAGGGGGGAGGTTGGGGATTATGACCTCACACAACAGGTTGGAGAAGTAACGGCTCCGGCTGTCCTCCACCACACCCACCAGCCGGCAACCTGTGGCCCGGCTCCGCCTCACCAGGAGGTCATACTTGCGGATGATGGTCCGGTAAGTTTTGGCATGAGAGGCCTTGGCCACCCGGGTGCTGGGGTGTGGGTAAAGGGGGCCGTCCATCAGAAGGTAGTCCGGTTGGTGCTCCAGAGTTTGGAGGGCTATATCCAGTTCGGCCTCCATGCGGGAAAGGCCGGCCAGCAACACCAACTCGCCGGGGCCCCCGCTCTCAACATCTATTACCTTAAGGTCAGCATGGAGGTTGCTGGAGCCGGCAAGCGTGCCTTCTTTGTAATCAAATATGACTCCCACCGCCCGGGTGACTATGAGGTCAATCCCGTGGAAGCTACGGGAGAGCAGGCCCCCATCCACCCCTGCGAACCTGCCGGTCACGGGCACCCGGGCCACCTCATTAATCAGACGGTCTTGAGTCTTGCCTCCTATGCGGAAGTTCTGGTTGCCGATGCGACGCACAGCCGAGGAAAGCCGTTGTCTTTTGGACTCCCGTGCGGCCAGCCTCTTGGAGACCTTGTTGACTGCCTCTTTAAGGTCGGTCATATCACTTCTTCTCCGTCAGGGGCTTTGACCTTGGGTTTGGGCTTGACCAGAACATATTTGTAAAGCACAAAGCCCAGGGCACCCACCAGCACCACCAGTAGAAGTATGAGCAGGGGGGACTTGCCCTGACCTTCTCCAGCGTTGGTGCTGGAAAGCAGGTTGTTGATTCTCCGCAAAGTGAGGGTGGCACCCGTGTATTCACCGTTGTTGATTTCCCGGCGGGCCTGACTGAAATAGGTCTCAAGCTGTATCTGAGTGGAGCGGTCAAATTTGTTTATGACCTCATCATACCAGCTCTGATATTGAGCCATGGTCTGTACCAGCTGAAGGGCCTCCCGGCTCACGGAGAAGTATAGGTTTTCCCGGGTAACGAACTCCGGAAAACTGCGGGGCACCAAAATGAGTTCGCAACTGTAAGACCCTTCCCTTACATCAGAACCGGGAGCTGCCAGCACGGTGAACGGGCCTTCACTGTTGTTGGTGGCGATGGATGCAGGAAGGCTCACCCAGCTGGGGCAGTCAGAGGTCAGGTCAAAAATATCATCCA
Source organism: archaeon (assembly GCA_011049195.1). Lineage (GTDB taxonomy): Archaea > SpSt-1190 > SpSt-1190 > SpSt-1190 > SpSt-1190 > SpSt-1190. The sequence continues at coordinate 14,944 of DSCG01000004.1, forward strand.
GTCCTCCGGTTGTAATAGTGAAAGTCTCGGCAGCCTCCTGACCGGGTATGACTGCCAGGTCAGTCACCCTCAGGTCGGGGTCAAACGGGCCGGCATAAACCGTAAGCGGGAAGTTAATGGTGTAACTCCGGGTGACGACTTCAACATAAACTTTTTCCCCGTTGGCCGTATAAGTTCTGGAGGGTCTGAAACGGAAATCCAATTTTCTGGAAGCCCCCGACTCCAAAAAGAAGAAAGAGGGCACGGACAGATAATCAACACTGGCCTCCATTTCAACTTCAAAGTCCTCCCCTGCAGAGTTCTTGATAGTGTATTGGAGGGTGGTGGAACCTCCGGAAACCACCTTGACCTCCTGGGGTCCGATGAGCTCAACAACTGTGGGGCCGATTACCTCAACCTCCCTGCTCTTGAGCCAGTCCTGCATGGTGTCCTCTGAAAACAGGAAGACATTGAAGACCACATCCTCAACGGCGGTGCAGGTTTTCGCCATGCGTTCACCAACATCACGTATTTCCGTTCCGAAATCAATAGTGAATAGATAGAGATTTTCCTTTAGGGAACGTTTCCTTGAAAGGCTGGCATTCACCTCATACGCATCACGTACGTTATCAAGGAGGGTGACCAGTCTTTCAGTCCGGGAGAACAGATTGGTTGCACCCGGGTCCGTCATTTTGAGTTTCTCCGCATTCACTCTTGAAAGAATGGCAGACAGATGGTCACTCTCAAGCTGACTTAGGTCAGACATCATATCGTAGGCAACACGTGAGTAAAGTAGCACACGGCGGGCGGCATTGAGAGCCTCTGAACTCCCTGCAGAAAGTGCACATGCTCCGCTTAAGTCAAACTGTGAAACAAAACGGTTAATTTTGCCAATTTCCACCAGCCCTGACCCTTCCCCCCCATACATGAGCAGGGCAGGGTTAGTATAGACCGTCCAATAAATCAGGGGTTCTATAGTCCCGGCTCCGGCCAGAGTCAGGTTGAGAAGGTTGGTGCTGTAAGCAGAAATATCCAGCAGAGTGGGCAATGAAATCTCCAGGTAGGTTTCAGTTTCGGGCCGGAGCTGAAGTTCATACGACCGGGTGAAGGTGCTACCTGTTATGTTGAAGTTTATCACTGCCGGACCTATATGCAGTTCAGGCACTGTGAAAGACAGCTGGAAATCCCGGCTCTCACCTGCATCAAGGGTTGCCACACTGCCCACTGAATAAACCCAGTTTTCCGGGGCCTTCAGGTTAAAGGTGTAGGAATCCGGCAGGGTGCCCACGTTGGTCAGGGTCAGAGTGGTGGTGTAGGTCCTGCCGGGCATAATACCCGGTAAGAGAGAATAGTCCAGGTCAAAATCCTTGAAGTAAAAGATGGAGGAAAAAGGGGTCATCTCCCCACGGATGGGCACTCCCAGACTTTCGGTGAATACGTAAACGGCATAGGTGCCTTTAGCCACATCAGGGCTGGCATACTCCTGCCGGCTGGTTATTGGATGAACCTCCCCCTCCACCAACTCATAAACCTGCACCTCGGCAACCTCATTCAGAACGGTGTCATAGACCACCAGGTAAAACTTCAGGTGGTCGGCCTCCATATAGTTAGCCAAATCAAAATTGAATTTCTGGATGACCGGCATAAAAGTCACATTAACCGAAAAAAGATTATCTCCGGAAAGTTTAGGGCGGGTGGTGTCTTCAATACCATCCGGGGCCTCCCATGCCCTCTCCGAACAAAGCAAGGTGCCTGCCGAGGAGTTAGCCACCAGACGCAGGTCAAAGCTGACTCCCGCGGAAATATCCGTGCCCGGGACCAGAAAGGACCGGTTCTGGAGATATGAAAAGGTTGAATATGCACTGGGATAATCAAAGGCGGGGATAAGGGGGACCGGATTGGATGCCACCATCAGCTGTGAATACTCCGAAACGAAGAGGGACCCGCTGACCCGGGGATTCACTATCAGCTCGTAATAATTGCCCTGGGTGTAAAATCGGGAGACGTTACCATAAACTATGAAGTTAGTGGGTTCCCGGAAATCATCGCAGAAAACCTGGTATCCTATATCTTCCCAGTCCACGGCCAGCACAGGGCTTAAAAAAAGGGCCATCACAAGCAGACTCGCTATGGTTCTCATTTCATCACCGCACATATTTTGGCCAGCAGAGCATCCAGCTGGATGATTTCGTTGGCACCCTCCAACATACGGAACTCAAATTCACCCACGGAGTTGAGGAGCTCTACCTTTTTGAGGTCAGGGAGATTTTCAGCTTCCACTATCTGTTTGTGAATTTCCCGGATAATGAGGTCGCCACTAATACCTTTGTTGGCCGTCAGATCTATGAGCACATCCCTCGCCTTGGAGAAATCCCCTGCGAAAGTGAATTTGAGCAGGTTCTTCACTTCCTCTGGGCGGGCACGAGCCGCAGCTTCAAAGACGGTGGCACGGGTGAGCTTGTCCCCTATTGAGGATGCTGCCTGAAAGAGGTTGGTGGAATACCGGGCGTCCCCTGACGCAATCTCGGCAATGGCCTCAAGAGCCCCCTCGTCAAACTTCACACCTTCGCCTGTGGCAACTTTGACCAGCATCTTCTGCATGTCAGCTTTGGTGAAGGGTCTAAACCGAAAAACCACGGTCCGGCTCTGGATGGGTTCAATGACCTTGCTGGGATAGTTGCAACTGAGAACAAAACGGCAGATTTTGCTGTAAATTTCCATAGTGCGACGGAGGGCCTGCTGGGCATCCTTGGTCAGGGCATCGGCCTCGTCCAGAAAAATGATTTTAAAATCACCGCCGAGGGGTTTGGTGCGGGCGAAGTTCTTGATTTTGTGACGGATAACATCTATGCCCCGCTCATCACTAGCGTTGGTCTCCATGTAGTTCTCCTGCCAGTGCTCACCGAAGAGCTCACGGGCGATACAGAGGGCCGCCGTGGTTTTGCCCACTCCGGGCGGGCCGGCAAAAAGCATGTGGGGGATAGAACCACTGTCAACAAAAGCCTGCAGACGGGAGACAATATGCTCCTGATTAATCATGTCCTTGAGTCTGACCGGCCGGTATTTTTCAGTCCAGATTTGGCCAAAATCCGCCATGGGAATACCTGGAAGGGCAGTATAAAAGCTTAATACATAAGATGCCGAATTCGGGCTCCCGGAGGGTTGGAAGGCACCAGACCAGTCCTTTGCCCGGGAGAGGAGAAATGAGTTGGTCTGTGGTAAGGGTTGGAAGGCACCAGACCAGTCCTTTGCCCGGGAGAGGAGAAATGAGTTGGTCTGTGGTAAGGGTTGGAAGGCACCAGACCAGTCCTTTGCCCGGGAGTGGAGAAATGAGTTGGTCTGTGGTAAGGGTTGGAAGGCACCAGACCAGTCCTTTGCCCGGGAGAGGGGGCGCTTGGTGGGCCGCGTTTTATTTAAAGTCCTGAATTTGGCAGTCCCATGGGCAAAGGGCAGTCGGGGGTTCTCCGTTTCCGGCAGGTGAGCCTGTTGGCCCTGCTCATGTTGATACCCGTTGCCGCCGCCACCCTGACTGTGCCCGCGGTTGATAGCAACATGAAAGGGGTGTTGGTGGAACTAACCTGCGAACTGGTGCCCGGTCAGGGGCGCGTTCTGGTGACCACCGAGCCCTACATAGGAGTGAGTACCCAGGAAAGTGAAAGAACCGCCCTTGCCGTGGTCAAGGCAAGTGAAGGTTCTGAAGATTTTGAAGGCAAAGATGTGTTATTCATTTTCAGCGCGGAGGGAACCGCCTCCATAGATGGCGGAAGTGCGGGTGCAGCCATGGCAGTGTGTCTGCTGGCCGAGCTCCGCAACCAGAGTCTGAGCCCGGGGGTCAGCATGACGGGGGGCGTTGATATGCTGGGCAGGGTGGTCCAGGTCGGGGGTGTGCTACCCAAAGCCGGGGCCGTCGCGGACTTTGCCAGAGTTTTCCTGATTCCGGCAGGCCAGCAGAGGAGCTTGACATACACCAAAACATTCACCACTCCGCGTGAAGGCATTTACATAGAAGAAGTCACCCCTCTTGAAATCAATATTCCCGAATACGCTGCCGCCACCTGGAACCTGACAGTGGTTGAGGTGGCAAGTGTGGATGAGGCCTACTTGTGGTTCACGGGAGCGTGGGTGGATGCACGGGAAGTCCTGCAATTTGAACTGCCGGAGTTCACCCGTGAGCTGACGGGAGTGGAGGCCCTGGCGGAGAAGGCCCTCAAGAGAGCTGAGAGTCTGGTGGGGAGTGCCAACGATACCCTGTCATCCAGTTATCTGGAACAGGCTAAAAATATACCCGCGGGCTATCCTTACACCCAGGCCAACCTGGCTTTTCTGGCAGCCGTCACCTCCCAGACCTCCTGGGATGATGTGGAGCCCGTGGCCCGGGAGTTACTCAAACAGATGAAAAGTCTGGAGCCAGGTGATCCTTACTGGCGGGCCGAGGCCGAACTGCGCCTCAGCTGGGCTCTGTTTAAGGAACAGAACCTCATGGCTCAGAAGGACTGGCTGATTATAGCCGCCAACATGCTAACTCTGGAAACCTTCACCAACGAGAGTGTGGATATGGCTAAGGTGGCCAGACTGGCCAACCAGCAGATAGTGGAGGCCAAACAGGTGGTGGAGGAAAGCCGGATGGTGGCGGGGCAGGAGCCCAGCGCCGATGCCGCTTTGGACCTGGCCCTTGAAAGTCTGGAAGATGAGCTTTATTTTGCAGCCCTTTACAATGCTCTGGATGCCATGGCCTGGGCGGAGGCCTCCAAGGGAGCAAGCCAGGACTACCTGAAGAGTATGTTTGAACAGGAGAAACAGACAGACTTTGCGGAAGCTTACAGGCGTCACGCCATTTATCTGCTCAACCAAGCTGGGGGCGACAGGGAGGTCATCAAGGGGGCTCTGTTTTCAGCCTACCGGGCCGACCTGAGGGATGAGATTTTTGAAGAGCTGGACAGGCTACCCTGGTCCCCGGAGTGGGGGGCCCTTGACTGGAAGTGGCTGGCCATATTGGGGTTGGGGGTTTATGTGGCAAGGGATCTAGTGACCAAAAACAGGAAGGGGGCCACCGCCAGAAAGACATCCGCCACTGCAGAACAGGACATGGTGCTACTGGCCGAAGCCAAAGGAAAGGCAGTCGCCTTCCTGCAGGAAAAATTAAGAAACGGGGAAATCACCCGCGAGGCCTACATCCGGCTTGTCAGGAAGCTGGAAGGTCTGTAGAAAGGTTATAAATCAAGGAGTGGAAGTTTTCCGCGTGCCTGAGGGGGTTGACAGACATGAAAGTGATTATTATTGGAGTGCCGGGAGTTGGAAAAACCTCAGTGGCCAATGGCATGGCCACTGCGGGGTGGAAATTGGTGGTCTTCGGGGACCTGATGCTGGCCGAAGCCAAAAGGAAATTCGGGGTTGCCGACAGGGACGAAATGAGGTCCCGCATTAATGTAACGGGTTACAAGCGCCTTCAGATGGCTGCCGCCAGGCGGATTGCTCTCATGAGGGGGAAGGTGCTGGTAGATACCCACGGTACCATTCTCAAAGAGGGGTGGTATTATCCCGGCCTTCCCATGAAGCAGTTGCTGGCCATGAAGGTGGATGGTCTGGTGGTAATTGAAGCCGATGAAAAGGACATCAAAGCCCGCCGGGACAGGGACAAAGGCAAGCGCAAAAGAGAGGGCGACATTCTTCAACACCAGCAAACCAACAAGGAGTTTGCCGCCGCCTACGCGGCACTGGCGGGTATTCCTGTGATATACGTGGCCAACCATGAGGGCAAACTGGCTGAAACCATAGAGGCCGTTAAAAAGGCCTGCGAGCATTTATGAATATGGGAAAGGCAGACAGGATTTCGGCCTGGCGCAGGGTTGAAAGGACAGTAAGCCAGAGCCATGTGGTGCTTGAGCTTGTGGATGCCCGCTTCCCCTTTCGGAGTGACAGGCTCAGAAAACTTGTCAATATGAAAAGACGCAGTCTGGTGCTCATCATCAACAAAGCGGATTTGCTTTCCCCTGATGAGGCCGGCAAACTGGCGGAAAAAACGGGAGGTCTGCTGGTGTCGGCCAGCCGTCGCAGAGGTAAAGCCAAACTCATCCGTTTGCTGAAATCCCGGGTTCGGGGCGATCAGGAACTGAGAGTGGGTATAGTCGGCAGACCTAATGTGGGCAAAAGCAGTCTGATAAATTATCTGTCCGGACGGAAGAGCGCCGGGGTCGGGGCCGAAGCAGGCTTCACCAAAGGTGAACAGTGGGTGAAGCTGAGTGAAAACCCCGATATTCTGCTGATTGATTCCCCCGGCATCATATACGAAAGTGATGATGAGAGTGAATTGGTACTCCAGAATGCTCTGGAGATTGACAAGCATGAAGACCCGGTGGAAGTTGCCCTGTTGTTGATAAAAAAACATCCCGGGGTTCTGAAGGATTTCGGGGTTCGTGAAGAGGGTGATGTCGCGTTGGAACAGTTGGCCGTGAAGATGGGAAAGCTCAAAAAAGGCGGTGAGCCCAACCTGGTTGAAACCGCCAAAATACTAGTCCGCAGATGGCAGAGAGGTCAGGGCCCGAAATAAGTGATTTCAACAGGTTTTCGGTCAAAAGTGGGCCAGTATTCCACAAGCCGGCCACCTTTGGTCTTCCGGGCTTTGGCGGGGCTGGTGGGAAGCCATTTTCCTGATGCGTCCTTCACTTCCCCCACCAGCAGGGTGCCTTCCTCAGTAACCTGTTCAAATGGGCGGGCGATGTGGGTCGCGGTCCGCTTGTAGCGTTCCACCAGCTGGGTGAATAATTTGGTGCGGGCGGAACAATAGTGAAGAGTCAGGTTGATGTCGAGAGAGGTTTTAGCCCAATCCAGAAGGTCAAGGGCCAGAGTTTCACTGCCTTCCACTTCAAGACTGCCCGGCTCCCCGTCTTTGTGAAGAAACCCCCGGCGGATGAGGGCGGGGAAATTGCTGTCGCTGAATTCAAACTCGTTGAGGTTAATGAAAGTCACTCCCGCGACATCCATTTTGTGAATGTATGTTTTGAGTTTTTCGGCCTGCCCGGGAATAACGGGCACTTCGGCCCCCACCTCCCAGGCATCACCGAGAGCCAGAGCATTCCGCGGGTCAGCCCAGTGAAAGCGGATTTCATCCACCCCGGCATCATAGGCCCGGGCCAGAAGCCGGGGGTCTGTGGTGCGGGTGTAGAGGTGGATGTGAAATTTCGGACTGAAGTTTTCCTTCAAGGCCTGAATGAAACTGAAGGTTTTTTGGGATTTCAGGGGGTCGCCCCCAGTCACGCCAGCACCCAGGGCCTTCATGTCGCGGGCTTCATCCAACAGGTCGTCAATCCCCCGAACGGGTCGCTCGTTGGCAAATGCCCGGTCAACCCCTTTTTTCTCCGGGGAGATGGGGCAGTAAAAACAGGAGTGGTCACACCTGCCCGTAGCGAAGAGCACCAGCTTGGCCCCGCGACCGCACAACCGGCAACCTTTGGGTGGCTGGGGGCTGGCCTTTGGGCCCAAAACGGGACCCACCTTGGTGCATCTGACAACGCCGGAGCCGGCCATAAGGTTTCCTTCTGAGGGAATTTAAGAGCTTACTCCCTTCATTTGGAAAGGGTTATTTCAATAGAGGACACGTTGATGTCCTCGCCCTTTTCACCTTTGATGGTTTCGGTTCCGGTCTTGATTTCAGATATTTTAACATCTGCCATAAACCGGTTTCTAACAATTTCGGCGACATCCACTGCACGGCTGATGGCCTTGCCACGAGCCTTTATCTGCACCTGTTTGAGGCCTCCATGGAACTGGGTCACCACTGCGAGTACATAGCTCATGGGGGATTTGGTTCCAATGAATACCACTCCGTCCTGACCTGCCATAGTTCATCACCTGAAAAAGATTTCAAGGGGGGTTTAAAAAAGGTTATTAACCTCCAATTCCTGAACATACCGTGGCCTACTCCGTCTGCAGGTGTGTTTATGGCTCGGCAGTCAGGAACTCCAAACAAGCCCTGGTGGCTGCCATCGCCCGTTATTTGGAAATACTGAAGACTTCAGCCAAGGTCTCCCTGAATATTGAGTATCAGGGGCCCGTTGAGCTTACCATCGTCCAGCCGTCAGGCATAAGTGTGACCAGTAAAGAGGAGAACATCACGGAAGCGGTCTACAAAGAGTTGGCTTCCGCCCAGCAATTCCGGCTGGAGTTTAAGGTGGCAGGTCGCGCCAAAAATGCAAAAAAACTGCTTCGAGAAGGTAGCAAGGTTTTTTTCTGGTATGATGAGGACAAACATCAGGGCAACTCCATGAATGTGGAATTTGTGACCCAATATAGCGACCGGGTGCTGAATGAACGGATGTTGGTGTTGTTCATGCCCCTGAATCTTATCAAGGCCGCCAACTTCAGGAAGCTGGCGGAAAATATGAATTCCCGGCTGAGGGATTTGTGGGAAAATGTGCTGGTCAATTATACAGGAGCCAGCATGACCAAAAGCGAGGAAACATACACTCTGCAGAAGTATGAGCCGGACAGCATAGTGATGAATATTTTCGGCAAGCTGATAAAAGTCAGGAAGACCTGAGTCACTTTTTGGTCCCGGTTTTGTCACGAGCTACGACGAGTGATAAAAGCGGGTTATTGGTCTTCCCGCTTCAGGAGTTTTCTGCCCATAACTGTCCAATAGACAATTTCCTGACCGGCCTGGAACTCCATGCCCTCGGGGATTTCCTCATCAAAGGTCTCATAACTCTGGGCGTCCATGAGCTGGACGGTGCTTCCGCCCACATTCAGCACCTGGGCCTGGCGCCGCTCAATAATAGGAACCTCAACTTTGGTGCCACTGGGTTTGATGACTGACCGCTTGCTCTTGTCAAACAGGCTCACGGCGTCTATGCGGGACTTGGCGTGGCCGTGTTTACCGGGGGCCGAAGTCTGTATGCCTGTAATTTTGGAGGGATGACCGTCCAGTATGATAAAGCGTCCTTTGCGGAGCTTGACGACATCTTCAAAGGTGGTTTCCATAACAAAGCCAGAGGGCCGGGGTATAAAAGACTTGACATCAAAAGGATAGCAACTATTGAGTAATTAATTTAAACTCAAATTTTACAGCATGTCATGATCACAGAATGGTCCATGAAGTTTGATGAATACATATCAGAAACCACCGGACAATGGGTTGAGACAACCATTTCTTTGGTTAATAAGTTCCAGAATTATCTTCATTTTCACAAAATCAAAGACAAACAGATTTATGTGGTTGACTTCTCACCGGACCTGAATAATCTCTTCCGGCCCGTAGAAACTCCCATGGAAGACGTTTTCTCAGTCATCGGGGCTACCCGAAAAGGCGAATATCATGACTTGTCGGATTTCAACGGAAGCATAGTGGCGGAGTTTGTGGTTTTTGAAACGGCACCCGAAAAAATTGATGGGTTTCGGAAACAGATTTCAGAAAAATTTCCTGCTTTGAAGTATGACTTCAGAAAAATCGGGGGTGCCGGCTATGTATGTATCGAAACGGAACCTTTGAAAAAGAATATCGTTGAACTGGATAAATTTGAATTCGAGAGCATTCTGGACGTTTATGGAGAACATCTGAAAAAGGTGTTGGAAGTTGCTCTGGAACACACCCGGCAGGAAACTTTCTATGAGATAGAGATGTGATTCAGAATACCGGAAACCTGCCCTTCACGAAGCCCTCAGTTATTTCAGGTAATCTGGCCAGTTCGTCCCTGACCAACTGGTCCAGCCCGGTTGCGTCGGTGCGTAGCAGGACTATGGCCGGCTCTGTTACCGGGTGGCCGATACGGCTCTGTAGTATAACTTCCGCGGGTTTCCCGGTTTCCTGATAAATCCTGTCGGCGATAAGCTGGGCCATAGTGTTGTAGAGTTTGCCTACATGGCTGACGGGGTTCTTGCCGGCCGCGGCTTCAAGGGACATGGGCCGGGCGGGGGTGATGAGACCGTTGACGCGGTTGCCACGACCGACCTCGCCATCGTCCCCCTGTTCGGCGCTGGTGCCGAGAGTGGTCAGATAAACCTGGTCTATGTTTTCATACCGGTCAAGGGTGTTGATGACCAGATTGTTTTTGCCTTTCATGTTGAACTTCTCCCTGAGGATGTCGGTGATGGCCTCCTTGCTACGACGGTAGGCGGTCATGTCGGCCAGATGCCGGTCTATGAAGGCCATGGCGATGGTAGCATCCAGACAACCATCATTCCAGTGAGTCATTATCTTTATGTCCATGCCAACCTCCGGCCATTCACTCCTGAACTGCCGGCCGGTGAGGAAGGCCCCGATGTCCTTGGTCAGTTGTTCGGCCTCTGTGAATGGAGCGAAGGCCACACCCACACTGGTGTCGTTGGCCTTGACCTCAGAAACGGTGTCGCACAGTTCGCCGGCACCTTTACCGATGGCACATTCCAGCTGGAAGTGTTCGGGGCGGGCGTCGGGTAGAATACTGAGCAGATAGTTCAGAGCGGCCTCAGTTGTGATTTCTTTTACGGGAACGCAGGGGGTGGCACGCCCCGCCAGAATGATGCGGATGGGGGTGGTGATGCGACCCCCGCCCCATTGAGTCTCAGACTGGCCGGCCACCAACAGCACCTTGTCCACATTGTGGTGCTGGATAACTCCGGTCTCCCTGAGGTAGGCTTTGGAAAGTTCGCGGGACATGGCCTCAGCCACGCCGTCACAAAGTGAATCGGGATGTCCAATCTCTTTCCGTTCCACCACCTCACTGGTCATGTATATCGGGTGGGGCACAGTCACTATTTTAACAGACATGGGAAGGGGGGGAGAATGCGGTTATAAAGTTAGTCATTCCGAAACTAATTAAAATAGTAAAGTTGGAATAATACGGGATGCATGTGGTGATGCCCAAATTAAGTGAGCTGGTGGCCAAGAGAAGGGTGTTGGGGCTGACCCAGGCCCAGCTCGCGGAGCAGGTGGATATCAGCCAGTCAGCGGTTGCCAAAATTGAGAAAGGCAGGATGGTGCCCAATTACAACATGGCCAAAAGGCTGTTTGAGGCCTTGGAACATCTGGAAAGGGGGGCCGAAAAAACGGCAGGAGATATTATGAAGAAAAAGGTGTGTTGGGTGGGGCCCGACGACCCGCTGGGCAGGGCCGCAGAAATGATGACCCGACATGGCATTTCCAATCTGCCGGTGCTGGAAGCCGGAGTCTCCGTGGGCAGAATAACTGATGGAGTGGTAATTGCAGGGGGACGGGAAAATTATGACAAGGCATGCCGGAAAGTCATGGGCCCCTCTCTGCCCGCAGTACCGGAGAGCACCCCTGCAGGCGTGGTGAGGGAACTGCTGAAGAGGGAAAGTCTGGTGGTGGTAACCGGGGAGGCCGGCAAGGTGCGGGGTGTGGTGTCCCGGAGCGACATACTTTAGGTGACCGCTTGAAAATCGGAAACCAAAGCGGGGAGGTCGCAGTCAAATGGACAGTCAGAGGGAGAAGCTGGTGGCTGTGACGGGAAAGTGGAGCAGAGTGCGGAGCGTGGTTTCACGCAGGGATACACTGTAGGAAGTGAAAAGATGATGATTGGTGAATGGGAGCTGAAATTGAATCGGGAGTTTGGCAGGAAGGTGGCCAAGTGGTCGGCCTGGGTTGCAGGTCTGATGCTTTTTCTGGCGATGACCTGGCAGGTGGGAGTCATTCACTTTGAAAAAGTCCAGCGAACCCCTGCGACCTCTTGTGGCAATCTGGTCTGTGAAGGGGGGGAGGAACTGGTTTGTCCTGATTGCGTCCCTGGGACGGTGCTGGTAAATCAGGAGCCTATCCTGAACCTGAAAGTTGACAAGGGTTATATTTACTATTCTTACTGCACCACCGTCAGGTCAGGCAAACAGGTCCTGCGGATTTACCGGATGACCACGGAGGGTCTGGGCAGGAAGCTGTTTTATGAAGGAGAGCTGGCGGAATGCACCAACGACCTGCTTGTGGATGACCGTCTGGTTTATGTGGCGGGCAGGGAAACCAACAGCTCCCCTTTCCGTATTTTTGGTATCTCCCTAACAAACGGGGAAAGGGTGACTCTGGCCGAAATCAGGCCGGGCAAATTCAACGAAACCTTTCACCATATGATGAAGGATGACTACATGCTCTACTGGACCACTCTCACGGCAGAGGGACAGGGTCAGACCCGGGTCTACCGCCTCGGGGATGAAGGACAGGAGCTTTACATGGTCCTGTCGGAAGGCGGGGTTTCCAGGGACATTATCTACCATCTCAAAGACGGGGTGCTTTACTATGCCTATTCAGGGTGGAATTCCTCAGAGGAAAATCTGAACAAGGGAATCGCCCTGGCTTTCGGCAATAACAGGCTGGTGCAGACCGACCGGACCCCTGACCAGCTCAGATGGGTGGCCTCAGGCAGAACCCTGGACCAGCTGGCGACTCTGACCAACACCACCAACCTGCCAAACATCTACAGGTGGTCGGAGCTGTTTTATTTTATGCCGGAAAGGGAGAGGAGTGTATATGACAGGGTCTTCAGACTCAACCTGCAGACTGACCAGGCCGAGCTTTTCATATCCCCGCCATTCCAGAACCCTGACCAGTGGACGGACCTGAAAGTGGATTTTGATGATAGGTATGTGTATTACCTTTACCGCGGGCCCTACACTTTCATAGCGAAAAAGCTCATGGGTTAATTTCCGACCTCAAAAGTTAAAAACCATAAAGCCGGAAGGGTTGTGATGGCTTGGGTGGTGTAGTCTGGTTAGCACGGGGGACTGTGGATCCCCCAGCCCGGGTCCGAATCCCGGCCCAGGCCCAACGGAAATCCGTTGACACTTTTGACCGCCTTCGCTCACGCCACGCGCTCGGCGGTCAGTGGGGGTCTTAAAGGGATGAAGCCCCTTACTTCGGGTCTGAATCCCGGCCCAGGCCCAACGGAAATCCGTTGACACGGTCGTAAGGGGGTAAATCCTCTTACCTCGGGTCCGACCTGTCCCGAGTCGCAGGAGCATGCAAAAACCCATAAAGACCTAAAAGGTTGCATGACATGGAGGAACAACTGCTCCGCAGTATGGGTTTTGGAGTGACTTCAGGAGTCATCACCACCCTCGGCCTGATAGTGGGTTTGGATGCCTCCACCGGCTCCCGCATGGTGGTGCTGGGGGGTATATTGTCTATCGCCATCGCCGACGCCCTGTCAGATGCCACAGGCATGCACATCTCGGAGGAGGCGGTTTCGGGGGAAGGTGAAAAAATCTGGGGGGCTATGGGACTGACCTTCCTTTTCAAATTGCTGATGGCCCTTACATTCACCGTCCCCGTGGTCTTCCTGACGTTGCAGACGGCGGTGGTAGTCAATATAGTATGGGGCCTGTCGGTTCTGGCCGTGCTCAGTTGGAGGCTGGCCCGTCACAAGGGAGAAAATCCTTGGTTTTCCGTAGGCGAACACCTGGCAATTGCTCTTGGAGTGGTGGTTATCACCCGGTTGGTCGGCCTTTGGATAAAGGGTATTTTCGGTGGCTGATTTTAAGAAGAGTGGCTCCCCGGCAGTTGAAGCCGGGAGAGCTCAATAATCTGTACCGGGCACCATTCCGGTAATTCTCGGACCTTCAACGGGCCCATCCCCAAACCGCTTGATGAACCCTCCACCCAAGTCCGCAGGTTCCGGTTTCCACCCCATGCGGGTGGCCCGAAGACCATGACAGTCCATAGACTAACCGGCTTTATAACTTTTTAGTTATGCTTCACCAAAAGGCTCAAATCAGGAGCCGGACAGTCTGGAAGGTTTTGCCCGTAGCTATACCTTCAATAATGCTTTTCAGGGTGGTAGGGTCTATTTCCGGCACGTTGGCACCTATCAGATGGCAATTTTCCCCTTCCATTATCTCAAAAAGCAGTTCAAAGCGTTTCTGACCTGAACTGGCCACCAGAACAAAATAGTTTTTACCCCGGGCATCCTCCCCACCTTCCTTGCGTATCTTCTGGATGCCCGCGACAACGGTGGAATATGTTTTGCCCTCCTTAATTTTACTACCAATGACCTCCAAAAACCGGGACTGGGCTATCACCCGGGCCTGACTGACATCGGGAAAAATCTTGCTCACACCCACGGGCTCTTTGTGATATTCAACAGTCCAGCTACCGACCATTAAAGAAAGGGGACAAGGTGTCTAAAATAACTAACGGGCCCCACCACCACCGCCTCCAAAACCGCCACCAACTCCCCCTGAAAAACCCCTGGCTCCGCTACTGGCGGTCTTGGTGGCCAGCTGGGCCCTGGCGTGGGAACGGAGGGCGGAATAGTAGAACCAGGACATGTCCCCGCGGGTGGCGGGTGGCAGGTAGGGCAGGCTGACCCGAAGGGTCGCCATTCTTTTCAGAACCTTGTCAGCCGTGCCGAAGAGGGTGGCGAAAACCAGCCACTCACCCCACATGGACAGGTCTTCAGGCTGGTACTTCTCCATCATGGAGTAATCGGACAGGAGTTTGCGGAAGGCCTCCCATTCACGCCGTTCCTTGATGGCCTCCCGGGTGTATTTGCCGAAGACATAAGTGTCCAGCATGAACTTGAAGGCCATGAGCATGGCCTGTGAAATCAGGAGGAAAATCAGGTAGGGGGCGGCGGAGGCGAAAAGTGAAGCCAGCACTAAGCTCAGCACCAGGAAGCCAGCCATCAGGCCGGTCACCCACCATGACGCCCGGGGGTCGTAGATTTTTGTGAATTCACTTTTCATCCCAGGAAGGGGGCGATTGAGCTGGTCAATCTGATGGGAGAGGTCCATAATCCGGGTGCTGGACAGTTTTGAGATTTCCTTTTTGAAAGCTGTCATGTCCGGGTGGGCCCGGTAGAAATCCAGCAGGCGGGCCTCAAAGGGGGTGAGCGGGTGCTTGGCAGAGTCCAAGTCAGTGACCTGAACCGGCTGTCCGGGCTGACCCAGCTTCAGGTGGCCCCGCCTGACCAGGTCAAGGAGGGTGGCGTCAACGGCCTTGGGGTCTATGACCTTGCCGGGGCGGTCCCCGAACAGGTAACTAACCTCGTAGGGCCGGCGTTTGGCGGGGGCGTAGTGGAGCACTTCAGGAAGGCCGGAAACCTCCTCCTCGCGGGAGAAGCGGAAGAAAAGGTAGATAATGACTGCAAATTCAACGGCTGTTAGGCCGAAAATTACCAACTTGCCGTGGCGGGCCATCCAGGTGTATGGGATGGCCTGGCAGAGATAACGGGTGGTTTCAGCGTCAAGGCCAGTCAGAGTGCCGAACTGGCCTGAAAGGGGTTTGGCAGGAGTTGTAAGAAAGACCTCCATGAGGCCTCCCTTATAGATACTTCCCAGGTCGTGGGAAGAGCCAGAGGAGGCTCGGGGCATGGGGGTTGAAAGGAAAGTAAGGGTTTCCCCACCCACATTCACATTTATGTTTTCAATCCGGGTGCCGAAGTCGTCAAGAACTTTCCAGTGAAGGACGCATCGACCGGAGGCGGATTCACAATAGTAAGGACGCGGGATGGTGTAAGTGAATGAAAGAGTGTAGGTGCCGGGGGAGTAGCCAGAATCAGAACGGCATATAAGCTCCAGATAATTACCAGCTCTTTGTGAATAGTAACGGGTGCCGGGGGGGCATGTCTGGGTCAGGGGTTGCAGGCTGGCTTGTGGGCCGTCAAGAAGATAGGAACGATAGAGTTCATGAAAGCCGGTTTCGGTTATGACGTAAGTCAGAGTTTCGGTGGAGGTGATGAAAGTGTCGTTCAGATTGAGGTTAAGATTGAAGTCGGTGACGTAATACTCTGATGGGCCGTGGCCGTAGGGCACGACGGTGATGAGCAGAAAAACTAAAGGAATAAAAAGAATAAAGAAAAGTCGGGTCCGTTCTTCCATGGCGTGTGCCTCCACAGACCTCAGAAAACTTTGGTGTCCGGCCTTTTCTCAATGCCTTCCTCAAACTGGAGGTAGTCCTTCTTGGTGAAGCGGAAAATGCCCGCCACGATGTTGGTGGGTATTCTTTCAGTCATCACGTTGAAGGTCTGCACCTGGTCGTTGTAGAGATAGCGCATGCGGGAAATTTCGTCCTCCAGGCTCTGGATGCTGTCCTGAAGGGGCTTGACAGTCTCCATGGCTTTCAACTTGGGGTAGTTCTCGGCCACGGCCACAATCTTGCCAAAGACCGTACGGGCCAGCCCGTCGGCCTCCTGCAACCCCTGAGGCGTATCCAGGTTCATGTTCCTCATGCGGGTCACCCCTTCCAGGGTTGACTTCTCGAATTTGAGGTAGCTGGAGGTCGTGTCCACCAGCTGGCCAATCATGTCGGCCCTTTTTTTCATGGCCACCTTTATCTGGTTGAAGGTGTTCTCAATGCCGTTGCGGAGGCCCACAAAACGGTTGTAGCTTCCGAAAACCAACAGCATCAGGACCACCGCAACCACGGCGGCAATTATCCATCCTATCATGGAAAGGGGATGAGGAGGAGGCTATTAAAGCTTGCCTTTGCCGGGAACCGCCCGGTGGAAAAAATTTCCAAAACCGTTATTTAGATCGGCAAATAAAATGAGTATGGACGCTCAAAACAAAAAAATAGTCGGCCTTTTGTGGAAGGATGGCCGGATGAAGCTCAAAGACATCTCCAAAAAGGTTAACCTGCCCGTGACTACCGTCTTCAATCGCCTGAAGAAAATGCAGGACACCGGTCTGGTCCGGGTGCGGGCCGAGGTGGACTGGAAACAGCTGGGCTACGGGCTGGAAGCCTTTGTGTTCCTGAATGTAGATACCTCCTCGCGGAGGGTGAACCAGGAGAAGCTGGCCCAGGACTTGGCTCGGGCTCCCGGTGTGCTGGAAGCCTCAGTGGTGACCGGCAGTAAGGACCTCATCCTGCGGGTGGTCAGCAAGGACATGGACGAGCTGAGCGACCTGGTGCTCAAGAAACTGCGGGACTTTGACGGGGTGGCTTCCACGGAAACCTTAGTAATCATGAAAAAGGCCGAAGCTGACCGTTCACTTTTCATGCGGTAGGTTGGCTGTCTTCGGCTTTGGGTTGGTTGTGTCAGGGATTAACACCACTTTTTTGCGGGAGGTTTGGCCGGACACCAGCCTGATGCAGGAAACGGGCAGGCCGAGGTGGCGGGCTAATAATTTCAGGACGGCCAGATTGGCTTGGTTGTTTTCAGGGCGGGCCCTCGTCCAGACTTCGGCATGGCCGGCCTCTTTGTCCAGAACGACCCGGTCCTCCCCTGCTCCGGGATGGACCCTGACTTCAAGTTTCACGTCCACACCCGGAACATCCTGAAGTCCGCGGTCTCCACATCGGCTATAAGCAACTCCCCGTCCTCCATCTCCACCCAGTCCCGGGTCTTCAGGGGAGAAGAAGAAACCTGAAGGGTGGAGAAGCCGTTGTCGTGGTGCCTGTAAAAGAGGCGGTTGTCCTTGCCGTATTTCATTTTGAAGGCAAAAAGTTTGGCTCCGTCTGTGAGCAGGAAGTTGAGAGTGGAGGCCCGGAGCTCTCCCGACGCCACCTGACGGTCCAGCTTGCGGAAGGCCGTCCGGATGCCAAAGAGGGGCCGCTTGTGGTCGTCTATGTGCTGGATGATGAAATGCATGAGGGCCTCGGAGTCGGTGTCCCCCTCCAACCTGTCGTAGCCGCCCCTCAGCTGGTACTTGAGGGCGCGGGAGATTGAGCCGTTGTGGGCAAAAATATAGTCACGGAAGTGGAAAGGATGGGCGTTCACTTCCCGGATATTACCCTTGGTCATCTTGCGCAGGTGGGCCACCACCACGGGGGAAACGGCCTGGCGGGCCACCCTCAGATAAGACGAATCGTAGAGAGCCTGTCGGGGGCTTTTCTGAATGATGGGCCCGTCTCGACCGAACCAGCCTATGCCCCAACCATCAGAGTGGACGGTAGATAGGTGGCGGAAATAGAGCAGGTCCTCTTCAGGGGGTTGAGCGGGCGACGTAACCGTAGCAAATAACCGACACACAACCATAATAACGGACGAGGAACTATTTTTGCTTTTGCGAAAAGAGGTCAGGCTTGAGAAAAGGGGCCAGAGCCAGATGGAGACTGTGTTTGCAGAAATCCAGACGGGTGATACGGTTGTCAGTGAAGACTCCCACAGCACCTTCCTTGTGCTTGATGTTGTGGGTGTTCATAAGACCGTCCATCACGGGGCCAAGCTCTCCGCCGTCCTTGATGCCCTTGGCCACGGGGGGTGGCAGTTCGTGCATGCCAGAGGTTCCCAGACCGACCCGGTCGTCAGGGTGGAGCACGGCGGTAGCGTTGAAAGACATAAGTCTGTCGCCCAGCCAGGTGAGGCCCCCTTCAAGGCCCACCCAGAAGTCGGCATCGGGAACCAGTTCACGGGCTGACTTGGCCCGGGCCAGTGCTCCCAAAAAGGTCTCGTTGCTGAAGGGCTGGTCTGAGACTCCGGATTCCGCGGGGACCCCCTTCACCTCCACATCACCGAAGTGGTCTGAGAACACTTCACGGACGGCCTGGAGCTTAACGGGGTTCTGGGAGCCCACTACGACTTTCATAGAAACCGTGAAGAGGATACCTTAAAAGAGTATAAGGCTTAGGTTGGAGTGGACCGTATGAACTTCGCCACGGCGGGCATACCTTTGGAGTGCTCCGGCATGGGCTCCGAGGAGGGGGTGCGATGCGTCCGGAAACTGGGTCTGGACGGCATGGAGCTGGAATTTGTCCGCGGAGTCAATATGGGGCTGGAACTGGCCGGCCGGGTGGGGCGGGTGGCCCGGGAACTGGACGTGGTGCTGACTGCACACGGGCCCTATTACATCAATTTACTGTCCAAGGAAAGGGCCAAACGGGAGGCCAGTGTGAAACGGGTGCTGGACACCGCCAGGGTTGCGGTGGCCGCCGGGGCCTGGTCCATCACCTACCACGCGGCATATTATCAGGGCCTGGGTAAAGAGAAAGCCTATCAACAGGTCAGGAAGCTTACGAAAGAGATAGTGGAAACTCTTCAGAGGGAGGGGGTGAAAATCTGGGTCCGGCCGGAGACCACGGGCAAGGCCACCCAGTGGGGGGACCTTGAGGAAATAGTGAAGCTGAGTCGGGATGTGGAGGGGGTCCTGCCCTGTGTGGATTTTTCACACCTGCACGCCCGGACGGCGGGCAAGTTCAACTCAAAAAGTGAATGGGAGGGGGTCATGAAAAAACTGGAGGATGGTTTGGGTAAAGAGGCTTTGAAAAACATGCACATCCATCTGTCCGGTATCAACTACGGCCAGAAGGGGGAGCTCAACCACCTGGTGCTGGCGGACAGCGACCTGAAGTGGCAGGATTTGCTGGAAGTTCTGCGGGATTTTGGTTGTTGTGGCGTAGTGGTGTGCGAGAGTCCCAATATTGAAGGTGACGCCCTGCTTATGAAGGGGTTTTGGGAAAGTATGAGTTAGGAAGGAGGCGCCTGCTGATGCAGAAGTTCTGGAAAGCCATTTAAGGCGGGAGGCTTAGTTCCAACATGACAGCCAATGTGCCCTTCTTCTTCGGCCTGGTCGCGGGAATCCTCGCAGGCGTGGTCAGTTTTATACGCAAACACAGCTGGCTCCGGGCTCTGGGAATGGCCCTGTTGTTTTTTGCAGGCTTCGCGATGCTCCCTCTGAACGGAATTTTTACAGGGGTTGTGCTGGCTTTAGCCCTGACTGAACTGGCCTATCGGCTGACACGCAGGAAGTGGCTGTCCCTTCTGGTTGCCCTGCCGGGGGTGGTTCCGGCCGCCTGGGCATCTGCAGGTCTGTTCCAGCTTTATTTTCTCCAGAATCTCTCGGCAACCAGTTTAGGGTCCGCTCTGGCCAAAGGTGTGGGGTTGGGCCTGCTACTATTATACTATGTGGGCAGTTCAATCGTGGGCTATCTGGCCACCGTAGTGGGGGTCACCCTGCTCAGAAAGGCTTAGGGGTTATAAACCCGGAAGGGTTTGGGAAACATGCTTGCAGAACGGAATTCTACGCTGACCTACGCCATACGGGAAATTGCATCCAAGGCCGCCGAGGCAGAGGCCCGCGGAAAACAAGTGCTCAAACTCAATATAGGGGACCCGTTGAAATATCCCGAGGACTTTCCTGTTCCGGAGGCTTTTGTGAATGGAATAAAAAACAATCTTCACAGAGGTTTCTATTCACCCAGTGAAGGAGTGCGGGAGCTACGCCAGGCCATAAGTGAATGGGAAACCCGAAAGGGGGCGGGTATTGACCCCAAACATGTGTTCGTGGCCAACGGGGTTTCAGAGGCCGTGTTCGGTCTGTTCGGGGTGATGCTCAATCCGGGGGATGAAGTGGTGATCCCTCGCCCGGTATATCCGATTTATGAGGCTTACGCCCGTTTCTTCGGGGCCAGGCCGGTCTTCTATGACGCCCGTAACCCGGATGTTGAGGAAGTTCAAAAATTAGTGAACGCCCGGACCAAAGCCATCGTGGTTATCAACCCCAACAATCCTCTGGGGGTGGTCCACCCTGCGGGTTTTGTGAAGGGCCTGACTGAACTGGGCCCGTTGGTAATTTCCGACGAGATATACGACCTGATGACCTTCGGTGTGAAGCCTGTGAATGCAGGGAGGCTGGCGGACAGCAACCTGGTGGTACTGAATGGATTCTCCAAAGTTTTTCTGGCTCCGGGCTACCGCCTGGGCTACGCCTGTTTCAAAGATGCCGGAGAGCTAGAAGAGGGTTTCGTCAGATATCTCCGGTCGCGGTTGTGTTCCAACACTCCCATGCAGTATGGAGCTGTAGAAGCCATCCGGGAGGGGGGGAGCTGGATAAAAGAGACCAACCGAAAACTGGAAACCCGGCGGGACGCGGCCTACGAGGGCCTGCGGGGTTTGGGGCTGGAAGTCCCCAAGCCGGAGGGGGCTTTTTACATTTTCCCGGGGATTGGCGGGGACGACCTGGAATTCGCCCTCGGCCTGATAGAGGAGGAAGGGGTAGCCGTGGTCCACGGCTCCGGCTTCGCCGACCCCGGCCACTTCAGGATGGTCTTTTTGCCTCCTGAAGAGCAGATAAGAGAAGCTGTAGAACGGATTGGGCGGTTTCTGGAGAGGCATCCCGAACACAGATAGGTGAAGCTTTTAAGGGGCGGGGCGTACGGTTAATCCAGATGGGAAGCTGGACAAACCGGGATGTAATATCCCTTCGGGATTTTTCAAAATCAGACCTCCTTCATTTGTTTGAGAAAACAAAGGAGGTCAAAGAAGGTAGGTATGGACAGCTTGACAAAACAGTGGCCCTCTTGTTTTTTGAGCCTTCCACCCGGACTTATGGGTCTTTTGATAGTGCAGCCAAGCGTATGGGTTGTAAAGTCATAGGCATTCAGGACCCCGATACCGCCTCCCTGAAAAAGGGGGAGAGCACATATGACACCGTCAGAATGTTTGTGGGCTATGGGGCGGATGCCCTGGTCATCAGACACCCGCGGGCGGGAGCCCCCAAATATGTGGCTGAAGCTTTTGATGTGCCCGTGATTAACGGCGGGGACGACGGCCACGAACACCCCACCCAGGCCATGCTGGACCTTTTCACCATTTGGGAAAAGTTCGGGGGGTTTGAGGGCCTGAAAGTGGGCATTATGGGAGACCTCAGGTACGGCCGGACGGCATCCTCTCTGGCCTACGGCCTAGCCAAGTGGGGGGTCCGGATGAGGTTCATCGCTCCGGACCTGTTACAAATTCACTGGAGAAACGACAGGCTGGAGGAGCAGTTACGGGAGATGGGGGCGGATTTTGAAAAAACGGACCAGGTGAAACTGGATGACCTGGATGTGCTTTATGTGACCCGCATACAAAAAGAGCGGTTTGTGGATGAAACGGAATATAAAAAAGTGAAAGGCTCCTTTCATCTGGGACAGAACAGTTTGAAGGGTGTAAAAAACAAAATGATAATTCTGCACCCTCTGCCCCGGGTGGATGAACTATCGCCGGATATTGACAGGATGGACCATGCCTGGTATTTCAGGCAGGCCGAGAACGGGCTTTATGTCAGAATGGCCCTGCTGGAGCTGATACTTGGTGATTGAATGGGAGACTTATTGGTAAACCGACTGAAGAACGGCATAGTGATTGACCATGTGGTTTCAGGAAAAGGTATTCACATAATCACTCTGCTGGCGGAAAAAACTGCAGGCCATCGGGTAATTCTGCTTCAGCATGCAGAAAGCCGGAAGATGGGGACCAAGGACCTTATCAAACTTGAAGATGTTAAACTGGAAGACACAGACCTGCAGTTCATCTCCCTCTTCGCCCCGAATGCAACTGTAAATTTTATTGAAAATGAGGAAGTGGTCCGCAAACACTCGGTCAAAGCTCCGGAGATGGTAAGTGGTCTGATAAGATGTCCCAACGCGAGGTGCATCACCAACGACCCCGGCGAGGCGGAGTTTCTGGTGAGCCGGCTAAAACGCGTCAAAACCGGCTATATTTGTGATTACTGCGAGCAGGTCTGGACAACGAAAACCTATCCGGATGGCTGGTCCGCAAATAAAGTCGGTGTTTGAAGACGGGGGAATAAATATTTAAACCACTACAGGGTAGTAATGGGTATGGCATCTAACGCAGGCATGGCATCTAACGCAACCATGCGACCCGTAAAGGGGGGCTGGGAGATTTATTTAGATACGGGCTTGAGCTTCAGTTTGAATGGAAAGGGGTTCAACTCCATAGGAGAAGGGAAACATCCTGTTTTTGAGGTGGCAGAGGCATTCCAATACAAAAAGGGGGTGGAGGGAGCCGAGATGCCTGAAGGTTGGGAGTTCCGCTGGAACAAACTGGTTCCAACCAACCCTGAAAAAGAGGTGCCTGCCAACGCCGCAGTCAGATATGCTGGGATGGACCGCTATCAATTTCAAAAAAGGACTTTCATTAACAAAGAGACCCCTAAAAATTTGGGTGAAATAGGGGAGGAACCCAAGAAGGAGTTGATAAAAACTCTCAATTCTTATGTTGATGCCAGAGCCACTGGAAAATCTTTCAAGAAAGCCTTTGAAAATAAAGAGACCAGTTATGTCAAATTGGCCCAAAAAATGGAAGGTATACTGGTTAAGTTCGGGGACCAGATTGTTGATGTTCTGCCTCTTGAGTCTCTGGTTAAGTATTCGGATGTTAAAGGTTTGAAAGGTACCTTTGAAAAGAAAGACCTTGAAAAAATTCACAAAGAGCATTATGCAGAAGAAGCAAGTAAACAAGGGGGTATAGTCACCTACGTTTTCCCCCAGTTGGTTCAACTGAACGGAAAAATCCAATTACTGTCAGTAGATGAGCGGAAGTTCAGGAAAATTTATGGGGAAAAGGCTACCGAACTCCTGGATTACACGGCGGGTGGTGGAACGCTTTCTCACAACATCACCCTGGACACCAACGGCTCCATACGCTGAAGTTTTAAAGTCACAGTCGGAAACCAAAGGTGCTTGAGTCGCGGATAAAGCAATTGTTGGAGAATAAAGAGCTGGTTCCGCAGATTGAAGCCCGCATGGCCGAGTTCTCCCGCGGGAGGGACTGGCAGGAGCTTTTCAGTGAATTATGTTTCTGCATCCTGACGGCCAATTACACGGCTGAAGGGGGTATGCGGATACAGCAGAAGCTGGGGTTTAATGGTTTTTACAAAGGGGGCTACGATGAGCTGGCACAAAAGTTAGCGGCCAACGGCCACAGGTTCCCGAATGCCCGGGCGGACTACATTATTGACGCCCGGAAAGTGGCCAAGGACCTACCGAGAGTTTATGATTTCAAAGGCAAGGACGCAAGAATATGGTTACAGGGGGTCAAGGGTCTGGGTATGAAGGAGGCCAGCCACTTCCTGAGAAACATAGGCTTTACAGATGTTGCCATATTGGACAGGCACATTCTGGGCCTGCTGGCGGAGCACGACCTCATTCTGAAGATGCCCAAAAATATGAGCAGACCGCAGTATCTAGAAACCGAGAAGGTGATGGAGGGCCTGTCAGACAGGACGGGACTGGACCTAGCCCGATTGGATCTGTATATGTGGTATCTGAAAACTGGCAAGCTACTTAAATGAAGTTTGGTGGAATTGACATGGTCAATGACAAGCCAACGCTCAACTTCTTTTTTGAGATGGCCATGCTCAAAAGAATTAAACATGAAGGTTGGAGAGTTGTGGGGGTTGAAACCCCGGACAGTGTTGCAGAACACGCCCTGCGCGCCGCTCAGATAGCTTATTTTCTGGCTTGCGAGGAGGGGCACCCGGAACCGGAAAAGGCCAGTCTGATGCTGGTCTTCCACGATATGGCCGAGGCCAGAGTGGGGGATATGCATAAGATTGCCAAACGGTATGTCATGGCTGATGAACTGGCCGCTGTGCGGGACCAGACCGACCCGTTGGGGGAACCCGGACGGCGAATCCGCAAGTTGTGGGAGGAGTTTGAGGCCCGGGAGACTTCTCTGGCCAAAATAGCCAAGGACGCCGATTTGCTGGAACAGGCCCTGGCCGCCAAGGAATATATGGAAAGAGGCTACAAATTCGCAGATGATTTTATCAACAATATCAAGAAGATACTTAACACCAAGACTGCCCTGCGGTGGATGAAGCAAATCACCAGGATGAACTCCAACGACTGGTGGCAGGGGCTCAAGAAACTGGAACCCCAAAAAAGAAAGTGAAATTGCATTCACTTTGTTTTGTGTTTGTGGCCAGAGAATTTGATGGCATCCCAAATGAAACCGAAGAGGCCAGACCTTTCTGGGTTCATAAGGACGCGGTGCCGTTGGACAGGATGTGGCCTGATGATGAGTTCTGGCTCCATCATGTGCTGAATGGCAAGAAGATATACGGACGGTTTGATTTCAGGGAGTGGAAGCTGGTAAAACACAAGGTCCGGCTGTTGGAGGACCTTGACGGGGTTTAAGCCTCGTAAAACTGGTTTTTGGCCCGGAGCTCCTTGTCTTTATTGGAGTCCTGCTTGTTGATGCGGGGCCGGCGACTCTCAGGATCGCGACGGAGGGTGATGTCCACCTCCTTCAGGAATAGGTTCATGGCTTTGGAGGAGGGCAGAGGTGAGGATGCATGACCTTCTTTGCCGGGCTGACCTGTGAACACCATGATACGGTCACTGAGGTAGTCCATAAGCATGAGGTCGTGCTCCACTACCAGAGCAACCTTCTCGCGGGCCTGGGTGAGGCGACGGATGAGCTTGGCCGTATTCACTCTTTGTTCACTGTCCAAATAGGCCGACGGCTCATCCAACAGATAGAGGTCGGCCTCCTGGGCCAGACACAAACCGATGGCCACCCGTTGTAGCTCGCCCCCGCTGAGGGCTGAGGCCGAGCGGGTAAGCAGGTGTGAAAGACTCAGGGGGGTGTATATGTCGCGGTTGAGGTTAATGGCAGGGTCCACCGGGATAGACTTGAAGAGCACAGCCACAGGAGCCCCTGACGGTTCCACGTATTGAGGTTTGTAGCTGACTTTCAGGTTGGCGGTGGCTCCGTCAAACTGGCCGGTGGTTGGTTTGAGCTGGCCTGCCAGCACTTTGACCAGAGTGGTCTTGCCCAGAGCGTTACGACCCAGAATACCCACCACTTCACTTTGCTTCAGGTCGCCGGCGGGGGAATGGAGGACGAAATCCCCCAAATCCACTGTGAAGTCCGGGAAGCTGACTATGCTCCGGGAACCGGTCTCGCTGGAAGGTTTTGACAGGAATTTCAGGGGGCTGTCCCGCACCCTCATATTCTCAGCCTTTAGGAAGCCGTCCAGAAATTCGTTGATGCCGACCCGGGTGTTTTTTCTGAGGGAGACCACGCCAAAAACCCCCGGCCGGCCGTAGAGCACATTCACTGTTTCGGCCAAATAGTCCAGCATGATGAGGTCGTGTTCAATCACGAAGACCCGCGGGGCGTATTTGTGAATGATGTCGGCAACGCGGATGCGTTCATAAACATCCAGGAAGGAGCCGGGTTCGTCAATGATGACCAGGTCGGCCTTCCGCAGGAGGGCGGCGGCGATTGCCACCTTCTGCAGTTCGCCCCCGCTCAAGTCCTTGAGTGAACGGGAAAGGATGTGGGAGATGCCCAGGTCATGGGCCACCTCGTCGGCCTTACCCCGCTCATCAACCTTGGCCAGCATGTCCCTGACGGTGCCGGTGAAAAGCTTGGGAATGACAGTGACCTCCTGAGGCTTAAAGGCCACCCGGAGTTTGCCGTCGTAGAGGTCCTTGAAGTGGGTGCCCAGCTCGGTACCGGCATAGACCTCAAGGACTTTTTTGCGGGCCCCCTCGGGAGTATCCGCCCCAAAGTTGGGGACGAGCTGGCCGGCAAAGATGCGGGCCAGAGTGGATTTGCCCGTGCCGTTGGGACCGAGGAGCCCAACCGACCCTGAAGGGGAGGGAAGGCCGAAGAGAGAGAAACCGTTGTGACCGTAGCGGTGGGTCATGGCCCCCGTCTCTTCAGGCAGGTTGACCACGCTGATGGCTCCGAAGGGACACTTATGGACGCAAATGCCGCAGCCGATGCAGAGGTCCTCCTGGATGGAGGCCTTCTCCCCGATGGTGATGATGGTCTGGCCACCGCGGGCCACCGGGCAGAACTTGAGGCACTCCGAGGCACATTTTTTGGGAACGCACTTGCTCTTGTCAATCACCACTATTCTCATGGAAAGGGATGGCTTTTCTGGTTTAAAACAGCTGAGGGTCAAGCCGACCTCGCGGGTCGGCTTCGGGGGGTCAAGGGGGGCGACTCGTCCCGAGTGCGAAGCACGAGGCTAGCTTGAGGGCCAGTCCCGAGTGCGAAGCACGAGGGATAAGCCCCCTTGAGAGGTTAAATATGCCCCCGGCCTATGTCTGGGGTGGCCCTCACCGAATGTGAAATTTACTTCAAAATCTCCGACTTCGGCAGGTTCCAGGAAAAACTGCAAAAGCTGGGCGGGGTGCTGAAGGGGCCCTATAAGGCTACGGATTTTTACTATCAGCCTGTCCGGGATTTCTGGAACCCCGAGGCCCGCACCATCCGCATCCGGGAATGGGAAAAACCTCCCCTCCCGGCCACCATCTACATCACCCGCAACAAGGTGGTGGAATTCGGGAAACGCAAATACTGGGAGTTGACGCCACCTTACAGCAGGCTCAAACTTTTTGAGGGGGAATTGGAAACGGGAAAGGAGGTGCTCAAGGACCTGGGCTTTGAACCCTGGATAGTTGTGGAAATTCTGGACGGTCGCCTGTGGCATTTTCCCCAAGAGGGCTGGCAGTTTTATCTGGCTCTGGAAAAATACCGCACCCTGGGCTGGGTGAGTCGTATGGGCTTCGTGGGAACCTCCCCCAAAGGTGCCATCTCCAACATGAAAGAGGCTCTGAAAAAATTGAAAATACCTTCAGGTAATGCTCATATCAAAAGCCTGCCCGTGCTCATGGCCGAGAAGCAGGGGGGCATGAAACGGGCCAGTGAGAAAGTGGTGCTTCAGGCCAAAAAGGACCGGGCCACCGTTAATGCCAAAGTAAAGGCGGAGTTTGAAGTCCGGCTCAAAAGGTTCAAGAAGAAAGTGGAGAAGGAGTGGTTGAAACAGGAAAAGGAGCACCAGAAAGAGGAGAAGGCCCGCAAGAAAGCCCAAAGCAAACCCGCCAGAAAAGGCGGACGGACGCCTGCGAAGAAACCCAAACGGAAAAAGAAGTAGGGGGAACCGGAGAGCCGGCCCCTGATGGAGTTGGCGACATAAACCATTTAAAGTGTGGGGCCAGAGCCCGTATGCAGTATGAGTTTTTGACATACGCGCTGGAAGTGAACAAGGGCAATTTTGCAGTTAAGGCCCAAGGCATAAACCTCCATCGGAAGATTATCAACCTTAATAACAAAACCCAGGGTGAAAAAATCAAACAAGCCTGTGAAAAATGGCACATGCCCGCATCCAAGAAAAAACCACCCGAAGAAAGACTGTTGGCGGATGTCTGGGAAAATAATGGCAAGGCCATCCTTCATGGCGAGCTGAAGACAGGTTACGAATGTCTGCAGAGAAGAAGTTCAGAAGTCCGCTCACCCAAATGGCGCAAGCTGGAACAAAAATACCAGAAAGGCTGGGTTATCCGGACGGGTCACGATTTTGAGCTCCAGGTCGTTGGCATTATACCGGGCACAGCCATCGGCAACTTACGGGATTTGGCGAGTGTGCAAAAAGCTGACATGAAAGTTTACCCCGACAAATGTCTGGACATTATTGAGGGGTGCTATGAAAACTTTGAATGCCCCTCCCTGCCTGCGGAGGCCTATTACACGAGGGCTCATAAAATCTGTCATATCCTGGACTTGTTAGGCATGGAGGACGCCATGGAAGAAACGGCGCTGGGCTTTGTAAGAAGGTTTGAACCCAAAATCTACAAACTGGATTATAAGCGTATATCAGAAGTTACAGGGTGCGTGCTGGTGGGGAAATATAGTGAGAAAGGCCAGGGCACACGCAGGTTCAATGTGGCAACTGCCATCCGACAAAAGGGCGACGGCAAGCCGGAAGCTTGGTTTGAAACCTATTTGAGGAAGCAGATACGCATCAGATTCATGCCGGACGACACCTGCTGGACTTACTTCAAAGATGACGGAGAAAAGGAACTGGATGCCCTCATCACTCAATAATCTCAATCTCAATGTGGACGTTCTCGGGAACCTGAAGCCTCATAATCTGCCTCATGACCCTGTCGTCTAGACCGACATCCACCACACGCTTGTGGATGCGCTTCTCCCATCTTTCCCAGCGGTTGGTGCCCTCGCCGTCCGGGGACGTTAGGGTGGTGACCTTCAGTTTCTTGGTGGGCAGGGGGATGGGGCCTCCGACCTTGACGCCAGCCTTCTGGCCCAGTTTGCGGATTTCCCAGGCAATGCCCTCCACGACTTCGGGCTTGATGCCGCTGAGTTTGATGCGTGCTTTTCTCATGGACTCACTTCATGGAGGGTGTTCCGGGGTTTTAAAAGCTTGTTATTCCACATGAGGGTGCGTATGGGCTTCCGCATTCTCCGTGTCCTTCCTTATGCGTTGGGCCTCTTTTTCCAGCTTTTCCGGAATAGGGCGGCCCTGTTTTTTCAGGTAGTCGTAGATGGCCATCTTAAGGGCGTCAACGGCCAGCACGGAGCAATGGACTTTGACGGGGGGCAGGCCTCCCAGCTCCCGGACCACGTCCTGGTTGGTCATGGCCATGGCCTGCTCCAGGGTCTTGCCCTTGGCCAGCTCGGTGGCTATGGAGCTGGTAGCTATGGCCGCCACGCAGCCCAGAGTTTTGAATTTGACGTCGGCGATGACTTCCTTCCCGGCGGGGTTTTTGCCGACCCGGATAAAGAGGTGCATGACGTCGCCGCACACCACGTTGCCCACCTCGCCCACGCCGTCGGCATCGGGCATGTCCCCCATGTTGATGGGTTTCAGGAAATAGTCCATGACTTTCTGGTTATACATTCACTCCCTCCTCCAAGTTGCACTCATGCTTCTTAACTGTTTCACTTCGTCCTTGAGGACCTCCACCACATAGTCCATCTGCTCCAGGGTGTTCTCCCAGCCAAGACTCATGCGGATGCTGGCGTGGGCCAGCTCGGGTTTCCGGCCTATGGCCATCATGGTGTGGCTGGCCTCCAGGGTGTTGGAGGAACAGGCCGAGCCCGTGGAGGCCGCGATGCCGTGGGCATCCAGACGGAGGAGGAGAGCTTCACCTTCCACTCCCGGAAAAGAAAAGTTGGTGTTGTTGACCAGCCGTTGGGTGGGGTGGCCGTTGAGGAGGGCTCCGGGGATTTCCGCCAGAACGCGTTTGATAAGATGGTCGCGGAGGGTCTGCATGTGTCTGTTCTTCTCCGGGGAGGCAAGGCTGACGGCCTTGCCGAAGCCCATAATTCCATGGACGTTGATGGTTCCGCTCCGGTGGCCGAATTCGTGACCCCCGCCGTGGAGGAGTGGGACCAGCTTGGTGCCTTGTTTGACTACCAGAGCCCCCACACCTTTGGGGCCATAGATTTTGTGGGAGTTGATGGTTATGAGGTCCAGGTTCAAATCCTTGAGGTTCAGGGGCTCTTTGGTGAAGCTCTGGCAGGCGTCGGTGTGGAAGAGGATGGCAGGGTTGGCGGTTTTTATGACCTGACCAATTTCCTTGAGGGGTTGGACGGTGCCAATCTCGTTGTTGGCGTGCATGATGGTCACCAGAAAAGTTTCGGGGCGGATGGCAGATTTCAAGTCTTCGGGGTTCACCATGCCAAATTCATCAACATCCAGATAAGTTACAGCAAAACCGCGAGACTCCAGCCACTTGCAGGCGTTGAGGACGCAGTCGTGCTCAGTTTTCTGGGTGATTATGTGGCCCTTCAAGCCAGAAGCTTCTCTGGTGAAGGCGACGCCTTTGATGGCCCAGTTGTTGGCCTCGGTGCCACCGGAGGTAAAAATCACTTCCCGGCACATTATGTTTAGCTTGTCAGCTATCTGCTCCCGGGCCAGGTCGACAGCCTTCCTGGCCTCGCGGCCCCATTTGTGGAGGCTGGAGGCGTTGCCGAATTGCTCCGTGAAGTAGGGCTGCATGGCCACCAGAACCTCGGGATGGATGGGAGTGGTCGCGGCGTGGTCCAGATAAACTTCCATAAACCCGAAGGGGGACGGAGTTTATAAAATTAACAGTGTTAAAGTTCAGTGGCACGCCCCCGGTAAAAACTTTAAGTCCCGAGCGAGGGAGCCCGGCGTGGAGCTGTATCTTGACACTAATATTTACATGGCCTTTTCCAACATGGATGAAGAGTGGTACTGCCAAGCCCAGCAACTTTTGACCGACATAGTTTCCTGCAAACACTCCATACTCTTCTCTGATTTGGTTGAAAGAGAACTGGAGAAAAAATCCAGGGAGAAAAAAGTCAATTACCGTAAGCATCTGGACCAGTTGTCCAAAATCCCTAACAAAACCAGAAAGCTGGAGATTAGAGAGAATACAAGGAAAATCGCGAAGGATATTCATATACATCACCCCGACTGTGTTCATTTGGCTATCTGCAAAGAAAACGGTGTGGTATTGGTGTGTTTTGATTATGATGCAGTTGAAGAGGCCAAAGAAAACGGCATCACCGCCCTGCATTTCACAGAGCTCTGGACCATTTAGGATGAGGCAGCCTTAAGCTTGTCCCTGACCGCATAGGCTTGGGAGACCAGGAGAGGGTCATCAAGTTTGAAGATTGAGTTGGGATAATCAAAATCAACTGCACTCTTTTCCAGAGCCGTGCCGGAGTCAGTGAGTTGAATAACGTCACATTTGCCTTTTCTCTGCCGGGTGATGAGCCCTCTCCGAACCATTGAGTCGACAAAGGCTTTCAGCTCGCGGGAATACGGACCATATTTATAATCCCTGAAGGGGAAGGGGAGGGGGACGCCATGCTCATGTTTCAGGAGAAAGACCAGCTTCTGGAAACGCTTGACTCCAAACACGGCCCCACCCTGGAGTCTAATAATCCTTAGAAGGGTGGTTGTGACTATGTCCTCAACCATTGATAGATTTAGGCTTTGGAATTATAAAAGCTCACCTAATACGACCAATAATACCGCTAAGCTACTGAGCCAATGCAAGAAACCAAAAATAAAAGAAAGAAAGGGTGAGGTCGTTAGACCTCACATAACTTTCTCCTTCAAGTCAATTATCATACCGACTCCCACAGTCATACCCATGTCACGCATGGAGAAGCGTCCCAGAGGCGGGATGTCTTTGTACTTCTCGGCACACATGGGCTGGTTGGGGGTCAGCTCGACAATGGCGGCGTCACCGGTCTTGATGAAGTCCGGATTTTCAGCAGCCACCTGACCGCTCTTGGGATCCAGCTTCTTCAGAAGTTTGGTAATCCTGCATGCCACCTGAGAGGTGTGCATGTGGAAGACCGGAGCATAGCCGACCGCAATCACAGTCGGGTGGTTCAGAACCACCAGCTGGGCGGTAAAACTCTCCACTACGGTGGGCGGGTTGTCAGCGGGACCTGCAACGTCACCCCTCCGGATGTCGCCTTTGCCGACGCCACGCACGTTGAAGCCGACGTTGTCGCCGGGGCGGGCCTCCTGCAACTGCTGGTGGTGCATCTCAATAGACTTTACTTCACCACCCACGTTGGAGGGCATGAAGCTAACCTTGGAGTTGACCTTCAGCACACCGGTTTCCACTCTCCCAACAGGCACGAGGCCTATACCCGAGATTGAGTACGAGTCCTGGATGGGTAACCTCAGGGGTAGAGCCGCCAGAGTATCGGTGTTGGGAGGTTCAAAGTTGTCAATAGCATCCAGCAGAGTCGGGCCCTTGTACCAGGCCATGTTCTCGGACTTCTTGCAAATGTTGTCGCCCTTGTAACCGGAAGTCGGGATGAAGGCTATCTTGGTGAGGTCAAAGCCCATCATCTTGAGGTCCTTCTCCAGGTCGGCCTTCACCTCGTTGAATCTCTTCTCGTCATAGTTGATCTCGTCCATCTTGTTGACGCAAACTGCCAGTTGGTTGATGCCGGCGGTCTTGACCAGAGTTATGTGTTCCTTGGTCTGGGCCTGGGGGCCCTCCTTGCCGGAAACCATGAGCACTGCGGCGTCGGCCTGACTGGCCCCGGTAATCATGTTTTTAACAAAGTCTTTGTGACCGGGGGCGTCAATAACCGTGATGTAGTGCTTGTTGGTCTTGAACTCATGGTGGGCGATGTCGATGGTCAAACCACGTTCGCGCTCCTCCTTGAGTCGGTCCATAACGAAAGCGAATTCCCAGGTAGCCTTACCACCTTTGTCCGCCTCCTCCTTGAGTTTCCTCATCACATTCTCAGGCACGTGCCCTGTATCATAGAGCAAACGGCCTACGGTAGTGCTTTTACCGTGGTCCACGTGTCCCACGAACACAACATTTAAGTGGGGTTTTTCTGCCATATCTTCTCACCTCATTTTAGCGTATTTTACAGCTGACCAACCACTCAGACGTGGTTTTTTAAATATATGCCTCCCGCACCCCCCCCTGGGAGAGCTTTTAAACGGAGAAAATCAAGTTAAGGGTGGCGGGAACCACCACCCCCGGGATTATGGAGTCCTCCGAATGCGGAATGGCTTCCTACCTGAAAAAAATAGAGGCTTTCAGGCAGGTTCTGGAAAAAGAGGCGGTCTATTTTGCAAAAGAGCTTGAAAAAAGAGGTCTTCAGG
>DSCG01000056.1 GCA_011049195.1 archaeon
TATATCAGCAAAGCTGTGATTTTCGGCCAGTTCAACGGCGATGTAGGCGGGCTTCAGGCCTTCAAAAACCTTCATGAGCCTTGTGGGGCCGTCAACATCCAGATGAACGGTGCCCACCAGATACAGCTGTTTTTCCAATGGAGGCTGACACGTTTGGGGGTTAAATAGGTTGACAGCAAGTAATACAATCGGCCGGAGGTCATTCGTTATCTGAGCGACAACCTGCAAAGGGGGCCTCTGCTTAAACTTTGGCAGGAACCGGATAGGGGTAGAAATTGGCGTAAGGTTGTTGTTCATTATATTATTCAATAAGGGTTTTAATTAGTTTTAATATAATATAGTAAAGTATATAAGTTTGGTGCGGGGTGTGAGGGCATGGAGCGTGAAAAGCTACTGGAAGCCAATTTCCGGGAATTCCACTCGGACGCCATCAGGGCCATGGCAGAGGGCCACTTCACATCAGCCTACGTGCTGTGGTTCAAGGCCCTGGTCGCCCTAACGGATTTGAAAGTTTTCAGGCAGAAGGGGGTCATCCCCAGAAACCACATCCATCGATTTGAGATGCTGACCTTCATAGACCCGGAGCTGAAACACGCCCTGTCAGATTTTTTCAGGGAGTATACTGAAGCGTATTCATCACAAATGACCCAACGGAAATGTGAGGAGGTGAAAGCGGTTGCCGAAAAACTTGCCCGCGAACTGGGAGTCCTTTAGGAAGGTGCTCGGGGAGCCGGGAGTGGTGGATGTGATTGTGTTCGGGTCGTCCGTCAGGGGTAAGGACAAACCGGGGGACCTGGATGTGTGTGTGGTGTGGCAGGGGAAGGCGGGCCGGACGCCCGGAGCCATTGACCTTTCATATGAGGAATTGTTCTCACCTGCTTTCCTGGCAAGGGAGGACATACTGGCGGATGGTTTCAGTTTGAGGTTGGGCAAAACCCTGAGTGAGGCTTTCGGCTACCAGACTTTTCACTCCTTCAGCTATTCACTTGGAAAGATGGATTATAACACCCGGGCCAGATTCCACGCGGCTATGAGAAAAACTGTGAATGAATTGGGGATGCTGAAACTGAAAGCCCTGGTGCTGGTGCCGGTGGAGAAGGTTGAGAGGTTTAGGGAGTTCTTGACATATTGGAAGATAGATTTCAGGGAAAGCAGGGTGCTCTTCCCGGGACAGGAATACAAATTCCTAGTAAAATGAAGGCATCACCGGCCATGAACGGTCAGGTAGCCGTTCGGCGGGACCTTAACGCAGATTACGCCAGGAACCCCATCCCTAACCCTTTTAAGGCTGGAAGGTGTAATATAAGTATAAAGAGGTGATGCCTGTGCTTTTCAGGCAATTTTCGGAGTATCAGGAACATCGGCTCCGTTTTTCCGCCCTGAACAGGGTGGTATGGGGCCGGGTGATGCTCCCCCGTCCAATATATAAACTCTGACTCGCCTTACTGGATGGAACCTGTCCGGGTATATGACGGCGTATTTACTCTGTCCTTTCTACCCAGTCAAATTTACAGGGAAAACCCCCTGCAGTGCTTTGTTGAAAGCCTCCGCTTTGATTCCCCCGGAGCTTCTCAGGACCTGCTTGACTTTCTGCCCGAAGGGTGGGACGCCTACCATCTGGACATAGAGGACGAGGTCTTGATGGCGGACCCTGACAAAAAACACATTTATTTCGGAAAACTTCGGAGGACCAGTGACCTGATAGATGTCCTGCATGAAATCGGGCATGCTCATCACAGAGCCTATGCCGGGAAAACCAACTCCGTCAGTCGTTACACCCGGTTCAAATCCATCTCCCAGGTGGTCAGCACCATGGAGAATGAATATGATGCATGGAGCTTCGCCCTAAAGACTGCCCGTCGGATAAAAATCCCGGAAGGCGTCATCACCAACCACTACACAGAAATCGAGAGGTGTCTCAAGTCTTACCTTGATTTTCTGGAAGGCAAACTTTTCGGAAACAAATACAAGGAAATCAGTGAAGCGACAGGGGTCCCTGAAGCGTTGATCAGGCAAGTGGTTCTGAACAGGTACGATGAATGGTGTGCTGAAAATCTGGTCTGACTACATGAGACGGAACTTTTTTGTGGGCCTCTTCGGGGGTTCTGAAAGCCAATTTAAGACTGGGGCGAAATGGCCAAAATTGGAGGGGGGGTAGGGATACAATAAGGATTATGTGCAGGCCGAATTTCAGGCTGGGGCAACATAAGCTGGTGGAAATACCAGATAAATGGTATAAGTAATACCAAAAAGTTGGTAAGGTATATAAGGCACGGGCATGTAAATACCAGTAATATGGTATCGGTTACTGAAAGCCTGCTACGGGAGGGCCTGGTTGCCAGGCTGAATGACCTGGAGCTGGACCGGTTTCTCAGGGTTTATGAACAGGGTTATATGGAAAATCTGAAATGTATGGATTTTGTGCTGGACCCCTTCCCGAGGTGGAGTGTCGTGGTGGGCTACTTCGCCATGCATGACATCAGCAAACTGCTGATCGCCAAAAAGCAGATGCTGAAAGTGAAGGGCGAAAAAGCACACAAGGTTGCCATTGAACTGTTGAAGGAACTGGTAAAAGACAAGACTATGGCGAAAATGCTGGAGGAAGGTTATGAAAAATTCCGGAGCCTTGCCGATGAGCTGGACGAGGGACGGCGCAACAGGATCAGGGCACAATACTACAAGGGGACCCCCGTCCTAGAGGAACAATGGAAGAAAGAGGCCAGGTTTTTTGCGGGGGAAGTCAGGAAGTTTGTGAAAAAAGTGGAGGAGTTGTTGGGGTGATGTGAATGATGGGACTGATATTTGACAAGGAAGTTTTCAAGATTTTGGTGGTATTTTCACTTGAACCCGGGAGGAAATTCACAAGGAAGGAATTAAAGTTAAACACCAGCGCGAATAATGTGCCACTGGATGTGGCTCTTGCCAAGCTGACAGCCTCTCAGATACTCATTAAAGAATACCGGAAATACAGGTTGAATACTGAGATGAATATTATGAAGCTCGTGGAAGTTGTGAAAAAGGAACATGAAAAGCTGAAGCTCATCCCCCTGAATGTCTATTTTTCGGTGATGGAGGTAACATCAAAACTTGCCAGGCAGAACTGTAACATTCACTTATTCGGGTCGTACTCAAAACTGAACTTTAATGTGGATTCCGATGTAGACCTCGCAGTGGTGTCAGACCAAAAGCTGGACTTCAGTTTCGTGAATGCCATAGAGAAAAAATATGGCAAGCAAATTCAAATTCATGAACTCGGGCCGGAGATTTACAAAAAGCGGAATGACCTCTTCGTGAGGGACGTGCTTGACGGCACCAGAGTCCTTGGGAACCTCAAGTTATGAGGTTGAACGGGCGGGTAAGCTTTACGAAAACAGTTCCCACAATTCCGCAGGCAGAAAACTCCTGAAATTGGGGCCGATACTTTCAATAATCTTATCGCGTCCGACCCATTTGAGTTCCTCCAGGTCGCCGGAAGCCTTAGGCTCCCCGTCAAGAGAGGCATAATACCACAACAGAATTCCAACGCCTCTTTCCCCCCGGAAAACCACGCGGTTGGTATTCACCGCCAATAAGCCTTTGATTTTTATTTCAGCCCCGAGCTCCTCCTTCATTTCCCTCATCAGACCTTGTTCAGGAGTCTCACCCGGCTCAAGTTTACCCCCAGGCAGAGTCCATTCCCCCCCAATATTGGCGGGATGATTGTCGTTGGGAAGCTTTTTGCCCAGCAAAAATTTGCCGTTCTTTTCAGCAACCGCAAAAACGTTGAAGTATGCCCGTTTGTACACCTAAAAACAGGTTTGGGAATATTAAAAATCTTTTTAATCGTGGTTCCGAAATTGAAGCTTGGAACCATCGTTCACATAAATGCTTGAACTTGCCAAAAAAAATAAAGTGGACGTGGTGTGTTCAAACATTGAACATTTACCTTTTAAGGAAGCTTCATTTGACTTGATTTATTCACTAGCGACTTTTTGTTATGTCGAGAATCTGGATTCAGTTCTTAATGAGGCCTTCCGCACTCTGAAACCGGGGAAAAAAATAATCTGGTTCTATATGGATCCAGAACATTCTTACACCAAAAAATACCAAAGGTGGGATCACCTGCCCACTTTCTTTTTTGATGTTGCCGTTATCTTAAAAAAAGCGGAAGACGCCGGTTTTTCAGAAAATATAGTATACAAAGAGAGCTGTATTGTGGCGTATTCAATGACAAAACCTTCAAAAGTCCTGGAGACCCAGGAACTCTAAAGCCCCAGGGACTTCATCAGCCCGAACACCACGAAGGCGGGCCATACTATGGCTTTCAGGACGCCCATCCAGAAGCCGGTGGCTGTGGACAGGTAGTAAATCAGGGCCCCGAGGAAGCCGATGCCGTAGAAGCCCCCGCAGTGGGTGGACCGGTGGTGGACCTTGCGCTGGTGGAAATCCGGGATGTCGGGGAGGTCCCCCTTGATATCAATATGGATGCCCTTGTCGGTTAAGGGGACACATATAAACCCGGAGAAGGAGCCTGGATGCCCCCTGAAAAATGGGATACTGATGCCTTTCTTAGAGCAACAAAAGCCCTTCTGGGCACCGGTAAAAAAGACCTGAAAGCCATTGATGCCGAAATCCAGCGAACTGCCCAGCAGGCATATGACAGCCAAAACCTTGAGCTTATGCTTAAGGCTTATCTTGAGCCCCGGTCCATCTCGTTCCTTGAAGAAAGCACTCAGCTGCTGCTTGAGAAATTAGAGGCCATGATTATTGAAATGGGAAAGGAGTCGGAGGCGCGGGCGTATAAATCATTTGAAGAAAGGAGTTACGTCATGGCCTTCCATGATGCCAATCTTGCTATTCAGGCCCATAATATCAAAGGGAAAAAGGATGAAGACCTTGAGGCCCTGAGACTCAAAGCGGGCGGGGAAGCAATGAGGGATTTAATCAGCATGGCTTATTCATACCCGGACAGGGCTTACCATATCATACAGGACATCCAAACAGGCTATCTGGATTTGCCAGGAGTGAGGTTTGATAATGAAATTATCAAGGAGTTCAGCGAACTGTGTGGTTATATCAAAGACCAAGCAAACCATGACTGATATGGAATCAAACCACTTCAAAATTCTCCAGGGTGACGTTGGTGAACACGGGTTCGTCCGGGTTCTGGGAGACCTCAATGGTGTAGCAACCTTCGCACGAGCCGGAGTGAACGGCAAGGATGGTGGTGCCATATGCCGGGCCCAGGTGGTCAACCGCCACGGTGGCCGCCAGCTTCTGGGTGGTGTCAAGCTCCCAGCTCCGGATGCAGGCCTTCACGATATCGTCGTATGAGTAGCCCGCGGGGCCAAGACAACCGTGCTCATCACGCTGGCCACCTATCAGTTCGCCTTTCCCCTCCTCAAGGGTTTCGGTGTATGTATGCTCCTCGTAGACACACTGGCGGGGGTATGACTCCAGAATGGAGCCCCCTGCCTCCTCGCATGTAAGGAAGTCGTGCACCTCATGGGAAGTGTGAGAATGACTCTGCTGGTAAAGGAAGAGCCAGACCATGCCGAAAATGACTGCCCCGAATGCCAGAAAGGTGACGATTTTTTTGAACATGGAGACCGGAGTTTGAGGGCCTATTTATGGCTTATTAAGAATGAAGCCCGTCATCAGAACTCTTCACGCCGGACGGATTTTTAAAGTTCTGAAACATCCCAGAAGGTGAAGTTTACCTGGCTCAAAGGTGAAACGCTGTTGGCTCTGCTCATGCTTGCAAGTGGCCTGAGTTTGATGGCGGGAAATCTTTTCATGGGGGTGGACAGAGAGGCTCCCAGGTTCAAGGACCTGTTGACGTTCTACGTCGGGAATGTCTGCGTAGCGGACAGTCCTTACGACTCCTTTTTCCTTTACCCCCCACCTGCCGCCCTGTTCTTTCTGCCTTTCTGTGGCCTTCCAGAGGGAGTGGTAGTGGGGGTTTTCCTGACGGCCAGCATAGCATCTATCTTTGTGGCGAGTCTGATATGCCTAAAGAAGGCAGGAATGAAAAAAAGATGGGCGGTGTTGGGGGGTTTGCTGGTGATGTTATGGTATCCGGCATATAACACACTTTCATTCGGCCAGATAAACGGCATACTGATGCTACTGACCACCCTGCTGTTGTTTGCGGGGCGGGAGGTCACCAGGGGGTTTTTGCTGGCGGTTTCCGGTATGATTAAAATCTGGCCTTTTTCACTGGCCCTGACACAAAACAAAAAAACGCTAGTCTGGACGGGGGTGTTTTCACTTTTACTGCTGGTGGCTTCACAGGTCATTCTGCCAAAGTTCACTGTATCGGGTTTTGTTGAAGCTCAGATGAGTTACCATGTTGTGAATGAAACGGGGGATTGGGTGTTTACATCCCCTTTTTCAAACATGAACCCCAACTGGTCACTGGTCGCCTTGGTTTTTCGGATAACAAGGAGCACCCTTGTATCAAATATTTTCAGGGGGTTGATGGTTGGTCTGTTCATAATGATGTGGAGGAAAAATCCAGTGATGTGGACTTTCTTTTTACCCTTCATGGTTTCATCCAATCTTCACACCCATCATTTAATCTCAATCCTCCCGCCCATCCTTCTGAACATCCGGGGTCTTCTGAAGGAGTGGGGATTTTACATTTTTGTCTTTCTGACTTCGTTTACCCTGCATCTGCACTGGCTCTTCTATAAAATCGGACTGGGCGTGGTTCTGCGGTGGTTGCCTCCGGCAGCCCTGGGTTTCATTTTCCTGCTTTGGGCCTCAATCCGGCTATCCGGGGGAGGAATGCAGGGTCAAAACCCGAGGGAGGGCTGATAAACGCTTTAAACCCCTCGCAGGGCGACTATATGTCCGGTGGTCGGGAACCTGAAGATATGGACAGTATCAGAGAGTGGGGGGGATTACCTTAAAGGAAAACGGGAGGTGCCAAAAGAACCCGTCAAACAGATGCGCATTCAGCAGACGGTCAAGGATGCCCTTGCAACATATGACCCATTTTACATGACACGGACTTACCAAAAATTGCCCAAAAAACAGAATGATTTTTCAGTTGTGACTCTGTCTTACGTCATGAAACTCAAAGACGCAATAGTTGAGA
Source organism: archaeon (assembly GCA_011049195.1). Taxonomy (GTDB): domain Archaea; phylum SpSt-1190; class SpSt-1190; order SpSt-1190; family SpSt-1190; genus SpSt-1190. The sequence continues at coordinate 7,082 of DSCG01000056.1, forward strand.
ACGGTGAAAAAGCCGAAACCCGGGCAACGCAGGCTTGGAAAGAGAAGGACTTGGTGAATACCCAGTATGAAGTTCCGAAGAAGGACGGATGCCGTGGAAGGGAAAGGCGGGGAGGTTAATAAAAGATTATGTCAAAAAAACAAAAAGGACCGACCAATCACTTGGGATTTAGTTGGGTTTATTTCTTCTTGGCTTTTGCCATGTGTATCACCGTGCCCGGAGGACACTAATAAAAGTGAACGGATTTGGGATATAAACAATGTAGTCTTTGGACAAGAACGAAGTTTAAGTCCGGAATTTTCGTAGTCACTTCCCGGCGGTCGGGGGCGACAACCCGACTCAAAAACCCGGTCTTCGGCAAACTCAAATTACACGAAAAAGAAAAAAGATGATGCCTTCCGGCATCACTCCTCATCTTAATTCCTGAACAGGAAGCCGAACAAGCCTTTATCCTGTCTCTCGGTCTGGACTCTGACCGCGACCTGTTCCAGCCGGGTTTCCATGTTCTGGATTTGTTCCTGAATCATGGCGTGCACGGCCTCGTCAGTGACGTTAGTCATCAGCTGTTCCATCTCCTGAATGTGTTCTCGGGACTGGTCCATCTGATTTTTCATTTCATTCACTGCAACCCTGTCGGAGCCGAAGAAAAGGCGGGCAATCCCGCCACGTACTTCAACCCGGTTCTCGGCCACGGCCATGAGCTGGGCGGCCTCTTTCAGGTCGTTGGCCACCCTGCGAACCTGTTCGCCCACCTCACCTTCAACCAGCTCAGCGGTCTCAATCAGGCTGATGGCATGGGCCTGGACTATCTGTCCATTTCTCTCCTGAATTTGTGCCCTTCCCACTTCCTGTATTGAACCGTGGGTCTGGGTTATCCTGGCCTGTTCTCTCTCCCGAATCTGGAGCAGGGCCTGGCCGGTTTTGGTCGTGGTATCCACCACGGTATCACCAATCACCATCTGGTTCATGATGACACTGCCGTTGGCATCCACCCGGGCGGATATCAACATGGGTTCCGCTCGGGAATCGCCACCGGCCCGTTGGGCAAAGCCCGAAACCAGGAGCAGGGCTCCCATAAAAATTGCGGATAAAATTTGTTTTGTCATGCTCTGGGAAAGGACGAGAGGTTAAAATCATTTCGGGGCGGGGGTCGCAGGGGATTTGACCTGCTTTTTCGGGGCGGGCTGGGGGGATTTTCTGGTGGCGGGCTTGGGACGCACCTGCTTTTGGGCCGGTTTGGATTTGGGTTTGGATTTGGCCTTGGGTGCGGGTGGAGGCGGAAGTGGCTCCACAATTTCCTCGGGCTTGGGACAGAACTTGGCCAGCTTGCGGGCGAAAGCCCTGGCGGCCGCCTTCTCATGTTTGTTGGGGTGGCCCCAGCCGGAAAAGATGAGGAAGCGACCGTGGCAGACGAACTGGTCCACGACTTTGGCACCTTTGGAGGTGAGCACCCGGGCAATCCAGTCGGCGGTCTGGTGGCCCTGCTCAAGGTCGGAAGCTGTGACAAAAACCGCGGCCTTTTTGCCTTTCATGGAAGGAGAGTGGTAGAGCCATCGGGTGAGAGGGGGAGCGGGCTTGCCGGCATATACTCCGGAACCCACAATGACCAGTTTGTCGGTTTTGTGGGAGGCGGGGTCGCGGACGCTTTTGGCCTGGGTGCCCAGCTCATCTGCGAGAATGCGGGCGATTTGGCGGGTGTTGCCTGTGAGGGAACAATAGACTACGGAGGCTGTCATAAATCAGGTAGTGAGGGGTAGTATTTTTAGGTTTGGGGGCGTGGTAAGATACAAAAAGGGCGGGTTCTGGGACTGTATGCCTACCAAAATACCTGATGATTTGAAAGAGGCTGTTGACCTGGCCCGGCTTGAAATCTCAGCGGAGTCCAGTGAAACTATCAAAAGCCTGTTTTACGATAACCTGGACCTGATAAGCAGATATGCTTTGGAGGACATGGGTGCGGAGGAAAGTCTGGACTTGGCGGATGTGCTGGTGGAACTCTTTCCGGAAAATGAAGTGGTGGCAGGGAATGTCCGGAAAATCAGAAACATTCGGGGACAGGATGCTGTGAATTCACTCTGGATTACCGCCCTTGCACAAAGGGAACAGGGGGAATATTACAATTCGCTTGAATATTTTGAAAGGATTGAGGCATATGTGAACCGGTTGAGTGAATATGAGATAAACTTCCCCGCAGGATTCAGAGAAATGGAGGCGGATACCAGGCAGAAGGCATCCGACTATTTTGTGAATAAGGCAGGGGTTGCAGGGTCACTGGGAAAGTATATGGATGCTCTTTCATTCATTTCCCGGGCCGTTTCATGCTGGCCGGACGGTTCCAAAAAACGTGAGCTTGAAAGGGTGGCAGCACATATGGAACACGAATACCGACCGCTTCTCAAAAATTCATACGGCGGGAACGTTCAAGCAGACCGGTGAGTTCAACCCATTCACTTTCCAGTTCGCGGATGCGCTTCTTCAGGCGGGCACGCAGGTGCTGGAGCTCGGTCTGGCGGGTCTGTGGGGAGCGGGCCTCCAACTCGTCCAGTTTGATGTGAAGTTTGTCAACCTTGGGCATGTCACGGGCGGGTTTGACTTCCGAAAATTCAACGTGTTGGGGGGTGATGCAGAACTTGAAAAATGAGGTCTCAGAGATTTCGTAATATTTGCGAGGACGGCCCCTGTCCACGGGACGGTCGCGGGACTGGATGATGCCGGCGTCCTCCATGGTGGCGAGGTGTTCAATCACGGCCTTGCGACCCACTTCAAGCAGGTCGGAGAGCTCGGAAACAAAGTGGGGTCTGTCGGCCAACAGGGCCAGCATGCGACGGCGGGTTGAGGAGCCCAGCAGGTCCAGTAGTTGGTCGGAGTCCCTGGATTCATAGGACATTTTGGTTACCTCAAGGGGATAAAGTCCCGGTAACTTTAATAAACTTCCGGGAGGGGGACGGGATGAAAAATCTGGAGGAAAACTATAATTCGCTGGTTGACCATCTGGACGGCTTCAAAAAGGTGCTGGATAGATATAAAGACCTGAAGAAGAAGAGAGCAGGATTACCTTCCGTTTTCAAAATTGCCGGATGACGGGCTTTTAGGAGAGTTAAAAGCAAAGGCATACCAACTGGTGGAGAAGGCCGAAAAAGGTTGTGTCATGGATGTTGAGTATCTCCGGAAGGTGGCCGGATTGGTGGATGGTGTGGCAAGGGATATGCACCGGTCAAATCTGCCTGACTTTCACACCAAACTGCAGGTCATAGTGGATAAGTATAACCATCTGGCCAAGCAGAGTGGCCATGAAGCTGGGACCTTTCTGTCGGAGCAGACGCTGTCATGGTATAATGACGGGCAAGATGATGAGCCGGGGGACATAGGCCTGCTGGCACCCGGTTACAAATACAGATTTCCGGAAAGGAGCGGACCCTGACTGAGGTAATTGAAAGACTGGCAAAGCCTTATTATTGCCGGGGCCGGAGGGGAAAGATGGAGTTCAAGGCCGAGTTCCCCCTGTTCATGCTCCAGTTCCGGAAGCCGGCAGAGTGGATGTTCCTTTTCGGACAGAGGCATGGGGCATGGTTGAAAAAAGTGGGTGACCTTGGTGTAATTGTTGCCATGTTCTGCATGCCCCTGGCATTCGCCTTTCTGGTGAAATCCACTTACAACCTCCTGGCGGGAGGGGGGGCATCCATCGCCCTTATGATTCCGGGAGTTGAGATGCCGGGAACGGGGTTCAGGATTCCGGTTGTTGAAGGGTTGTTGGCCATTCTGTTGATTGCCATTTTCCATGAGGGTATGCACGGACTCATGGCCGGCGCCGAGGGAGTCAAGGCCAAGTGGGCCGCCCTCCTGCTGTTGCTGGTCATCCCGGCGGCGGGGGTGGAGCTGGGTGATGCCGAAATGAAGAAGATGGGCAAACGGGGCCGTCTCCGGGTGCTGGCTGCGGGCTCTATGGGCAATTTCATACTTGCAGCCCTGGCCCTGGTGCTTTTCCTGGGATTGGGGAGGGTTGCGGGGGGGGTAGTGGATTATCAGGGGATAAGGATACTGAATGTGACCAATCCAGAAATCGGCCTGGTGCCGGGGGATGTGGTGGTGGGCCTGAACGGGGTAGGAATAAAACAGGTCGCCGACCTGGTGGAAGTCATGAAGGGGGTGGTGCCGGGAGAGGTGATGGAGATAGTGACCCTCAACGGCACGGTTTCGGGGCGGACTATAGGGGACGTTGAAAAGGGGGCCCTGTTAGGGGTGCTTTTACAGCAGGAGTTTGAGGTTGGGAAATTAGGCATGTTACTAATAAAAATAGTGGGTTTTTTGGGCCTGCTCTTCCAGTTCAACCTCGGGGTGGGGGTCATCAACCTGTTGCCGGTGGGTATTCTGGATGGTGGCAGGATGGCGGGAGATTTGTTCGGCGGATGGAGCCGGAAAATAGGAGTGGTGGGGGGTGGTCTGTTGATTTTTAATCTGGTCTGGCCTTACCTTTCCCTTCTGATAAATGGCTGAAGGTCGGAGGCCCGGGTTGGGTGGGTCTGACTACACTATATAGCTCTCTTGACTCTGAGATAGTCAAAGATTTATAAACTGCAAATGGCCTATAGTGTATTGTGTCAGAGTCTTTATTTGAAAGTCAGGCTGTGGTAAACGCCCTTGCCGAGGTCGTGGGGGCTAATTCATTGGATTTGATTGGGGAGCTGGCAATTGAGGAAAGCGTTGATGAATTTTCACTGGCCGAACGGCTGGGTATGGACGTCAAGGTCGTCAGAAAGGTACTTTACAAGTTGTATGACAACAGTCTGGTCAAGTTCAAGAGGTTCAAGGACCAGGACACCGGCTGGTACATTTACATGTGGAGCTTGGAAGGCAATAAAGTCAAACACCTGGTGGAGCGGGTGCGAAGGGAAAAGATTACGGGCATCCGGGAACAACTGGACCGGGAGCAGGAGCATCAGTTTTTCATGTGTGAGAGTGGATGTACGCGGGCACCATTTGAAACTGCCATGGAGGCCGGTTTTGTCTGCCCCCACTGCGGGTGCAGGATGGATTTTCAGGACAACGGGCATATAATCAAACAGTTGGAGAGCCAGCTGAAAGAGATTGAAAGGACCTTCGGTCAATAAATACAGGGTTTTGGATTGAGAGAACTTTTGGACTTACAAGGGCTACAGCCGGTAGGTTGGCTGTCAATAAATACAGGGTTTTGGATTGAGAGAACTTTTGGACAGTAGACAAAGTGGCATTATGCTGAAGCCACGGATTGCCGAGCTTGCCGGGTCTACCCAGTTTTTTGAGGCCGTAATTTCTGCTCCTTTCTTCTTTGCAACTCTTTTTCAGCATTTGCAAATGCTTTTATCACATCCTTACCAAATTCTGTTTGGTCCAAGACTTCCTTACGTAAGGCATGCTTATCATATTCCACATTTTTGTGGATGAGCCTCATCCTTGGGACCATTTGGTCAATCCGAGTTAATGTATTTTTTATGTCGTCATTCATTTTTTCACCGGATGTTGCAAGATGAAACACGGGTCGCTATTTTTAATTTGTGTTGGTAGGTAGATTTGCCTCATGAACCGGATTGCGGCACCTCACAGGGGGGATTTTTAAGGGATGATGCGGGACAGTAGCATGATACTGCTTGACCTCCTCCACAGCGGTAAGGACTACGTGGTCACCACCCTGCTGGGACAGGATGGCCGGAAAATGCAGGATACGGGCTTCTTTCCATACTTTTACCTGATAGTGGAGGCCGAGAAGGCCTTGGAACAGGTCAAAAAGGTCCGGGTCAACGGCCAACCCGCCAGGGCCATAGAACAAGTCAAAAAACTCAATCTGGAGCGGGGGAGGATGGCAGAGGTTGACGCTCTGAAGATAGTCATCAACCACCCGCGGGACATGGGTGAGTGGAGAGAGGCTGTCAAACCCTTCGGGGAGAGAAGGGAGATGGATATCCCCTTCGTAAGAAGATACATGATAGATCATGAGCTGGCTCCTTTGGTGGAAGTCGTCCAAAACCCGAAGGAGGAGGGAGTGAAAAGTTTTGTTCGGGGGAAGGAGGAAATTCATAATCTAAAGGTGCTGGCTTTTGACATTGAGACCCTGGGAAAAAGTCCGACCGAAATTGGAAACGACCCGATAAGCATGATTAGTGTTTGGGGTAAAGGATTGGAAAAAGTCATTACATGGGCACAGTTTGAACGTGATAAAAAGAAAGAGGACTGGTTGGAAATTGTGAATAGTGAAGCCGAAGTCATCAAGACTTTTGTGAGGATGGTGAATGAATACAGGCCAGAGGTGATTGTCGGGTATAATAGTGATGCGTTTGACTGGCCGTTCATCCAGAAGAGGGCGGAGAAGTTGGGAGTCACTCTGATGTTTGGCGGACATGACATCAAGTTTGTGAGGAGGGGCAAAGGCATGGCTCCGTGTCTGCCGGGTATGAACCCGATTGACCTGTATGTGTTTGTGAAGAATTTGTTGGCGCCATATATGCAAAGTGAAACTCTGGATTTGAACACAGTGAGTCAGGAACTGGTGGGGGAGGGCAAGGTCCAGATAGGGGGGGTCAAAGGCATGCAGGAAGCTTGGAACAAAAACCCTGCCAAACTGTTTGAATACTCGTTGCAGGATTCCAAGGTCACGTATTTGCTGGCTCATGAGTTACTGCCCATGATTTACGAGCTGGCCAAGACTCTGGGACAGCCGTTGTTTGATGTGGCCCGGCTGGCCCCGGGCCAGACTGTGGAGTGGCTACTCATCCGGGAGGCGGTCAGACGGGGCATGCTCATACCAGAAAGGCCTAAAAACGAGGTTTTTGCCGAGAGAATGGCGGCCAGCTACGTGGGGGCTTTCGTTAAGGAACCGCTGAAAGGCCTGCACAAAAGGATAGCTGTCTGCGACTTCAGGAGTCTATATCCCACTATAATCATCTCACACAATATTTCTCCGGAAATGATGAACTGTAACCATCCGGAGTGCAGGAAGAACAGTATTGAAGGTGTGTGCTTCTGCAAGAAGGAGGAGGGCTTCCTATCTGGGGTGATGAAGGATATTTTTGAGGAGCGGATGAGGCTTAAGGACAGTATGAAAGGTCTGAAGAAAGAAGGGAAAGAACATGAGTGGAAAATAGTGAAAACCAGACAGAATGCTTTGAAGCTCATACTGAACAGTTTTTACGGATATCTGGGGTTCCCGGGGAGCAGGTGGTATACTCTTGAAGCCGCACGGGCTATCACGGCGTGGGGCCGGGAATACATCAAGCAAATTATGGAGATGGCGGAAAAGGAGGGATTTACAGTCATATACGGGGACACAGATTCAATCATGTTGGGATATGAAGAGGTGAAGGAGCTGGAGGATTTTGAAAGAAAGGTCGGGGAATTCATGGAAAAAGTGAATGCACACCTCCCGGAGCCCATGAAACTTGAACTGGAAGGTTTTTTTAGGACGGGTTTGTTTGTGACCAAAAAAAGGTATGCTCTCATGGGAATTGACGGTTCCATGGTGGTCAAGGGGCTGGAAAGGGTGAGGCGGGATTGGTCCCCGTTGGCGCGCAAGGCCCAGGAGGAGGTGCTCCGGCTGGTGCTGAACGACAGGGTGGATGAGGCGGTTGGTTTTGTGAAAGAAAAGGTGAATGAATTGAGAAGGAAAGAGGTGCCGATGGAAGACCTGGTCATCACCACCCAGCTAACCAAGCTCCCTGAACATTACGCCACCATAAATCCGCATGTCAAGGTCGCTAAGGATTTGCGGAAAATGGGGGAGCCGGTGGTTCCGGGCATGCTGGTGGAATATATAGTCACTCCGGGTAGCGGTAAGGCGGGGGAGAGCATTTCCAGCCGGGCCGTCTGGGCCGAAATTGCCCAGGATTATGATGTGGATTACTATGTGGAAAACCAACTTTTGCCTGTGGTTTCGCGGATTTTGCAGGTTTTTGGGGAGACCGAACAGTCCCTCAAGTCCCAGCAGTCGGGACTCGGGAGTTTTATGTAAAGTTTAAATTAGGTGAAATGTCGGAGGAGTATGACAAACAAAGTCATACTGGGTGTGGTTGTGTTGGCTTTAGTGGCGCTTGTTGCGGTTTTTTGGAAACCGTGGGCCCCGACGGTGAAGGTTGCCGTCCCGGATTTTTGCGGTTGGTCAACCGGAGGTGATTGCAACCATGATGTAGATTGTGTTCCCGCGGGATGTTCCGGGCAGGTTTGCAGGGGACAGCACGAGGAAAACATCGTGACCACTTGTGAATACAAGGAGTGTTACAACGCGGAAAGTTATGGAATGGCCTGCTCATGTGTGAATGGAAAATGCAGGTGGGCTCTTTCTGAAGGGGAAGAAGAATACTGTGGAGAAATGAGTTGGTCTGTGGCAAGGGAAATCGCCATTAATAGTGAATGTCTTTCGGAAGAACCTGGAACAGAAATCAGCACCAACCAGTACTGCAATGAAAACACCGGGACATGGTGGGTTGACCTGATACTGGAAAGGGAAGGGTGTAGCCCGGCGTGTGTGGTGAATGTGAATACGGGAGACGCTGAAATCAACTGGAGATGCACGGGACTGGCCCAATAAAGGTGGGGATGTGAACAAACGGAAATTTCCATCCGGTAAGATGTGGTGGCTTCCGTTTGTTTTCACCATCGCCAGGTTCGGCATGGCAGGGTTGTTTGTCTGGACGTTCTTTAAAAACGGGGGTTTCTGGCCGGTTCTGATCTATCTGGCAGGGGAGGCCACCGATGTGGTGGATGGATGGCTGGCCAGAAAGCTGGGCACCATTTCGGAGCTGGGGGCCAGACTGGATGGGCTGGCGGACACTGTCATGATTGTAACCGTGGGTCTTTCACTGGTGATTAAAGGCTTGTGGCCAATCTGGCTGATACTGCCCCTTACCATACTGGGAATTCTTTTCACAATCACAACCGACCCCATGTGGGCCCATTATGACCCTCTGAGAAAGCCGACGGGATTGTTATTCTTCACTTCCATATTTTTGACCCTGTGTTTCCCATATGAATCGGTAATGGGTTGGGTGGTCCCGGGAGTGACAGTTGGTTCCATGATGCTCATCGGGTGGCGACTGGGTTATGTCTGGAATTGGGGGAATTCACCCGAAACTAAATTTTAGAAGCATCTGGTGAAATCACGGGTTTTTCTGAGAAAAAGTGAAGAGCCACATAGGTCGCTATGGACAGGCCTGCCGCCATGGTGGTTCTTTCAATAAGGGTCAGAGGGATGGCCGACAACCAGGTGTTGGCGGGGATATCCATACTGTAAAGGAAAATCAGGGAGCCGAGAGCGTGGTCCATGAACTGAACGGAAAGGGCCCGGGCCACCAGATGGTCTTTCAGGAGTGAGAGCAGAGTGAAGAGCCATAAGAGAGCATATGGCCAGGCTGCCCGGCCGGTGGGATGCAGCCAGAAGGGGTCATCATGAGAGGGGCCATGATGAGGGGACGTTTGTCTCCACGAAAGAAGGCAGCATAACAGGCCGTGGCCAGAAGCATGGGCAGGTAGCGCAGGAACTTGAGTAGAGTAAAGGAGGGGTTCAGGAGGAACAGGAAGAGGTCGGCCAGAAGCACGTTTATCACGCCGGAAAGGCCGAAAACGGCCCCGTTAACAGGGGCCATCACATTAAACATGCTGAAGCTCATGGTGGTGCCCAGAATTTTGGAGAATTTCAGTTTGGTGGCGCCCGTGGTCAGGCCGGCGAAAAGGCCACGGCGGAGTTTGGATCGGAATGGGACGGTCATACAGGGGATGGGGAAGGAAATTTATAAGGATGTGTGACGAGAGGAGAGGTGGAAGTCAGACTTTTCCGGGTCGGCGGGGTTGAGGTGCCCTATCGGGTGGAAAGGCGGAATGTGAAAAACACCCGGCTGGAATTCCGGAAGGGTGAGTTGTGGGTGGTGCTGGGCCGGTGGGAGCGGGACGAAGGAGGGATTTTGAGGGATAAACAGGAATGGGTGGTGAAAAACCATTTGAGGATACAGGAAGCTTTGAGTGAATCCGGAAAATGGCATGGTGACGGGGAGGTCATGGTGGGTGGGGAGGTTTTCAGGCTTGTGAAAGGTGGATGGGTGAAAAAGGCGGAAGTCAGGGAAGGGGAGAGAATAATCAGATTCAACCCGGCGGGGAGGGGGCACCGGACGGGAGTTAAAAACGGACTGAAGCGGATGCTGGTAAGAAAAGTGAATGAGTGGGTGGAGGAGTTTGGGGAAAGGTTGGGTCAGAAACCTGAAATGATTAGAATCAAAAATCAGAGGACGGCCTGGGGCAGTTGCAGTTCACGGAGGAATTTGAATTTGAATTTGAGGCTGGTGTTTCTTCCGGATAAACTGGCACGGTATGTGGTTTTTCACGAGATGTTGCATTTACGGTATATGAGCCATGGAAAAAGGTTCAAGGCCGTGATGGAAAAGGAATTCCCCGGCTGGCAGGGGCTGGAGAAGGAGCTGGCCCGGTGGTGGTATTATGTCCAGAAGGGGGCTCCTGAGGGTCTTTTGGAGCTTAAATCCACCTGATTTTGTGGAGTATGATCAGAACCAGAACTGCGGGAATAAAACCCAGAAGGATAGTGAACAAGAAGGCCATTGGATGGTTCTGAAAGGGTATGATAACATTCATACCATAAAAACCGGACACAATCATGGGGATGGCCATAACGATATTCACAACCGTCAGCACCTTCATGATCACGTTCAGGTTGTTGCTCACTATACTGGCGTGGGCGTCCATGGTGTTGGTCAGAATGTCTAGGTAGGTGTCAATGAGTATGATGGCCTGGTTGTTCTCAACCACAATATCGTCAAGAAACTCAGCATCCGCCTCGTAAAGCTTAAGGTGTTTGCCACCGCTAATTTTCTGAAGTAGTTTCTGGTTACCCTGGGTGGCGGATTTAAAGTATGTCAGTGTTTTCTGGATGGCCAGCAAACGGAAGACCTCGTCGTTACCCAAAGAGTATCTGATTTGATCTGATAATGCATTAGTCTTGCGGTCTATTTCGTCAAGATGAGAGATGTATGCCTCCACCACAAACCACATTAGTTGTAGGAGGGCCCGGGTCTGTTTGGTGGTGTAAAAGTTCTTGGGCCCCTGTGCAAGAGCATGAATGACTTTGGTTTCCACTTTTGAAACAGTGAAGATGTATTTTTTGTTGAGAATAACCCCCAAGGTGGCGGGCTCAATCTCGTCTTTGCCTTTGTCCGGCACCTTCAGGATAACCAGCACAGTTCCGGACGCGTCATCGTGGTCAAAGCGGGCCTGTTCGTCCTCATCAAGGGATGCGTGGAGGAACTCAACCGGAATATCAAAGTTCGTGGAGATTTCTTTGAGTTCCCCGGGGTTTGGATCAACAATGTTAATCCAGCAGCCCGCCAGGGGACTTTTCAGAACCTCAAGTTCATTTGAGCCGTATTTCTTGAAGTAGATGTCTATCACGGAAAAGGTTTATGAGGGGGTTTTTAAGGGTGACCGTGTCAGGTTACGGTGAAGGCTTGGGGGGTGTTTTTACTGCTGGCGGGGCTGGCCTTCGCCGGGCTGGCCCTGGTTCAGGGGGTCGACGACCTGGAAAGCTACCGTCCGCCCCAGTTGGAGCGGGGTATGGAAGTCGCAGGTTCAATTTCCCTGTTCAAAACCATTTTGTGGATGACTCTCGGGCTGGTGGTTCTGAAGCTGGTGGGCTTCCGGCTGGAGCATATCATAGATTTGTCTGTCTTCGCCACGGGCTTTGTCTTCGGTAGCCTGTTTGGAGGGGGGGTAGCTCTGGGACTGGTGTTGCTGGCATACAGGAAGACCGGAGTGATGTGGTTGTATAATCTGTCTTCAGGAATGACGATAGTTTGTTTTTCACTTGTTCTTGCACCGTTCATCACCCCGGATGCGGCCATGATGCTTTTCGCCCTGCTGGCTCTTTATGATGTGGTCGGGGTTTTGTTTTTGCCGTATATCAAATTTCTTTGGCTGGAGGTTCGGACCCGGAACAGAAAAGATGAAAAAGTGAAAAAATTAATGAAAGGGGTTGCCGTATTCACCGATGAAGGTTTGGTGGGAGCCGGGGACTTCGCCCTGCCTCTGCTGTTCGCTTTAAGCTTTGGGTACAGGGGGATGCTTGCGCTTCCGCTTTTGTTGATTGGTTTTGGTTTTACCCAGAGGTTTGCCCGCCGATTCGGAGTCTTCCCCGGTCTGCCCCTCCAGGCTCTCACCGGTTTCATCTTCTATATCCTGGCGACTTAGGAAGACTGCACCCAGGCCAAGCACCAGAAAGGTGAAGGCACCCAAACGGGCGTACGGGGGATAGGTTATGAATGAGCCGGCCAGCCAGATAAAGACGGCCAAACCTATGACAACGGCAAATGGGATGATGCTTTCAGGAGAGGTTTTTTCCATGAAAAGGGTTGGAGGACGAGGTTTAAAGGCTTACCGGGCACCCGGGCCCTGCTATATGGAGGTCAGGGGAAGTTCATTTGACCAGTAAATTCAGGTTGCCCCTTTTGTAATAGACAAAATCCCCTTCTATGTTGCCCTTGACACTGTCAATAAAAGTCTTGAGTTCATCAACCTTGGCTGAAGTTGCGTCGGCAAAGTGAACGGCCATTGCCTCAGGAAACATGGGGGTTTTTGGGGAGCCGTATTCAAGGTGGCCGTGGTGGGCGATGACAATGTGAAGTAATTTCTCGCGGAGGAGGGCAGGGGTTTTGAGGGTGTTCATTTTCTGATTGAGGTAAAGGGCACCCTGGGTTATATGACCAAGTAGCTGACCATCACGGGTGGCCTTGATGCGGGTGCTGATGGACAGCTCATCAAGTTTTCCGATGTCGTGAAGGAGAGCACCAGTAATGGTAAGGTCGTGGTCCAGTTCATAGAATTTTATACACAGCTTGCAGAGGGAAGTGGTTTCAAGGATGTGCTCAAGGAAGCCTCCGAGACGGTTGTGGTGAATCTCAACGGCAGCAGGGTGAATGCGGAGCTTGTCACGGATGTGCGGGTCTGTGAATACTGAAGTTAAAAGTGAATGAAGATCTGGGTTTTTCACAGATGCAATGTGGTGGTCAAGTTCTTTCAGCATATCGTCAATGGGACGTCTGGCAGGTTGTATGAAATCCATAGGTTCGTATTCACCAGGAGAAAGGACGGTCACCATATCCCCGGGTTGTGAGGACAGCTGGGGCTTACCACGGTATGAGCCGTGGGTTGCCTGGATGTGAATGACGCTGTCATCCTGGATGCTGTCAAAGATGCGACGGACGGCGGTCTCATCATGGTCGCCCCAATAGACATATTCCACACTGCGACCAGATGCGTCAGACAGAATGAGGGTGAAACGGAAGCCGTTCTGGTATGGCCTTAGCTCACGTTTGATTTTGACCACGAAAACATCATCCACGAAGGCTCCCGGCTTGAGGTCGCTCAACAATTGCTTTTTGCGGAACATGGGAATACTCCCCGCATGGCTTTTAAACGCTTGGGGGTGGGCATGCCATGGACCCCACCATCAAGGATGTTCTTGACACCGTGGATGATTTGAGGTTTGAAATAGAAGATATCCGGGATGAGGTGGGGGACATCAAGGCCATAGTTCAGGAAATACTGGATAAACTGTCGGATACGGAGGATTAGGGTTTTTGATTGCTTTTGGTCCAGCTTTTCTTAAAAGCTGGTACTGGATAAACTGTCGGATACGGAGGATTAGGGTTTTTGATTGCTTTTGGTCCAGCTACCCCTACGGGCATCCTACGGATTTTCTTAAAAGCTGGTACTGGATGGTTTTGATCAAACTTTTCTGCGGAAAAAATACTTAAGACCCAGGCTCATCTGTCCCGCCGAAGGCGGGACGGCTTTTTTGTTGAGCTTTTTCCCAAAAAGCTCGTCAGGACTCATAATCCTCATCACCTTTCAGAGTAACTGTGAGTCATCACCAGATGGGAGGACAGAGGAGTTTAAAAACATGGTTCATTTAGAAAACTGTGCGACCGAGGATGACACTGGAAATGCGGGGTCTAACCCAGAAACTCACGGATTTTCTGGGTGAGCAAATAGCAGACCGTGGTCCGGTGACGGAGCGGGAGCTTTGGGGCATGGCCATGGAATTCTTCACGCCTCAGCTTCAGGGGGCATCGGAGAACCTGATAAAGAACTACCGGGTCATGTACGGCAGGAAAATCGGCCGGAAAACCGCAGAAAGGAACATAATCAACAATTTCCGGTTACTGTTAAGCGAGGTGAAGCAAAATCTGTTGCACACGGAAAAGCCGGTGATTCTGGACAGAAAGCATCACGGTCGTTTGTTCTATACTCAGGGTCAGGAGGGCCGGCTGGGAGATAAGGTCAGAGGGATAGTTAGGGATACCGGCTCCCGGGCGGACGAGGTGCTCAAAGGGGTGGTCAGGGGACCGTTCGCAATCACTCCGTCGCATCGCAAGGCGGCGGAAATGCTGGAGCATTACGGCCTGGTGGAAACCCGCATGCTGGGTGGCATAAGACATGCTGTTGCCACAGGATTTGTTGGGATGATCGGTATGGAAGAAGGGAAACCGGGGGGGCGAGTGGGGGACTTCCCGCCGGACTTCAGGGTATGGAGGCCCTTCAGGGCAGGGGTCTGGTTGCTCAGGGACGGACCCGAACAGAGAAGTCTGAAATTTGATGTAGCGGCCTGGGATCCGGAAAACCACATTTTCTATCTGGGTGTGAAAAAAAAGTATGTCGGCAGGACTGACCTAATGAGCTTCCGGGAAAGGGCAGGCATGCTACATCTGCCAGCAAAACTCATGATATTTTGTGAACAGGCCAGTGAGGAGGCTGAAAAATATGCCAAAAGCTGGGGGATTGAAATCAGAATGTCAGCCGGTGATGGGATGGTTACGAGGCGGGAAAATAAAAGGAGTCCAGAGAGAGGGGGTGAGTGAATGGACCTGATGAAGGATTTAAGTGAAAAGACCGGAAAAAGTGAAGAAGAGGTCTGGGAACTGATTGAAGCCAAACGGAAGGAGATGGAGTATCTGATTAGTGAAGAAGGTGCCGCTCACATTGTAGCCAGCGAACTTGGAGTCGGTATAAACAAAAAAGTCCAAGTGGAAAATCTGGAACCGGGAAAGGAAAGAGTGAATATCAATCTCAGGGTGGTGGAGGTCACAGATGTCCGTGAGTGGAAAAGAGGTGGCAGGTCCGGTAAAGTCAGGAATGTGAAGGCGTGTGATGAAACCGGTGAAATATGGATCAGTCTGTGGGACGAAAGGGCGGAAGCTGACCTGAAGGAAGGGGACATCATAAGAATACTGGGAGGGATTGTCAAGGCCACCGGTGGGAAACGGGAAATACGGGTGGGAAACAAAAGCAATCTCATCATAAATCCTGAAATGACCGGAAACGGAAGGAAAGGTCTGGAAAACCCGGAAAACTGCGAAATAGGCCCGGAGGGGGGTTTTGATGCCCCACCAGGCAGTCCGGTCACTGTTCAGGCCTGTATATCCCGGGTCATCAGAAGGTCGCCGTTTTTCAGTAGCACGGACGGGGACCAGCTGATAATCACAGGTATGCTGGATGACGGCCAACAGCAGATAAGGGGGGTATTCTTCAGGGAGGTTGTGGAAACACTGATTGGCATCAGAAGGGATGAAGCCATCCGGCTGGCCAAAGAAAAGGGGGAGGGGGCCGTTCTGGATCTGGTGCCGGTGGCCAGGGACTTCTGGGTGGTGGGAAAAATCAAACATAACGAAATGATGGACACCAAAGAGATTATTGTGAATAGGCTGTTTGAAATAAATCCGGGAGAGAAAGTTGACAAGAAAATAAATGAACTGGTTCTGAAGCAGATAGAATAATACTGAACGGGTTGTGGCGGATTCGGGGGACAGGAAACGCGAAGATATTTAATGTATGTGGAAAAAAGCTTTCATGCACCCCGTGCACTTTCTAAGTCTGGAAAGGTGGAACCAGGATATGCTACTGGAGGTGCTTGGGCGGGCAACCGTATTGAAACCAGAAAGACGTTTGCGGATACTTGAGGGGCGAACCCTGCTGATGCTTTTTGAAAAACCTTCAACACGGACGAGAGTGAGTTTTGAGGTCGCTATGGGGCAATTGGGCGGGAGAACTATATACATGGACAGTCAAAATTCACAAATCTCCCGAGGTGAAAGCTTCAGGGATACGGCGGAGGTTTTGAGCAGATATGTTGATGTAATCAGTGCGAGGGTTAATTCACATAAAACTCTTGAAGAGTTGTCAGAGTTTTCACAAATTCCGGTCATAAATGCACTGTCGGACTTGTTCCACCCCTGCCAGGCTTTGGCAGATGTGATGACAATGAGGGAACACGGGGGGGAAGGCAGACTGAAGGTGGCATTTGTGGGAGACGGACATAATAATGTAACCCACTCACTGATATTGGCGTGCAGTCTGTTGGGATATGAAATGATGGTGGCTTCCCCTTACGACAGTGCTCCAAACAGCATGGTTGTGAAAAGGGCGTTGGAAAACCACAAAAAATACGGGGGGGATTTGGAAATTGTTGAAGACCCAGAAGAAGCTGTTGAAAATGCGGATGCCGTTTACACAGACACCTGGATGAGTATGGGTATCCCCGAATCAGAAAAGAGGGAACGGCTGGAAAAGTTCGCGTCATACCGGGTTGATGCCAACCTGATGGCAAAAGCCAGGCCTGATGCCGTTTTCATGCACTGTCTTCCCGCCCATGTTGGGGAAGAGGTAACTCCTGAGGTCATTTACGGCAGATGGTCGGTGGTTTATGACCAGGCAGAGAACCGTCTGCACACCCAAAAAAGCCTGATTTCATGGTTGTTAGGGGTGGAAATGTAATGAAAGAGAAAGTAGTAGTGATTATACCTGCCATGAATGAGGCCCGTCACATTGCGGGGGTTGTGAAAGGCGTCCGAAAAAAATACAAGCATGTGATTGTGGTGGATGACGGCTCGGTGGATACAACTGCGGAACTGGCCAGACGGGCCGGGGCGAGAGTGGTGAGCCTCCCAAAAAATATGGGCAAGGGTTTTGCGATGAGGTTGGGGGCAATTGAAGCTTTGAATGATGGGGCGGACGTAGTGGTTTTTATGGATGGGGATGGGCAACATCGGGCGGAGGATATTGCGAGATTTTTGGAGGCGATTGTGGAGAGAGAAATCGTGTTCGGGAAACGGATGCCCGGAAAAATGCCGTTCATCAAAAAGGTGGGTAACTGGTTCCTGAGGCAGGAATTCAAGATTTTATTTCATCATGAACCGGGGGATTTGCTGTGCGGTTTCAAAGCAGTGAGGGGGAGTACTCTTGAAAAAATCATGTGGAAGGCTGATGGGTATTTTGTAGAAACGGAAATTGCTGCAAGGGCAGGGATTGAAAAAGTGAATGCGGGGTATATTGAAATACCTTGTATATATCTGGAACCGGGAAAGGGGACGACAGTGAAGGACGGCGTCAATTTGGGATTGAAAATGCTTAAGCTGAAAACGGGGATGTTGAGGGAAAAAGATGGAAAAAACCGTTAGAAAAGTTGCTTTTGTCAACGGGCCCACTGAAGGTTACAGAGTCAGTAGGAACAGCAGATGGCCGGAGAGAACCAAGAGCGGAACCCTGTATTACCCAATTTGGCTGGCTTACGCTACTGCAAACACCAAAAAAGCGGGTTTTGAGGTGCTTTTGATTGATGCCGAGGCCCGGGGATTGGAGGTGGAAGCGGTTGCGGAAAAGCTGAAGGATTTTGGCCCGGACCTGATTGTAGTGGATGTGACCACCCCGACATTTGAAAATGATATGAAAAATGTTGAAGTTTTTGGGAAAATCGGGGCGAAAATAGTTCTGGTTGGGACGCATGTAAGTGCGTTGCCGGAAACGGCATTCCAGTCCAGTAAAAATGTGGATTTCGTGGTAAGAGGGGAATATGACTCCATCATTGTGAATCTGGCAAAAAACATAAGGAGACCTTCAGTAGTAAAAGGGGTGTCGTATAAGCGGGGAAAACGGATTATTCACAATAAGCCTGCGGATTTGGTTGAAGAGCTGGACAGATTTCCGTGGGTTTCACCGGTTTACAAGGAATTTTTGAGGATGAATGATTATTCTTATTCACTGGCACAAAAACCGATGATTCAGATTTTCACAAGCAGAGGTTGCCCTAATATGTGCTCTTTCTGTCAGTATCCACAGGTGTTTTCCGGGAGAAAATTCAGGGTTCGGAGTATCAAGGATGTTGTTTCAGAAATAGAATGGATAAACAAAAATCTTCCCGAAGTTAAGGAAATTTTCATAGAGGACGACACTTTTACCATTGATAGAGAAAGAGTCAGGGAGTTCTGTCAGAGTGTGATGGATAAAAAAATGAAAATAACCTGGTCTGTGAATGCAAGGGCAAATCTTGACTACGAAACCATGGTGCTCATGAAAAAGGCGGGATGTCGGCTACTGGTAGTGGGTTACGAGTCCGGGAGTGATAAAATTCTGAAAGGAGTGCGGAAAGGAATTACAGTTGAGATGAGCCGGCGGTTTGCAAAGGCCTCCAGAAAGGCTGGTTTGAAGGTTTTTGGATGCTTTATGCTTGGACTGCCCGGCGAGACCCGGGAGACTATGGAACAGACGTTCAGGCTGGCAAAAGAGCTGGAGCCGGATATGGTGTTCTTCCAACAGGCTGTCCCATTCCCCGGCACCGAAATGCATCAGTGGGCGGATGCGGGGGGTTACCTGAAGGTGGGGGGGTTTAGTGAATGGCACAACCGGGATGGGTATCTGGAGTTCCTACTCAGTTACCCCGGTTTGGATAAAGAAGAAATTCGCAGAACCCGGGGGGAATTCATGAAAAGGTATTATTTCAGGCCAGGTTTCATTGTGAAAACTTTATTCAGGAACCTGGGGAGTTTTGATGAATTCAAAAGGATAGTCAGAGCAGGATGGTCATATGTCACGTTCCTGATTAAGGAGGGGGGATAAAATGAAAAAGCCGAAGGTCACAGTGGTAATCACTGTAAAAAATGGTGCCAGAACCATTGAAGCATGTGTGAGCTCGGTTTTGGAAAACCGAATTCCTAAAAAGGTTTTGGTGATTGATGCCTTTTCAGATGATGGAACTTATGAGTTGCTGAAAAAATTTGAAAGGGAGGGAAAAATAAAACTGGTGAGGATGAAGAGCAACGCCCCGGAGGCGTTCAATTATGGTATTAAAAAAACGGACACCGAAATTGTGGCACTCACTGATGCGGATTGTGTGGTTGACGAAGAATGGCTGGAAAAATTAGTGAAGGGAATTAATGGAAAGTATGTAGCGGCTGCAGGTTATTGCACGTCCCCGAAAGGTCTGAAAGGGCTGGCCCGGGCGTTCGGATACACTTTTGACGAAAGATTTGATATTGATGCTAATGAAGTTCAAAGGGCACCCACTATGAATTTAGCTTTCCGAAAGGATGTGGCGGAAAAGGTGCTATTTGATGAAAGCCTGCCCATCGCCTTTGAAACAGATTTCTGCTTCAGACTGCTGGAACACGGAAAAATCAGGTATGTGAAGGATGCCGTGGTTTATCACTACCATAGAGCCACTTGGAAAGGGTTTTTTCGACAGCAAAAAAATTATGGTAAATATGCGGTTTTGGTTTATTTGAGACATTTGGGGAAACTTGGAGGGGACCATGTTTCTCGCCGAAGGTTTTTTGTCCAGGTTTTGATGTTGTATTTGGTTGCGGGGTTGGGGGTGTTGGGCTTATGGTGGAAACCGGCTTTGATGGGAGCTTTGGTCGGAACCGGGATTATATTCACTTTATGGAGTTACGAGGTTTTGAGAAGTCGGCCGGAAAACGCGGGGATTTTTATGGTTATGATGGCGGTGAGGCTGGTGGCGTGGTGTGTGGGGGGAGTTGA
>DSCG01000053.1 GCA_011049195.1 archaeon
TAGAAGTTTGTAGACTAATGGGAACCACTGGGAAATGTAGTGGGGTGTTTATGACATAACAGCAAAGCTTAAAATGCTCCCTGTTGTTATATCATTAACATGACAACCCAGATTGGAGGCCAGTTATTAGACAAGGCCAAAGAGTTCAGGCGGGAGGCGACCCGATGTCTGAAGGATGGGTCCCTAGACTCCGCGGTAGTCTTGATTTCAAAGACAGCCTTCGCGGTGGTGGACCATCACCTCTTCCTGAAAGGTGGGTTCATTCCCAGTGACCACCAGAAGAGGAAGGATGCCGTCAGGTTCAGACTGCCTGAGGTCTTGCCTTACTTGTCCGACATTTACGACAAATATATTTTGGCATACCAGCAGAGGATGACACGGACTGATGTGGAGGTGGTGCAGGATGCACTTGGAGAAATACTCAAACTCGTTGAAACCCAAATTTAGGGGAAGCCCGGAAATCTGGGACATGGTGATTTTCGGCTCATCCGTGAAGGGGGGATTAGCACCGAAGGACGTTGATGTGCTGGTGGTATGCTCGGATGAGGTACGGGTGAGTGAAGTTAAAAGGAAGTTTGACGACTTGCCGGAAGAGGTTCAAGTCCAGGTTGTGAAGCTTGGGGACCTATTGAACACTCACACCCTGCTTAAGCAGGCGGTGATTCATGAAGGTTTTAGTTTGAAATTCAACGTGCCCATGAGACAAGTTTTAGGATTTGAATCGCACACCTTATTCACTTTTTCACTTAACGGTCTGACCCAGAATGAAAAGGTAAAATTTCAATACGCCCTTTATGGTAGAAATTCACAAAACGGTGTACTCAAAGACAACGGCGGGCGGCAGGTTGCACCCGGAGCCATACTCGTTCCGGTGGGACGGGAAGGGGAGCTTGAAGATTTTTTCAAAAACTGGCGAACCGTTTATGCTAAGGAAAGATGGATGACGGGTATAAAATAATTTATAAGGCGGGGCCAGAAAGTTAGGCATGCCTAAATATTCAAGCCGCATGGAAGATTATTTGAAAACCATGCTCCGACTGGTGGAAACCAAAGGCTTCATCAGGACCCGGGACCTGGCCCGCGAGTTGGGTATTCGGCCACCCTCTGTAACCGAGATGTTGGGAAAACTTGAAAAGGAGGGTTTGGCCAAGCACGAAAAATACGGGGGGGCGGTGCTGACCGAAGAGGGCAGGAGAATTGCAGGATTGGTCAGGCAAAGGCAGGAAACTATAGAAAAACTGTTAAGGCTTATGTGGGTGCCCGAAAAGTCAGCTCATGAGGATTCCTGCAGGCTGGAACACCAGCTCAGCCCCGCCAGCCTGGAACAGCTGAAGCGTTTTCTGAAGTTTCTGGAGCGGGGTGGAGAGTATGAGAGACTCAGAAAAGATTTCGGAAAGTTACAGAAAACCTAAATTCGTTAGGTAAGCCTATTTATTGGCCTAACAACATAAGAGAAAATCAGGTGAAACAAGTGTGGCGTGGGCGAGGGATGCATAGCAGAGGGAGAGGCTTTGGTCACAGACACCGGCAGGACCTTGGGACGGGGGACGACGGCCTGAGGCTGGTTGACCTGCCCCCAAACCAGGAGGCTGAAGTAGTGGGCCTGACGGGGCCTTTCCATTTCTGCAGAAGACTGGCCCACATGGGCTTACACGTGGGAGCCAAAGTGAAAGTAATACAACAGATGGGGTGGCACAGTATAGTTCAAGTTGGGGACTGCAAGGTCGGTCTGGGCATGCGGGCGGCCAGCGGGGTGCTGGTCAGAATTATTGACGGGGAAGGGAAGTGAAAAAGTGAAAACAGTTGCGGTTATCGGCAACCCGAATGTGGGCAAGACGGTTATCTTCAATTCACTCACAGGTATGAAACAGCACGTGGCCAACTGGCCGGGGGTCACAGTTGAAAAAAAGGAAGGCTGGTTGGTGGGAAGCGAAAAACGGGTTCGGGTTGTGGACCTGCCAGGAACTTATGCTCTCACTTCACAGGCAGTTGATGAAAAAATTTCACGGGACTTTCTGGTGAATGAAAAACCGGACTTGGTGGTGAATATAGTTGATGCTTCCAATCTTGCCCGAAACCTAAATCTTACTTTACAACTGATTGAGCTGGAGGTTCCTTTGTTGTTAGTCCTGAACAAAATGGACATGGCCTGCACCAAGTGTATGGTGGTCAACGGCAGGAAACTGCAGGAGATAATGGGGGTGGCTGTGGTTGAAACCGTGGCTTACCGGGGTCACGGCATGGAGATAGTGAGGAATGAGGTGAAAAAACTGGCAGAGAGTCCGGCGAAGCCTCCGAAGATAAGTTATGGTGACCTTGAAAGGCAGATTGAAGCAATCAGAATGAGTCTGGGCAGGGGGAGCCGGAGATGGGAGGCCATCCATGTGCTGGAGAATGGGTGCCTGCCAGACGGAAAGCCCGTGGGAAAAAAGACGGAAAAGATACTGAAAACATGGGCTAAAATGCCCAACGGGGGGCAAACTGAGATTAAAGTGATAGAGGCCAGGTATCAGCAGATTGCCCGGTTTATGGGACAGATTTTCAGCAAAAATATGGAAGTGGTGACGCCGACAGACAGATTGGACCGGCTTACCTTAAACCAGTGGCTGGCGTTTCCCATTTTCCTGATGTTGATGTGGGTCATGTTTCATTTTGCATATACTTTATCCTTTCCTTTCTCCAGCGGGATTGAAACAGGTTTTGAATGGTTGGGTGGGTGGGTAAGTGGCCATGTAGGGTTGGCTTGGTTGAAGTCGTTAATAGTTGACGGATTAATTGGTGGGTTGGGTTTCTTATTCACTTTTGTGCCACCGATTGCTTTTCTGTTTTTCGCGATAGCTTGGCTGGAAGACAGTGGGTATTTGCCAAGGGCTGCTTTTTTCATGGACAGGTTTATGTCCAAGGTCGGGCTCCACGGCAGAGCGTTCATTCCCATGCTGATGGGGATGGGATGTAACGTTCCCGCAATTATGGCCACACGGAGTATTGATAGTGAAAAGGACAGATTGATTACTATTTTAGTGAATCCTTTGGTTTCATGCAGTGCAAGACTACCGGTCTATGTTTTGCTGGCAGGAACCTTCTTCCCGGAACATGCGGGCACCGTGATTTTCGGGCTGTATGCCTTGGGTGTGGTGCTGGCTCTGGCGATGGCTTGGCTTTTCAGGAAAACTATTTTCAAAGGCCAACCCGAACCTTTCATTCTGGAGCTACCTGACTACCAGTGGCCAAGGATGAAGGACGTTCTACTCAAGACGTGGCAGAATGTGGCGGAGTTTCTGAAGAAGGCAACCACCTTCCTACTGGCGGGGGTGGTAATAATCTGGTTTTTGAATACCCATCCGTGGGGGGCGGGGCTGGAGGCCTCTTATTCAGCTGGACTGGGCCATTTGCTTGAACCTGTCTTCAGGCCGTTGGGCTTCGGCTGGGAGGAGAATGTGGCACTGATTGCCGGCTTCATGGCCAAAGAATTGGTGGTGGGGACGTTTGGCACTTTGTATGGAACCAACGGGGGGCTGGCGGGGAGTATGGATAAAGTTACTGCTCTGGCTTTCATGGTCTTTGTTCTGCTGTATACTCCCTGTCTGGCGGTGGTCGGTGTCATCCGGAAGGAGACGGGGTCGTGGAAATGGACGGCTTTCTCTGTGGGTTATTCACTCTTACTAGCTTATGGAGTGGGATTTATTGTGAAAAATTTGGCGGGTTTTTTAATTTAAAATAAAAAATAAAGGAGAGGGCTCAGCGCCCCCTTCCTCCAAACATGCCTCCCAAACCTCCGAAGAAGTTCTTCAGCTTGCCCCATGCGTTACCCCGGGCCTGTTGAGGCAGGGGTTTGCCACAGTTGCCGTGGCCGTTGCACTGGCCGGGACCCATGCCGGTCTGGTTGCCGAAAGAGTTCTGCATCTGTTCCCGGAGCTGGGCGATGGTTTCATAGTCCCCATCCTCCCAGGCCTGCTGGAACTGCTCCATCAGCTGGGCCCTTGCCTGTTGGGCATTGTGGAAGGTCACGTGCCTCTGGAAGTTTTCCTCGGTCAGGAGACCTTCCATGGCAGCCCTCCACTGGGTATAATTGCCGGCCTCAATGGCGTCCTGAATCTGTTCGTATATCTGCTGCATCTCGTAGATGGTCTCGTTGTCCACGCCCGGAAATTTCATGTCACCCGCGTCAGGCTGGGTGAAGTAGAACTGCCAGGGCATGGCCATTACCGAGGTCATGCTGAGAGCGGCCACAGACAGGACGGCCAGAAGCTTAATCCAGTTGTTGTCGTTCATGGCAAAGGGAAGCCGGGGGGTATAATAAGCAAAGAGAAGGGCAGATGTGCATTTGGGGTCCATGTTGGTTTATAAGGAACCGGGGGAGGGAGGGGGGTGGCAACCGGGATAATAGTGGGCAGACCTTTCACAGGCATCTTCTGGGGTCTGGAGGCCGTCCATTCGGCCTTGATAGCCCTGATATGCTTCCTGATTGTCCTGAAGACCCGTGAGGCACAGCAGTTGAGTGCCCATGAGGGCATTCGGTATTTCCGGAGGACTTTCCTGTTTTTCGGGCTGGCCTCCCTGCTCAAGCTCCTAATCAGGCATCTGGCCCTTTCCTTCTTCGTCTATCCCGGCCTGCTCGCGGTGGCCGACTGGGTGGTGGCCCTGGGGGTGACGGGCATCATCTACGCCCACACCATGGCGGCCTTCTGCCTGCTTTACAGTATCGCCTGGAAGGACAGGGGGACCCAGCCGTGGGTACTGCATCTGCTGGCCCTGGGGGTGGCTCTGATTATCACATTCACTAATGCGGCGGCCCTGTATATTGCTTTCCAGATATTCATGATTGCTTACAGTGCGGGGGTCATTCACTCTCTTGGAAAAGTGAAAAGGGGACGAAGTTCACAAATGCTGGTAATTTACGAATTGTTGCTGGTGTTCTGGATGGTGAATCTTCTGGACACTTTGATTCCAGTATCCCCTGCGTGGCAGGTCATTATGTATCTGGCGTCATTCGGGATTTTTGTGGCCATACTTTTAAAAGTCTGGAGACGGCTGGGAGTGAAGACCACATGACGGAAAACAGGAAGAGGGACCGGCTTGAAATTGTTTATGATTTTCTGAGCATAATAAGAAAGTATGACAACTCCATCAAACCCACCCCGCTCCTGAGGCTGTCCAACCTGTCTTCACAGAGATTTTCTGAATACCTGAAAGAACTGGAAGGAAAAGAATTTGTGAAGGTGCTGGAAAACCGCAGGGGCAGGAAGACAGTGACTCTGACTGACAAGGGTTTCAGGTTCCTGGAGAAATACCAGGTCATCCGGGGCTTCATAGATGATTTCGGATTGTAAAAATTAGGGGCAAAAAAACAAAAGTTACCACGTTTCAATCTGAGCGAGCTGGAAGCCCGTCATAACCGAAACTTACTTGCGCCGTTTGGCGAAGCAATCCCTGTAATAGACGGGCCTGTCGTTTGAGGGCTTGAAAGGAACTTCACATTCCTGTTTGCACTCTGCGCAGACTGCCTTATGCATTTCGCGGGGGCCCCGGGGGCCTCCTCTGAAGTCGCTCATATT
The DNA here is from genome assembly GCA_011049195.1 of archaeon. Taxonomy (GTDB): domain Archaea; phylum SpSt-1190; class SpSt-1190; order SpSt-1190; family SpSt-1190; genus SpSt-1190. The sequence continues at coordinate 5,556 of DSCG01000053.1, forward strand.
GATTCCTCCTAAAGGGGAAGGACGGGAGGAGTTTAAAAACCTTTATTTCGGGGCTTTTCCGACTTTTTCGAGGCTTTTACCCGCGTTCTGGGCCACTTTGCTGAGCCAGAAGACCACCAGGGCTATCAGGATGAAGTTCAGCAGGGCCGACAGGAAGGGGCCGATGCCGAAAACGAAAGGCCCAAGGGTCAGGGTGGCCGTTTCCCAGGCGGTGCCCGGCAGCAGGGGGGTTATCAGGGGCATGATGATGTGCTGGACCAGGCTCTGCACAGGCTGGTGGTGGTCACCCCATAATGAAGGCGATGGCCAGACCCCATACCTTGTAGGTCTCCAGAAAGGCCATGAAGTCTTTCAGCAACGCCATGCCATGATGGGCGGGGGCCGCTTAAAGCGATTTAGGTGATGGGTTTTAAACCCGCAGGACAGGCAGGGATGTGAAAAACCACGGGCTCACGCCGGTCCAGTTCCTAAAGAAACTGCTGTAGCGTTTCGGGATTTCCATGTCCATCCTTATGGTTTTTCTGGGTATCGGCTCAGTGGGCTACCGGCTGACTGAAAACATGGGTTGGCTGGACGCCACCCTGAACGCCGCCATGATTCTGACCAGCATGGGCCCGGTGAGCGGGCTGGTGACGCCGGCAGGCAAGGTGTTTGCAATAGTCTATGCCATGCTGAGCGGCTTCGTCTTCATCACGGTGGCAGCCATCATTATGGAGCCGGCGGTGCACAGACTGCTGAAGGGCTTCCGGCTCGAAAGTGCGGAGAAGAAGTGAACCCAACCATTATATCCTGCGGGGTGTTTGCAAAACATGAACCTATTGTATGCCATCTACGCCCTGGTTATCGGAGGCGTTGACATCAACGCCGGCCTCAAGCTGGTGAAGCGTGAGGGCTGGGAACAGTGGGTGGGTTTTTCGGCTCTGGCGGTCGGGGGTGTGGCTTTGATTGCCGGAGTTCAGGCCCTGTTGGGTTTTTATGTGGACCCGCTCCTGTTGCTCATCCCCCTGGTTGGGGCTGGCACCATCATTCTGATTGAAAGTTGGCGACAGGTCAGGGCCGGCAGGGGCTTCTGGGGGGTGCTGATTGCCCTCTACAACACATTCGCATGGGTTGTGAATTTACTTCACCTTTTCTATCTGCTACAGGGCAGAAGGCGAAGATGAGAATGAGAGTCGGACTGGCGGTCAGAAAAGGAGAACCTGATGTGGGAGTCATAGTGAATGATTTGGGAAAAGTGGTGCATTCCAACTTTTCTTTTGGAGACGGGCTTGAAAAGTTGCTGAAAAAATTAGTGAATAAAAATGGCTGGGTCCATGATGAAGTGATTAATGGGTCGGCCGTGAAAATACTGAAAAGAGGTGTGAAGGAGAAGGACCTGGACTGGTTTCAGGTCAAGGAGAAGAGCCGGCAGGTTTTGAAGGCGTTGATGAAAGTGGGTAGGGGAAAGACAATTACATACGGGAAACTGGCTGAAAAGTGTGGGACGAAGCCACGCGCAGTGGGGCAGATAGTCCACAGGAACCCATTTGCACCGTTTGTGCCTTGTCACCGGGTGATTGCCAAAAATGGCCCGGGAGGGTTCGCAGGGGGGCTGGAAACCAAGCTGAAAATGCTCAAGAGGGAAGGGGTTAAGTATTGAGGCGGGAAAACTTCGAGTGGATGATGTAAAGAGTCTACTGGTTCTGGGTCTGGTTCTGTTGATACCCGTTATGGCGGTGGATGACGCCCGCCAGCTGGAAATGAGCTACTCCTTTGAAAATCCGGAAGAGGATTGTGAAATTCAGGTGGACTTTTTACCATTCGGAACCTGTTCACTTTGCTTTTATGAGGCCAGCGGGGAACAATATTGTGTTTTTGAAGGCAGAAATTATGGGGCCCTGTCTGCGGAAAAAAGTGAATGTGTGAATTTAAGCGGAGTAATGCCGGAAATAGTGAGTGGGAGTTACACTATTGAGCTATGGTGTGAATATCAGGGCGGAAAAAAATATATCAGCCGGAACTTCCAGCCGGTGATGAATCTGGATTACCGGCTGGACCTGGTGTGTCGTCCCGGTTTGGGGGACCGGCTGATTATGTCCTGGGATGATGCCGGAAACTGCACGACCAAAATAAAAGTCAGGGGAAAATCCGAAAGTGTTTATGTGACCCGCGGAGTGAAAGGAAGCGTCAGGGAAGTGGTCAGGCTTGGGAAGCTTTACGAAAATGTGACTGATGGGGTTTATGAAGGTTGGCTGGACTGCCGGGCTGGGGAAAAAATCCTTCAGGGCAACTGCACCTTTGAGGTGAAAGGGGGCAGGACCAAGGGGGTGGTGGCCGGCTGGTTGGAGGATTTGAAGACTCGGCTCAGCTGGTTTTCAAGGTTTCGGCTGGGCAGAAAATAGACATATAAAGTCTTCAGAAAAAGGACTGGATGTCTGAAGAAGGCCCGGATTTTGAGGGTTTAAGAGAGGTTTACTTTGGGTTTGCGGAGGATTTGGTCCGGCAGATGGCAAGGGATTTTCAGAAGACGGCTGAAGAAGAAATGAAAGTCTCTGCTTTAGGGGTAGTTGATAGTCTCAATATGATTGATGACCTTTTCGAAATCCCGTCCGAAGTTTATTTCGAAAGACTGAAAAAAGGTTCACAGCTCATCAAAACCCTGAATGACCCGAAAGCCAGACCGAAAACTGTGGCAGAGGGTTTAAATGAACTCTCAGTTTATTATGAAACACATGTTCCTGAAAAATATGAGAGCCAGACTGCGCGCGAAGCCTATCTTGATTTTTCAGAAAAGGTCATAACTTATCTGATGGATAACCTTGACCCGGGGGTGGGATACCAAAAGTGGGCGAAGAGGTCACATTCACTTCTGCTTGGGTTGTATCAGATAAACAGCTATTTGGAAAATTCACATGATTTGTTACAAAGTGAAAGAAAGATAATTGACACTTTACTAAAAAATGCGTGCCAGGTTTTAGAAAGTTATGAATGGGACAACCAGAAAATTAATGATTTTTCGGAAGGGTTGAAAAATACTCTCGAAATAATTAAAAAATTTAACTACGGGGTCTCAACTCAGTCGCTGGTCTGAAGGACATTGACTGTGGTCGTCTGCAGTAACCACATTTTTCACATTTGTAGTCCTCCGGGGTGCCCCTGAGGCGGGTGCTGTTGCATACCGGGCAAGTCTTACGCATGAAGGTGTCCTCCTTTTGGTCGAGGTTTTTGCCTGCGGGCAAAAAGCTCGTTACACACCGGGCAGGTTTTACGAAGCTTGTCCATATGATCACTTTTCACTTTCTGGCGTGTGGGCCAGTATGATGTGGTGACCCCCTGAAACTTTTATGGCCTTGCCTCTGACCAGAGCCTCTGCCACTTTGTTGCGAGCCGAAGTAAGCAGGCGGTTAAAAGTGGGTTGGGAAATACCCATCTCCCCGGCTGCCCTGACCTGGGGCTTGCTTTCCAAATCGGCCAGCCTGAGGGCCTCATACTCCTCAACCGTCAGAACCACCTCATCAAGCTGGTTCAGGGGGATGCCCTGGGGCTTGAAGAAGGTCACGTTTGGCGCGTGCCGGACCCATCTGTGGCGACGGGGGCGAGGCATGGACTTACTGCTCCTTTTTGGTCTGTTTCAGGGCCTTGAGCCGGGTTTCTATGGCTTTTATGTCGGCTTCCAGGGCGTTTTTCTGGTTTTCAAGAACCCTGGCCTGCTCTTCGGATGAAAGTTCAACGTTTTGAACCCCAACCCCGGCAGGGACAATGCCCGGTCTACCAGCACCCCAGAAACGGCGCATGCGTCCAAAACCACACTTAAAAGGGGCAGTATTACTGGCGCAAACACCCATTCTACGGCCTGTCATGGGGCCTTCTCCGTCAGGACCTGTTCCATCTCCATATGGCATTTACATCACCTCTGAATACTTATTCAGTCGGAATATTAAAAGATTTTGGATTAATATTCAATAAAGAGGAGTGGTGAAGCTTAATATAAGGCCACCTCTGGGTTTGCCATGCACGACCTCATTCTCAAACACACGCTGGCCAACGCCCTGAAGTATGGAAAGGCCGACGGGAAGGCGGTGCTGGCCAAGGTCTTTGCGGAGAACCCGGAAGCCAGGAAAAAGGCCGCTGAGGTCGTGAAAATGGTTGGGGAGGAAGTCTTCAGAGTCGGGGGTATGGATGCAAGTGAGATTGAAAAACAACTCCGGAAACTTGAGCCCGGTATGCTTCACAAACCGGGAAAAAAAGTGACGGTAAATGAAATTCCTGAACTAAAAGGGGCGAAAAAAGGAAAAGTGATTGTCCGCATACCACCCGAACCAAACGGTTTCCTTCACATTGGTCATGGAATGGCATTCACACTTAACAGACTGTATGCGGAAAAATATGAAGGAAAAATAGTGATGAAGTTTGAAGACTCAAACCCGGAAACGGCCGGGCTTGAATATTACAGCGGAATTCTAAGGGACATCAAGTGGCTGGGCATTCACTGGAATGAGCTTTTCGTCATGTCCGAACACTTTGGTGAACTTGAGGCTGGTGCGGAGAAACTCATAAAAAATGGGAAGGCATATGTCTGCACCTGTAAGGAAGACGACATCAAGAAAGAGAGAATGAACAAGAAGGCCGGTCCCTGCAGGATGAGGAAAAAAGAGGAAAACCTTTCACTCTGGAAAGCCATGAAAGCGGGTGAACCTTGGGTGCTCAGATGGAAGGGGGACCCGGAATCGGACAACTCGGTGCTGAGAGACCCCACTCTCTACAGGGTTATTGACAAGGTTCATCCCTGGACTGGGGTGAACCACCTCGTCTATCCGACTTATGATTACGGAAGTGCGGCAGCGGACGGTTTGCTGGGCATCACCCACGTCCTGAGAAGTGAAGAGTTCCTGATGAGGGCTCCGCTACACACCGAAATTATCAGGTCTTTGGGCTTTAAACCCCCTGAATACGTCCATTTCGGCAGGTTCAATCTGGAGGGGGTCCCGACCAGCAAGAGGTTGATAAAACCCCTGGTGGAGGGAGGTAAGGTTCATGGCTGGGATGATCCGCGACTTTCAACTCTGATGGGCCTGAGAAGGAGAGGCATCCTGCCCAAAACCCTGGAGGAGTTGGTGAAAAATTCAGGAACTGACAGGGGGGCGAGCCTCATAGACCACAACATACTCCACAGCATCAACCGGAAACTGCTGGACCCTGTTTCAGAAAGGTATTTTGTGGTGAGGGAACCTGTGAAGCTGAAACTGGAAGGGGTGCCGGAGGGAAGGAAGGCACATCTGGAAAAAATCCCGGGAAATAAGGACGCGGGCTTCAGGGAATTCACAGTTGGCGATTGTGTCTTTCTTGAGAAATCAGATTACGAAGCAAACAAAGGTAAAGTTGTCAGATTGAAGGGGCTTTACAATGTGAAGCTGGATGGAAAGAAGGCAACCTATGCCGGAGAGGAGATAGTGAGGCCCATCATTCACTGGGTAAGCCTTCCAATTGAAGGTGAGTTGTTGATGATTGAGGAACACGCGGGAGCTGGGGATGGTGAGCTTCCGGAAAAAATGAAAAGTGAAAAAGTTCTGGCGGAGAATGGGATAACCTTCTCAAATTCAATCACCATACAGATGGAGCGGTTGGGTTTTGCCAGAATAGAGGGACGCCGGCCACTGAAGCTGGTCTTCATATCAAAATGAAAGTCGCAAGGTTCTGGGAAAAAGTAGGGGATAAGGTTTCATGCAGACTGTGCCCGCACGCCTGTCTGCTCGGAAATGGTGAATGGGGAAAATGCGGTGTGAGGCGGGCCGTTGGCGGGAGGCTGGTGGCTGAAGCCTATGGCAGGGTGGTGGCTCTGGCCGTTGACCCAATTGAAAAGAAGCCCCTTTTCCACTTCTGGCCCGGTTCCCGGGTGTTTTCCATCGCCCTGCCCGGTTGCAACCTCTCCTGTCAATTCTGCCAGAACTGGGAAATCAGTCAGATGAAAAGGGGGGTTGGAACCTGGGACGGGGTGCCACAGGTCAAACCAGAGCAGATAGTGAATGAAGCCATCAAGCGGAGATGTCAGGGCATAGCTTACACTTACACGGAGCCAACTGTCAATTTTGAATTCTTCTTTGATGTGGCCAGGATAGCCAGTAAAAAGGGTTTGTATAATGTTTGGGTGAGTAATGGCATGATGAACCCTAAACCGGTTAAGGAAATCAGTGAGTTTGTGAATGCAGTGAATATAGACATAAAGTCCTTCACTGATGAGTTTTACAGAAAAATTTGTGGAGGGGTTGGAGTTAAACCCGTCCTGCGGGCGATTGAAGAGTTTCATAAAAACGGGGTTTGGGTGGAGATTACAACTCTGGTGATACCGGAATTAAATGACGGTGAACCGGAAATAAAGAAAATTGCGGAATGGGTAAAAAGGATTGACCCTTCAATTCCTTTTCATCTCAGTAGGTTCCACCCGGACTATCACTTGTCGGGTTGGGCACCCACCCCGGAAAAAACCCTGTTGAAACTGTCAGAGGTTGCGAGGGTCGCGGGTCTGAATTATGTTTATGTGAGCAATATGACGGGTGCTGATGGGGGCCAAACCCGGTGCCCTGCATGCGGAACCCCCCTGCTGGAGAGGCGGGGTTTTCTTATCACCGAAAACAGGCTTTCTGGGGCCAATAAGTGCCCAAAATGCGGTAGAGTCCTTGAGATGATGGGAAAAGTAATAAAGGGTAGCGGGGGGAGCGTGATATGATTGAGGCCCGTTTCATAATGGAGTATTTTGACAGCTCCAAGAGCCTGGCGGAAAACCATCTCAAAAAAAGGGTGGAGGTGTTGAAGGGTCTTAAAGAAATTGAAATTTTTGATGAGCACTGGGAGGAAACCCAGCAGATGGAGGACGGGACTTTTTCCGCGTTGATTGACCTCGGCATAAGAACCAAAAGTATTGAGGCATTCTTCGCCATAATCATGGGTTTCACACCGACCGCGGTTATTATACAAAAGGCTGACAAACTTCAGGTGGGAATGAAGGAACTCCAGAATGTATCAAATGATACGGTCACAGTTATCCGGAATTTCGCAAGGGCAAATTCACAATTGAGGAAGGAAAATTTACAGTTGAGAAAATTGTCAGGTATGTCCGGTAAGTAATTCACCCGAACCCGTGTTCGATACAAAGTGTGAATTGAGTATCTTCCCGTTTGATATGGATTTTTTTCAGTTTGCAGTTGGGTTTGGGGCAATTTTCTTTGGTTATGGTAAGGGTGCCACGTTGTGGCAGGCCCCATGTCCGGGCACATCCCGAACAGGCGGCATATCTTTTGTCATTGCGGGAGGTGAGCTGGATGACTTCCTTACCACAGTCCGGACATTGGCCGATAATCACCTGGGGGCCGGCAGGTTTAGGTGTTGGGCTGGAGGGTGCCTTTAAGGTGGTTTTTGGGGTTGTTTTGCCGGTCCGGGTTTTTGTCCGGGGGGCTGACGCCGGGCGGTTGAACTTTGAAGTTGACTCAACCCCACCCTCCATCAGTTTCCGGCCAACCTTCAATTCATTCTGCCTGAACTGGTCAAGAATGTGTTGCAGTTCTTTACGACCATCTTCAAGAACTTTATCCATGTCCTCATGACCCTCCTGGACTTTTTCCATCCTCTCCTCAAAATTTCTGGTGAGGTCCACCGAAACCACATCCGGTGCCACAGACTCAAGGGCGGAAATGACGTTTTCACCAAGCTGGAGAACTTTAATGCTCTTGCCTTCTATGTAACCGCGTGAATAAAGGGTCTGGATGATGTCGGCCCGGGTGGCTTTGGTGCCGAGGTTCAGCTTCTCCATCTGCTTGAGGAGGCCTGCCTCTGTGAATCTCTTGGGGGGTTTCTTCTGTTCGCGGTTCAGCTGGATGAATTCAACCTTCAGGTTGTCGCCTCGCTTCACATCCGGGACTTCAGATTCCTCCAGGCCGGCCGGATAGATGGCTGTGAATCCCTGCTTAAGGGTTTTTTTGCCTTCAAGGGTGAATGGAACGCCGTTCAGGTCAAGGAGAATGCGGGTGCTCTCCCGGATGGCCGGGTCGGCGAAGGCAGCCACAAAACGGCGGGCAATTAGGTCATAGACTTTAAGGGCAGGGGGTTCCATACCGGAAGGTCTTTCCCCCGTGGGGTAAATGGCGGGGTGGGCGGGGTCTGTTTTGTCACCTTTGGCGGCCTTTCTGCCCAGCAGGCCCGCGGCCTGCGGGATGTGGGGGGTAAGAGCTTTGAGAATGGCATCGGTGTCCAGCTCTTTGGGTAACTCATGGCTTGATGTTCTGGGATATGAGATGGCTCCCGCCTCATAGAGTTTCTGGGCCAGGTTGAGGGTGACTTTAGGGGTAAGTTTGTGAACGCGACTGGCCTCAGTCTGGAGGTCAGTGAGGTTGAAAGGGGGTCTGGGAGGAAGTTCGCGCTGGTTTTTTTCAACTTCATTCACAATTGCTGGGCCCATCGCCTGAAGGAATGCTTTGATGGCGTCCTGAACCTGCTCGTATTCACCATCTTTGGCTTTGAATCCTCCTGCAATTTGGGCAATTAGTGAAAAGTAGTAGGCAGATGTAAAGTCGCGGATTTCCCGTTCACGGTCCACAAGAATTTTCAGGGTTGGGCCCTGAACCCTGCCCGTGGACAGGACGCGGAAGTTCCCAGTTTTTTTGATGGAGTGAACGAGGGCCCGCGAAAGGTTGATGCCCCAGTACCAGTCAAGGTAGTGGCGGGTGAGGCCGGCCAGAGCCATACCGGTTTCAAACTGGTTGTGAATGTGGGCGTCGTCGTAGGCCCTCTTGAGTTCCCCTTTGGTCAGGGTTGAGAATTTCATTCTGTGGGCTTTTTCCGGATTTTTGACTTTGGCCGCATACCGGAGAATGTTGAAGCCGATGACCCCGCCCTCGGTGTCGTAGTCCGTGGCTATGATGATGCGGTCGGCCTCCTTGGCCAGGGCTTGCAGATTCTTGACGTAGTCCCTGCCGTATTCCAGGCCCTTCTTCCGGTAGTTGGGTTTCCAGTCCACGTCGAAGATGGGGTAGTCCCAGCCCTCGCGGGTGGGTTCCAGACCGTAGAGATGACCAACCGCCGGGGCCACTATGAGTTCGGGTGACACCTCGTAATAGTAGGACTGGCCGCCCTTGTGGGTGCGGTAGCCCCCCAGGGCCTCGGCTATCTTCTTGGCGGCGCTGGGTTTCTCCGAGATGATGAGTATCACACCATTAGGGGGGTGTAGCTGATAAATAAGGGTAAAGGCGGAAGAAAATTACAACCTGGTGTCCCGGTGGAACACCAGGGGGTATAACGTAAGTATATGGAGGGACCAATTATAAAAATTTTGTGGCCCCAGCGGCACGCCAGACCTTGAAAATTTAAGCCCGGTATGTGGAGCAACAACATGGATAAAGTTGCCGTTTTCATTGACGGGGGCTACCTCAATCAATTGTCCAAACACGTTTTCGGGAGCAAAAAACAGCCCTTACGTGTAAATTATGAAGAAGTGGGCCTGCGAATTGCAAAGGAGTGTGGTGGAGACTTGTTCAGAACGTATTACTACCACGGCAAACCTTTCCAGAGCCGGCCGCCCACACCCGAAGAAAGGCAGAGAAAGAGTGCTTTCGATAATTTTGTGGCTTTCATGGAAAAGGTTGACCGCATGCAACTCCGGTTAGGTAGGGTCCGGAAATATTTTGATGAAAAGGGGCATGTAAAATTTGAACAAAAGGGTGTGGATGTCAAACTGGCGATTGATGCCCTCAAACTAAGCCTCAAAAACAGGTTGACAAGATCGCACTTTTGACCGGCGATTCCGATTTCATCCCGGTGGTTGAAGCCATAAAAGATGAGGGGATTGAGGTCAGTATTTTTTACCATTCCTCTTCTGTGAACTGGGACCTGGTGAACGTCTGCGACCGCAAAGTGGAATTAAAACAGGTTTTATTGAAGTAGGGACCGGACCGGCAAACCATTTATAAACCGCCGCGGATGGCCGAAATGATGAAGTTCCTCAGGAAGTGGTGGGACTCTGGCCTGCTGGTGCTGGTGGCCCTTCTACTAGCCTCCCTTCTCAGGTTTCAGGGCCTTGAGGGCTCCTACATCCGGGCCTTTGACCCCTTCCTGTTCTGGCGGGTGTCCGAAGCCATCTGGAACACAGGAACCTGGGAGATGAATGACACCCTGCGTTATCATCCCTTCGGCTGGGATTCTAAAGAACTTGCTCCGGCCCCGCCACACGCCATGGTTCTGCTGGGCAAGGTGGCGGGTGACCTCAAGGCGGGGGTAAGGTGGTTCCCCGCCTTCTTCGGCCTGTTGAGTGTGCTGGTCATGGCACTCATAGGCAGGAGATTTGGAGTGTCGGGGCTGTCGGCCCTGATTTTGGGTATTCTACCGGGTTATATTTACAGAACTTCTGAGGGCTTCGCCGACAAGGAACCCATAGCCATGTTCTTCGGACTGTTGGGTATGTATTTTTTCATACTGGCCATGGAAAAGAAAAACTGGCTGGATGCCATCTACGCCGGCCTGGCTTTCGGCTTTGTGGCCGGAGCCTGGGGTGGAAAAATCCTGTTCATCGCCTCACTCCTACCCGTAATTGTGGTGCTCATGCTTCGGGAGAGGTATGACAGAATACTCATGGCGGGGGTGACTCTGGTCATATACCAGGTGCTCCACGTAGTGGTGCCGAGATATGTGAAGTTCTGGGTGGACCCCTTCTCCCTGGCTGTGCTGGGCTTCGGTCTTTTCTGCTTCCTCTTTTACGGAATTTACAAGAGCAAAAAGCTGGAAAAACTGGGCAACAAACGGCTCTGGTTGTGTATAGGGATTATGGTGGCCGGAACGCTGGTGGCCTCAACCGCGGTCTACAAAAACCCCCTTTTCCTGCCCCGCTTCGGCTGGGACCTCATAACCAAAGCCCTTGTGCCGGCTTCAGATGTAAGCCACTATGAAACCGTCCAGGAAAACGCCAGACCGACTTGGTCATGGGCTCTACCTGACAACACGTTTTACCAGCAGATGGGGCTTTTCTTCTTCCTGGCCCTGCCAGCCATTTACTTTATGATAAACGGCAAGGACGACAAGGAGGTGGTGCTGGGCTCCTTCGGAGCCTTCAGCATTCTGGCGGGCTTTGTGGCCGTCCGGCTCTTCGCTTTCACTGCGACGGGGGTGGCCCTGACTTCAGCTTATGTCATCAAAAAACTCTTTGCCCACAAGGATGTAGCGGTGAAGCTGACAGGCTATTTTGTGCTGGGCCTCTCACTCTGGCTGGCCTACCCTTACGTCATGAGCAGTATGGAGACCTCAAAATACGCCAGCCTGACCACGACCTGGTTTGAAAACATGAAGTGGGCCCAGTTCAACATTCCTCAGGAGGACCCGATTGTCACCTGGTGGGATTACGGCTACTGGATACAGACGCTGGGTAACCGCACCAGCCTCGGGGATGGTGGTAACATGGAGCCGGGCTATATTCTGAATGGTTACACCGGCCTTTTCTTCGCCAGCGGGGATTATGAAAACACCACGAGGTGGATTAATGACTGGGGTTACAAGTATGTAACTATTGATTACGCCATGCTGGGCAAATACTTTGCCTACTCAACCCTCGGAGGGGTGAGCAACATGCTGAATATTTTCAAGTATCACAGCAACATGTATACTGAGTTTGGCATGGCGGACATATACGTGGGATGGTCAGACGACCTGGGGCCCGCTGCCATCAGTCCCATACAGGTCGGAGACAACCTTTACGTCCTGATGGGAAAAATAGTGAATGGGGCCATAAAATGGGAAGGGGTGGCGGGAGAGTTCGCCATTCTGACCAACAGCGGTTTATACCAGTGTCCTCCCATGGGATACTGTCAGTCCGGGGCCCTCGGTAAATACCAGCCCATCAACCAGTCTGTTTTTATTTATTGGGGCCAGCAGGCCGTAGTCGGGGATATGGAGAGTATGCATTCCACTTTTGCCAGGCTCTGGTTCTTTGATGGAGAATACACTCAGTATAAACAGGTTCTGAACAACGGGGAGTGCAAGATGTTTGTGGTGAGAGCGTGATAAAATGGTAGCAATAACTGTGAGTGGCTGGGCAGGTTCGGGCAAGAGCACTCTGGCCAAACGACTGGCCACCACCCTGAAGATGGAATACTTTTCGGTTGGGACATGGTTCAGGAAAAAGGCCACGGACGCCGGCATGAACATAGCAGACTTCATGAAGGTCGCCCCAAAAGAACTTCACAACGAAGTGGATGATTATGTAAAACAGATAGCCAGGGAAAAAAATGTGGTCATTGATGCCCGGTTGGCGGGGTGGATGGCACCCGATGCCGACTTCAAGATTTTCCTGACGGCCCCGGTTGAAGAGCGGGCCAGGCGGGCCTCTGAGAGGGAAGACACCCCACTGGAGGAAGAAACCCAAAACGTCATCCGGAGAGATGACCAGGATATTAAGAATTATCTGGAGATTTACGGCATCAACCTCAAGGATATGGGCATTTACGACTTGGTGCTTAACACCGCCCGGCTGGATGCCGACGAAGTAGCTGAAATCGTGGAACTGGTGGTAAGGAAAGCCGTCAAATTGTAGTTTTGCGGTGTAAAAGCAGGTTTTTAAAGGGCCATAAGGTATTACCCCATGGGCAAAGAACGCATCAGCATCACCCTTGAGGGGGGGTTGCTGAAAAGGGTGGACCGCCTGGTTGGAGAGCTGGCGGATAACCGTAGCAACGTGGTTGAGGTGTTGCTGGAAGAGGGTCTCATGCACCGCATGCCCAAATCCGCCGTCGTTCTGGTGGGGGGTGGCAAGGAAGCCATCATGATGCAGACTTTTGAGGACAAGACCCTGATAGAGCACCATGTGGAAACCCTGGCTTCAGTAGGGGTTGAAAATATTTTTGTAGTTGGCGGGGATATAGACAAACTCAGAACTTATCTGGAAAGTAAGGGGGTCAAGGCCCGTTTCCTGAAGGACAACAATGAAGGGAGTGCCGGTTGCCTGAGGTCAGTCAAGGACCTGGTGAAAAATACGTTCTTCATAATTTACGGGGATATGGTAACCGGAGCTGACCTGGTGGACATGTACCAGTTTCACACGCGACACGAGGCCATCGCGACTATGGGGCTGACCACCACCGACAAGCCCGGCAAGTTCGGGGTTCTGGAGATGAAGGGCTCCAAAGTTGTTGGCTTCGCTGAGAAACCGGAAAGGACCAAGAGCTTTCTGGTGAATGCCGGGGTGTTCGTAGTTGAACCGGAAATTATTGACATGATTCCCAAAGGCAAGAGCAGTATGGAAACCGCGGTGGTGCCCAAACTGATTGAGGCCGGCAAGTTGTATGGTTACACCTTCGGCGGGTTCTGGAAGGACTTTGGGGAAGAGTGAAAACTTTCGGTCATCCAAACCATCGTTTGAGAGGGCCTACAAAGTTTTTGGACATTTGGAGGGGTAGTTTGATGTGGTCCACCTTCCAGGTCTCAAAAAACTCTTCAAAAAGTCCGGCAAATTCGGTTTCAACCAGTAGAACGCCATTTCCAAAGGGGTAGTGGATACTCATCTGTCGCAGGGCCTTGTAGAACTGGACTTTGCGTGAGCCCTCCAGATTGTGACGGAACATAAAAATGTCATAACTTTTCATGTTAAGCTTATCACGAATTTTTCCGAAGCTTACGCTCATCCCCTCATGAATGAGTGACCATAAAAAATCGTTTTCAAGCAATTCAGGGTATGTCATAACCACTGGACTAAAACCCTCATCTTTCATTTTCACGGAAAGTTTGGATTTTTGATTCACAGAATATGGTTCATTCACTAAAACAAAGACATCAAAATCTCTCGGAAAACTCTTACCCCTCATGGCGGAGCCGAAGAATATAATATCAATCACATTTTTTTCACTCAGAAAATTTTTCAGTGAATCCAGTTTTTTTTGCAACACTGTAGGCCACCTCCTTTAGAAAGTTTACCTGTTCAAGGGTGAGCTTCCGATTATAAGTCCCCCGGTAAAAACCAAAAGTCTGTTCAAGGGTGAGAGTCAGCTCTGGAAATCTGAAACGGACCACATCAAATCTTTTGGTGTGATTTTCCGGACGGATGCCGATTTTCTGGACAATCATGAGGTCAACGGCCATGAAGAAGGCTTTGGCAAAATTTACGCCGGCGACGGTGAGTCTGCCTGCCGACAGAGAAGCTTCCCCTGCTTCAAGGAATTCTTTCAAAATTGCCATTGATTCAGCCTCTATAGTCATTACTGAGTAAATCATAGTGTTCAATTTAAGCTTTTCTGTTTACTGAATAACGCCTTTAATCGAATATCAGGGCTTAATAAATCATGTTGATGTTATGTTTAATCCATTAAGGTGGCTTTTTGGAAAACCGTTTTATGAGTATAGTTATCAGCTGATAAACGACGGTGTGAGTGAAGCAGATAATGTCGTCTTTGTCAAGGTTCGCTTGGTGTATTCACAAAAATCCCGGGCGACTTTGGAAACCGGTGAAGATGCGTCCTCCATGACAGAGATATGACTCGTAAAATAAAGCTTTTGTGTTATCACTGAAATTTTCAAACCTCAAAGGGAAATGTCAAAACAGATGTTACACCTTCGGCGGGTTCTGGAAGGACTTTGGGGAAGAGTGAAAATGAATCACCAGTTATAAAGTTGGATGACATCTTTACGCTTTTCCGGGGCCAGGTCGACATTAACCGCCGTCGGGTCAACCAGATATAGCTGATTATTTTTCAAGTTCCAGAAGGCGGTCAAATCAGAGGCATCTTCAGTCAGGCGGTAGTCCCAATTACCACTGGAATTTACAAAATGGGAAAATAAAAAACAATGAACCGTGCGGAAGTCGAATAATCAAGTTCAAACTCTCAAAGAGATAGCTTTCGGGCGATTAGTGCAGGCAGGCTGAATATCTCGCTTGCGCTTGATAAATACACCTCCTGTCTATCAACGGGGTCTTCTACCCCAACCCTCAACTGGGTCTCGTCTTGAGAGTGGCTTCAGACTTAGATGCTTTCAGTCTTTATCCACTATGGCGCAGCTGCACGACATGCCTTATCAGACAGCCGTTCACCGTTGGCCACGTCGACACGTTCCTCTCGTACTTGTGTCCACTTTCTCTCAGACCCAGAACGAAACCCACCAGTTAACAACCATACTGTCTCACGACGTATTGAACCCAGCTCACGATTCCCTTTAACCGGTGAACACCCGCACCCTTGGCTGCTCCTGCACAGCCAGGATGGGAAGAGCCGACAGCGAGGCTCCAAACGCCGGGGTCGATGTGTACTCTCACCCGGCACGAGTCTGTTATCCCCGGGGTAACTTTTCTGACAGCTCTGGCCCTCACCGAGAGGGCTCAGAGGTTCGCTAAGCCCAACTTTCGTTCCGGGAAGGTCCATTGTGCACCATCCCGTTAAGCTTGCTTTTGGCTTTACCCTCCACGGGGGAGTTCTGACCCCCCTGAGCAAACCATTGGGCCCCGATGATTTTTTATCGTCGGGGTGCCGCCCCAGCCAAACTGCCCACCTACCGCTGTTCCTCCTAAAAGGTGAGTGACGTAATCCAAAAAAGGTAGTGTTTCATTTTTGCCTCCTCCACCCCCGCGAGGGTGGTATCGACGGCTCCTACCTACGCTACGTGATTTAAACCGCGTCACAACAGCAGGCTGCAGTAAAGCTCCACGGGGTCTCTGCGACCCGATGGGTTTTTCTGGTCTTCGCACCAGATTGAGCTATTCGCCGAGTCCTAGCTAGGGACAGTGGGGAACTCGTTAAGCCTTCATGCACGCCGACATTTATTCGGCAAGGTATTTCGCTCAGTTTGTTACTATCACTCATCACCTGACGGCGACTCGTGACGGGCCAGACATTTCTGCTGACCTCCGCCAATCGCTTGACGGCTCGGACTATATCTTTCACTCGTTCACGCTTGCGCGTTCACTCGTGATCTGACGTGTAGTCTCTGGGGATACCTCCACTTTCGCGTCGGTCTTTCCTGCTGATTGTCCGCACTTATCACATTTTCACTGCACCTCTCGGCACGAGTAGTGTAAGATACTCGGATTTTCCAGCATATAGTCAGATTTTACTAAGGCAGGGATTATCTACCTTAAGAAGGTCACAGTTACCTCCTCCCTTCGCTGGCCCTTCGCCCGGTTGAACCCAGGTTTCAGTAACCAGTAGTGGGAAGGCCTCACGAACTGTACAAGCCATTACTGGACAGCAGTTCGCTATGTTTTTGTTAAACAGTCGGTCCCCCCTAGTCACTTCGATCTGACCACTCACATGGCCAGACATCCCTTCTTCCAAAGTTACGGGACCATTTTGCCGAATTCCCTTAGCTTAGGTTATACTCGAAACGCCTTGGGTTTCTAACCCTGGAACACCTGTGTTGGTTCTGGGTACGATCATGGTTTTCGTTCACTCTTCCTTTTCACAGTCTCCAGGCATTGGCCTAACCCGGCTTAATTGCCAGGCCATTCCTGCCTTCACCCGGTTCTCGCCATTACGGCACTCCCCGGGCTTCAACAGTTAGATGCAACGACAGTTGCAAAAGCCCTAGCCTGAAGAGTCAGAAGACATGCTTGCGTTACCGCACCTACGACCATGGGACCGGAATATTAACCGGTTTCCCTTTCCCCTAACCCGAGTTACGGGTGAGGTTAGGATCGCCTAACCCTCCACTGACGATCATTGTGGAGGAGCCCTTGTCCCTTCGGCGGCAGAGATTCTCACTCTGCTTTGTTGCTACTACGACCAGGATTTTCGTCTCCGGCAGGTCCACAGGACTTCACAGCCCCACTTCTGCCCTACCGCAGCGCTCTCCTACCATCCAACTTAATCAGTTGGACCTGAAGTATCGGAAACTGGTTTAGCCCCGTCCATCTTCAGCGCCCTGATTCTCGAGAGGTGAGTTGTTACACACTCCTTAGAGGATGGCGACTTCTATGCCCACCTTCCCCCTGTCTATGAACCAAGACAACCTTCAGCCTTTCACACTTAACCAGTATTTTGGGTCCTTAACTTCAGTCGGGGTTGTTCCCCTCTCGGAGCCACAGTTTACCTGGTGCCCCGCCTCCCGCCTTCTACGGACCATCAAAGTTCGGAGTTAGACAGGGGGCCGATCCCTTTCGAGACCAGTTACCCCAATCTGTAACTCTACCTGTGATGGCTCCTCCAGCGAGGCCGTCCTGGGACGGCGTTTTGGAGAGAACTCGCTATCGCCCGGCTAGATTGGCCTTTCACCCCTAATCTCAGGTCAGAGGAATGTTAGGTACACAATACCCCTTCGGACCTCCACCCACCTTTTGGATGGGCTTCATCCTGCCCAAGAATAGATCGCCGGGCTTCGAGTCTTGCCCCGGTGACTCCCCGCCCTTTCAGACGGTGCCACTCCTTGCGTGCTGGCTAATCGCTTTCGCTATGGCTTCTGGCCGCACGGCCATTAACCTCGCCACCAAAGCAAACTCCCTGGCTTGTTATCCCAAACCTACGATGGAACCCTGGCTTGCGCCTTTCAGGCCCCATCGAAATGACACCAGCAGGTTTCAGGTTTTTTCATCTCCCTTTCGGGATACTTTTCAGCTTCCGGTCACCCTACTATACGCTATCGGATTCGGGAAGTGTTTAGGCTTGGATGACGGTGCCACCCAGCTTCCCCATGCAATATCAAGCACGGGTACTCGGGATACCTCTTCCACCCACCAGAATTTCGCCTACGGGACTATCACCCACTACGGTCCGTCTTTCCAGACGATTCGACTACTCTGGTTAGGGTTTATCAGAGGTCCCACAACCCCACATCTCCACAGACTCGTCGCCTGCGGATTCGGTTTGGCCTTTGCCGTTTTCGTTCGCCACTAATAACGGCATCTCGTTTGATTTCTTTTCCTGGGGCTACTAAGATGTTTCAATTCCCCCCGTTCTCTTACCCTGACGGGTACATGGACTTGCGTCCAGAAGATGCTTATTAGGGTATCCCGGGATCAAAGCCTGCCTGCGGCTTCCCCGGGCTTATCGCAGCTTGCCACGCCCTTCATCGTCCCCCGAACCGAGCCATCCACCCACTGGTATTTGTAGCTCTCTTTCGAGTTTTTCAAATAACTCAATTATTCGACTTCCTATGCACGGTTCATTGAACATGATATGGGATTCCAACCACCGGAGTGGTCGGATATCCTGTTCTTGCCATCACGCACCAATCCTTTGGATCGGCACGCTCATCTGCAACCGATTCACTTTCGTGAACCGGTAGACCGTCCGTGCTTTTTACGGCACGGACGGGAAGTAGTAAGGGGCATTGCGCCCCGAACCACGGCTGGTTCTGATGGCCGAAACCATCATCACCATGTTTTGGTCCCACTTTTTCAAGCGGGAGACAAAGGAGGTGATCCAGCCGTAGGTTCCCCTACGGCTACCTTGTTACGACTTAGCCCCTCTCACAAACCCCAGGCTCGTCGACCCCAAAGAGAGTCGCCTCACCCAAGGCTCACTTAAGTGGCTTGACGGGCGGTGTGTGCAAGGAGCAGGGACGTATTCACCGGGCGTTGTTGACACCCGATTACTGGGGATTCCGGCTTCATGAGGGCGGGTTGCAGCCCTCAATCTGAACTAGGGTTAGGTTTAGGGGGTTGGCTTCCCCTTACGGAGTGGCATCCCATTGTCCTAACCATTGTGACCCGCGTGTAGCCCTGAGCATGAAGGGCCATACTGACCTACCGTCGCCCGCCCCTTCCTCCAACTCATCGCTGGCAGTCCCATCAGAGTGCATCCATCCCGGAGGATAGATTAGCAACTGATGGCACGGGTCTCGCTCGTTGCCGCACTTAAGCGGACACCTCATGGCACGAGCTGTCGGCGGCCATGCAACTCCCCTCGGCTTGTCTGGTAAGCCCTTCAGACTGACCATCATACTGCCGTCGGCTCAGGTGAGGTTCCCGGCGTTGAATCCAATTGAACCGCAGGTCCCACCCCTTGTGGTGCCCCCCCGCCAATTCCTTCAAGTTTCAGCCTTGCGGCCATACTCCCCAGGCGGCGGACTTAACATCTTCATTACGGCCCTGCGAGCCCTCGTAGGAGTCGCAAGACATGGTCCGCATCGTTTACAGCCAGGACTACCCGGGTATCTAATCCGGTTCGCTACCCTGGCCTTCGTCCCTCACCGTCGGAGCCGTTCTGGTAAGGCGCTTTCGCCACCGGGGGTCTTCTCAGGATTATAGGATTTTACTCCTACCCTGAGCATACCCCTTACCTCTCCCGGTCCCAAGATAGTAAGTGTCCCGAGCACGCCCGTCAGTTAAGCTGACGGATTTCACAAGGGATTAGACTATCCGGCTACGGACGCTTTAGGCCCAGTAAATATGGTCACCAGTAGGACCGCCGGTGTTACCGCGGCGGCTGGCACCGGTCTTACCCAGTCCTTATTCCTGAAGCTCTTTGGACTCCAGAAAAGCTTACCAGCATGATGCCAATAAGCACTCGGATTCCCCTCATCACGGTTTCCCGCATTGTGAAGGTTTCGCGCCTGGTGCACCCCGTAGGGCCTGGATTCTTGTCTCAGAACCCAACTCCGGGCTCTCGCTCTCACGACCCGTACCCGTCATAGGCTTGGTGAGCCGTTATCTCGCCAACTACCTGATGAGCCACAGCCCCATCCTAGAGCACGACCTTGCGGCCGCTTTGAACAGGGGGACCTTCCAGTGCCCCCCGTCTATGGGGGATTAGCCTCAGTTTCCCGAGGTTATACCCCACTTTAGGGCAGGTTAGCTGTGTGTTACTGAGCCTTACGCTTAGCTCGCCCGAAGGCTCGCTATAACTTCCATGGCTTAATCGAAATCCGATACCGGTGACCTCCAGCAGGATAAACTGGAGTCTTGGCCTGAATTGCGTTTGAGCAACCACTCTGCAAATAGCATGGTGTAAGTCACACCATACATCCTTGCACACTTTCTTCTGCCAATAGGCTTTGCCTACTGACATCATTTTACGACGCAAAGCGGAATCCAGAGCCCTCATAAACTGGCTTTTGGCCATATTTCGGGTCTGGCGCCTTGGCTTGCGCCAGTTTCATGTATACAACTGGGATTTAAATAGGTTTGGAGTTTAGTTACCTGTGGGGAATAAAGTCTTGAGCCAGTTCCGGAGCCATTAGAAACCCTTTTCCCGTATTTGTGAAGCACGGTCTCTACCCACACCAATTTTGAACGTGCAATGTAAGCGGGTTTATTTGTCCGCATTGTGGGAGCCGGATGGATTTTACGGATAATAGTCATATAATTAGGCAGTTGGAGACGCAGTTGAAGGAGATTGAGAGGGCGTTTGGGCAGTAGGTTTATGTTTTTGGGTTTTTAGTGTTTTTCTGTTCTTTAGAGGGCACCTCATCCTGCCCTGTTATCATAGTTATGGCAGTCTTAGGAATTAGAAATAATTTATTTTTATCATCTAAAAATTCCGAAAATTCGTAATTTGACGTTTTATTCAGCCAAAATACGTTTTTAAGAGTAGGGCGTCCGTTAATATGAACATCGCAGAGTTTAGGATTGAATACAGA
>DSCG01000019.1 GCA_011049195.1 archaeon
GTATATACACATCAGTGATGTTATTGAGATTATTTAAGTTTATTTAACCTCAATTGACCTTATTTGAGATTGATGTCTGCTGATTTTTGAGCTCATTAACATGTTTTGAGCTCAAAATCAATTTTAGGCTGACATCATTTGCCATCAAAACATCTCAAAACCCATCAAATACATCAAAATGAAACTTTCTCAAAATAACAAAAACTTGTTTGCAGTTTATCCCTTCCCCCAACCCCCACGATCCGAACTTCGTCCAACTTAGCCCCGGCCGGATTCGAACCAGCGTCCCAGGATTCAAAGTCCTGTATGCTTGACCGGACTACACCACGGGGCTATTTCCGGGCCTTTTTCCTATGCTCATTGTCGCTCTGAAGTTTTAAATTTTCTCCAATCCGCCTCTTCTCATTACCCCACTTCACCGCAATATTGCACTAAAAAGCAACAAAAACTTACTGCTTTTGACAAACTCTTTTTGTCTAAAACCACATGTTTTTGCAACTTTTTGGGCCATTTAACCAACAACATCCGCGCTCCCCTGACTCTACCGGTCAGTCCCCTTTGTCCTCCCCTGCCGGGCCTGCACATCATCCAGCTCCTTCCCAACCTCTACAACCCCTGCGAAAACCCGTTCTATGTCCTTCCTGACCCGAAAATCCAGGGTTTCCGCCAGGGTGCGCTCCCTGAGCTTGTAGAAGGCGCCCCGGGCCTTGTATATCAGGCCCGCCTCCACGAATTTCCGGATGCGGGCGTAAGTGGCGGTCTGCCCCAGGCCCGCCTCCTGCTGTATTTCATCCACTTTAAGGCCTTCTTTGTGGTTCATCAGGGCCAGCAACAGCCGGACGTCCCCGGTGTCCTTGAGGCTGGTCAGACCCAGCGACTTCAGTACGAAGGCCGCCAGCTGGTCGGGACTCCGGATGCCCTCCAGGGGCACCTCTTTTATTCTTATGTCAAACACCTGCCCACCTCCTGCCTCACGAAACGGGGTTTTTAGGCCGTCTAGGTAGGGTTTTTCGGCACACCATCCGGCCCGGTTTTTCAGGCGTCGCTTCCATCCGCTCCAGCGGACTCCGGCGAAATTTTTCGGCTTTTAACCGAAATTTCACCCCCCTGTGGGGAAACCCCGTTTTTTAGGCAATAAGCGTAAAATTTCGCAGTATATAACCATTTTTCGCATCATGCCGATGATACCGCTCCCAGGTCCTCTCCATTAGACCCCCTTTAGACACCAAAAAAGGCAAAGTTTAAGTGTTTCGCGGATTGGCGGAATTATGCGGGAAAAACCCATTAGTGAGGTGACCCTCCGCAAGTATGAGCCCCCCGCGGAGACCCTGGACATCAATATACGGCGGTTTCTGCTGGCGTTGGGCTTGGTGCGTCCCGGGGACCGTAAAAGCCCCCTGGAAGCCATTTTTATGGCACTTCTAACGGCATCCGGCCCCGTCACCATCCCCGACATGGCCCGCCTGACGGAAATCAGTGAATCCGGGGTCCGTTACCACCTTTTACGCCTGAAAAATTTGCGCCTGGTTGCCCCCGCCTCCCGCGGAGCCTACAGTATTGCCGAAGGGGGCGACCTGGTGATGGCTTTTAAGATGTTCCGTAAATATGCGTTAGAGGATATTCTGGACCGCATTTCTGAATATGCCGTCCGCCTAGACGAGCAGAAATAGGTTGGTCATAGCCCAACACTCCGTTTTCAGCTTCTGTTAAAAACCCTGACCAGGTTCTCCAGAGCCACCGCCACGTCCTGACCGTATTTGGTCAGTTTGACCACTTTTATGCGGCCCTCTTTCCTGAATTCTATGAGTTTCATCAACTGCATTTCCTGTATAATCCTGACGCAGTGGGAGTAGGTACAATCCACCTCCTTAGCCAGCACCGATGCGTATTTCTTACCATCCCCTTCCTTTACGCGTATCAGGAGCTCGGCGGGCTTGCTGTGGAGGAACAAATGGTATAACGCTTCGTCAGTCTTCATCAGCAAGCCTTCCCGGGTATGTTTTAATAGATTATGCTTTTTTGAAAGCATGCTTTTAATAACAACCGTGCTTTGTCATTTGTGAATGTATTTGCCTGCTAATTTCGCAACAATAACAACAAGTGAACCCAATATAGTGGTGGTAATAACATATGACAACGGATAAGTTGTATCAACCAACCACATCCCGAAGTGCCGGAACACCAGGGCGACCACTCCGATACTCACTCCCATAGTAACGTAGTGGTACGCTTTTCTCTTGTCAGGCATGGCATCTACCGCCAACCCCAACAGGATAAACAAGGCACTGTAAAAGCAGGGTTGGGTGGTCACCATAATAGTATTGGCTATTCTGAGCACCAGGGTTTCCCCCGTCACGCCAATAGCCTGAATGACGGCGATAACCAGTAACAGGACCGAAAGCAGGTATAACAGAAATGAACTGCTCATACTCACGAAAGACTGCCTGATGAACTTGAATAATCTTGCCAACAGCCGGTCTATCTTAAGGGCCTTGGCCGCCAGTACAAGCCCCACCACCCCGAAAAACCACCGCCATCCCTCCAGACCAAAAAAGGCGAAGATGATGGCCATTATGGCAGGCACTCCGAAGACATACATACCCAGCCCCCTGTCCTCCGAGGCCCTGCCAAAGAAATTTCTCAGAGTGTAATACGCACCCTTCAGCTCCTCCCCGGAATGAACCACCAGCCGGTGCATACTCAGAATGGGCACCTTGCTCTCCACCACAGGCACCAGTAGTTCATCCTCCTTGCCGTCACTCACCAGAATGACCCCGTCCGCAGGGAATTTCTTCAACACCATATCCAGCTGTTTGCCTACTATCCTGTCGCTGTGATAACCCACTCTGACCGACCCTGTCAGCACCGCGACCTCTTTCTCCTTTTCCTTGATTTCATCAAACAGCTTCAGGGCCGCAAACATGGCGTTGGCATCTGTCTCCGAAGGGTCCTTCCTGACCAGCTCGGCAGCCGCCCGGGAAACTGATTTTTCCCCAAGGACGGGCCCTTTGATGGAGGCCTTCCTTCCCAAATCATCATCCCGGTCCACACACAGAATCAGGACTTTCATTCAGACGCCGCTATCTCAATGTCCGCCCTTTGCAGGGTGTTCCTCTTGGCGTACTTCATGTACCTGACTGAACGGCGGGCGATATCTTCTGCAATCTCAGAGAGCAGATGTTCCAGGGCCAGAATCGCATCAGGGCTTACCCTGTCAGCCCCGGCCTTCTTGACCAGCCTTTCAACGGCGGCCATTGGAAGGGCTCTTTTTTTGGCCATATACCCCTCAGCCGGGACGCTATATATAACTTACTTCAGACTGAGCATGCCCACACTCTTCTTAAACATCTCCAATCCCAACAGCGTCAATTCATAGGCATACGCCGCCGCCCTCATTTCGTAAGTCCAGGGCATGTTTTCCTTCGACACGGATATGCCAAAAATCTTCAAAGTATTCACGAGATTATTCGCTATTTTAGAGAGGGTCATCTTCCTTTTTTCTTCACCACTTAACTCAACGTCCAACTTGGTTTCACCTTTCAATACCTTGAGCTCTTCTGTAGTGAACATTTTCTGGATTTCCTCTTTGGTCATAGCCCCCGACCTCAGCATAATACCCACCAGGTCCTTGCTTCCCCCCTCCAGATGTTTAGTCAAAGCATTCATGTCCATCTTATGCATATAGCCGTTGATGTGGGTAAAAGCTACCTGGGAAAACTTCTTCTGTAATTCCACCGTGGTTCCTACATCAATCTTGGTCAGGATGACGGGCAACCAGGGCTTGCATCTTTCCGAGATTTCCGGCCTCTGGTCGTAGGTCCCGGCACAAATATATTCCATTCTGCTGAACTCCCGGGGGGTGTATCTAAACGCAAAATCCACCATCTCCTTTTCGTAATCAACATGGTTCATGTCCATCCTTTCCCCCTGATAGATGGCATCCGCCGCCCACTTCATGTACATCTTCATATTGGTCTTCTGATGCACCAGGTTGGTCCGCACCTTGTCACGGGACTTCTTCAGCCAGGAGGCGTAGTGGCCCACCCAGTTCCAGAACTCTTGCACCTTGCTCTTCAGGTGGTTGGCGATGGCAGGGTTTATCTGTTCGTCCTTGACCAGCGTATCAATCTGTTTCATGTAGTCCTGCTTGTTGGTTTCCGACACCTTGCCAATCTGTTTCTCCAATTCTTCCAGCTTTCTCTGATCCTCCGGCGTGGCGGGCATTATGCCGATATAAGTTTCAAGCGGAGCCTTCTCCAGAGTCTTTAACCTCAGGAACCAGGTCATGGACATGCGGACCAGAGGCACCTGCCGGGCCACTGCGGTCCAGCTCCGGTCCGGCCCCCCATAGTTGTCTATGAACAACCACTTGACCTTCTCCCAGTCCCCACTCTTGAAAGCAGTGAGCTGTTCATCAAGCTTCTCTATATCGCTTTCTATGTTCAAAATTGCGGTCTTGATACCCTGAATGGTATTGAGCAACTCCTTGGCCTGGTTCCGCTGGTGACTCTGTTTCTGAAGCATGTTGCCGTGTAGCTGGGAGGATTCAGAGTATGAAAAAGTTTCATACAACTTAATAGCCTTCAGGTTGAGCCCTCCAGCTCCCGGGAAAGTATACATCCATTCCTTGATGACATTTTCAATAACTATGTTGTCCCCTTCATAGGCCAGGATGAAGGGCTGGTGGGGCGGGTTGAGCCCTACCCCTCTTGAATCCAAATCCTTCCAGGTTTTTTGGATATGCCCTCTGCCACACTTAACCACTGGATTTTTTTGGGTGGGGGCCCCCGGCACCAGACCTGCCAGGTATTCAATGGTTAACGGAAACTTGCCATCCTTTATAGGGTTCAGCCACTTTTCCGGGTTGGGGTCTCTGGCCACACCAGATAAACCCGCCCCAAGCATTTAAAGCTTCCCCGCCAAACCCCCTCATGACTGCCCGCAGGGGCCTCTTTACGCTTGAAGCCGTCTGGGTGCTTTTCCTCCTGCCCATGTTGTTTTTCTTAACCTCCCCCGAACCAGCCCCTATCATTCCCCAGGAAACGGTAGAGATAACCCACGACCTGGCCCAGCTTTACCTTTATGGCCATCCCCCTTCCTCCCTTCCTGATCTGAAAGGTCACTTCACCGTCTGGATAAATGCCGATCAGTTTTTCCCATGTCCTTACACTTTCCGGTATTGCACCTCACGCTTTATCCCCCTTTCCTCCAACCCCCACCAACTCCAGGAGGCCCGCATATGCGCCGCGGCGTGTTCAACCTGATGCTTTTCCTGATGATGGCTTCCACCTTGGTCAGTTTGTACGCCATCCACCATACCATGCTATCCCGCGAGCTTGAAAATCAGGCCCGGCTGGCCGATGCTCTTGAAGTGTTCTACCTGGCCCGCAACGCCGAGCTGGACCTGGCCCGTTCGGCCACCTCACTATCTGCCATACTCCTCTGGTATGACAGGTGGGCTCATCTTTCTACTCCGGCCTTCGGTTACCTGTCGCTGACTGGTGACGCCTGCCTGCAAACCGACTTGTCATTCCCTGACTTTATAGCCCAGGTCTTCCGGGTTGAGAATGAAACCGGCACTCTGAAAATCCACATGGAGGCATACGAAAACCGCCCCAGTTGCATTTTCCTGCCCTTCTCAAAAGGAGGTTTTAAAACATCCGCGGTCTTGGTATCACCGGCATGCATAGAACCTTCCTCCTGGCCGCCCTTCTGCTGACTCCTGTTTTATGCCTCTGTATGTCCCCGGAGGCCTCCAGATTTTTTGAAGCCTACCCCCCCGCTCCACAACCCATGGACCCCACTCTGGCCGCCATGACCCGGGCCGACCCGACCGACCGCATGGAGTATGCAACTGTCCGGGCCCTCTGTCCCGACCGCATCAAGACTGAGTTGAAGGATACTCTCAAACTGGCCGTTCTCCAGAAACTTTCAGGAGTGGTTCTGAAAAACAATCTTCTGTTGTTCGTGGCGACATCCATCCCGGAGTTTCTCAAGGATGCTCTTTCACCCCGGATTATGGGCTATACTTCTATTCGGGGGGCAATGGCCGCCGCCCTGGCAACCGCCCCGACCAACAACCTTGACTGTGACAAGGTGGAGGCCGCCGCCAGCCTCTACAACCACTACACCTATGACATGTATGTGGCAGATATATGTTCGGGCACTAACACCCTGAAGGACATATTATCCCTGCTCAAACCGGTCTCCAAACAGGGTGGCACTTTGGCCGTGAGTGAATTCCAAAATCTCCGCGAAAAAGAGACCCGCCTCAAACTCCAGCTCAAGGAAACCCCCCTCCCCGTCTGCTATCCCTGCCTGGCCGAGTGGTTCAACCAGAGTCTTTCTGAAGATGTCTGGCTGGCCCTGGCAATTTCTGAAGTGATGACTTCCTGTCCCGTTACCTATCAGACCGGCAACCTTTCCGCCACTCTCACCCGGTTTGAAGGGGGCGTGGCCTATCTGGACATTTCCGGTAAAGAGGTGCCCGCCTTTCTGGTGACTGACTGGAGCATCCAAAATCTGCTTGATGTGCCTGTTTCCGGCCCCTTTCCGGTGGGGGACGCCGAAACCATTCTGAACCTCAAACCCCACGAAATCAGTTACTCTTCCGCCACAACGCCCCGCTGGAATTTTCCCGTAGTTTTGGGAATATCTTTCTTAACATCCGCCATTGCTGTGGGCGCCGTAGGTTTTATGTTCTGGAGGAAAAGGAATGACTCGACCTGACCTGCCCCGCCTTTCACTTTGTCTGGCCCTGATGGTCCTCCCCGTTCTGGCCACCGACCTGCCGGGGCTTGCCGACCAGATTTCCCGGGACAGTCAGCTGGCTGTAAAATTCGGGCAGACCCTTTCAGGCTGGCCGTTCCCCTCCAACCTACCTTCTCCGCAGGCATCGGGATTTTCCGGGCAGACCCTGGAAACCTATTCACAAATTTTTGGAATTTTTTCGGAAATGGTTCAGACCAAAGGGGCCATGGAAACATCTGCCAAAAAAGTTCTGGAATGGGGGCAGGTACTCGAAAGTAGCTGGCTGAAACGGGTACTCTTTTTTGCCACTGAGGCCGTTCACAACCCACATTCAAAACCTGTAATTGATGCAGTGAATTCACGTCAGGACCTCGCCGAAAGTTACAATAAAATAACCCAGTTCAACGCGGCGTCTTTCTTTGAGAAATTGTCAATCCAGGAGGAACTGAATTACTTTTCTGGGAGGGTGACTGTGAATGGGAAAACTTATTCCCTGCTCAGTTCAGATGCTCTCCGGCTCATCCCTCCACCATCCCCACCACCCTTTTCAGTCCTCCTGTTCAATGTGAAAATGACCGAGCCGGTGTGCTTTTTCAGCCTGCTTCACGGAGTCACCCGGTACGACTTCCGGGCTCCCTCATATTTTCAGGTCTTTTACAACTTCGGAACCCCGGTTTCGTGCATTGACAATCTGGCAGCCCCGCAACGGGAGATTGAGACTTTCATTAATGGGCTAGCTCTTTCCGCGGATTATCCCGTTCGTCTTGGGACTTTTCTTTCTGACGTTTCCGCATTTGTGTCAGGTTGCAACAACTATCTCGCCAATCGGAGGGTTCTGTTGTTTGAAAAATCTGAAGAGGTTTTCCGAAAACTGGTGGATTTTGAAAACGCGGAACTCTACATCTTCAACTCAACCGTGGTCCGTGAAGCCCTCGGGCTTGTCCAGTTTTCAACTGGAGCAACCGCGACATACATAATTGAAAGTCCCGGGGTGACCTTCCTCAATACATCAGACAAAGTCTATGAAATTCACAAACTTTTAACCGTGTGCCGGACCATGGGTGAATGTCTCCGGAACCAGGACAAGGCCGAAGTGGAACTCAGCCTGATTGAACGTGACCTTGGATATGCTGACCAGACCCTGACCGAACTGAAAAAAATATTTGAAGACAAATGCAGTTTCTACGTAACCCAGTCCGCTTCAAATGTCACCTGCGTTTATGGAGGGGCGCGTGGAGATGCCCTGCTCAAAACCGCAGAAAGTCTGTTGAAGGCGTACTCAGACTACCTGCAGGCGACTTCCCAGAAAACCCGGGCATCCGCCGCCCTCCAGAGCCTGTTTTCCAGCAAGTTTCAGCATGCGACCGGACTACTTGACAGTATACAGCCTTTTCTGGGCCGAGACACCGCCTTCAAATTTTACCTTTCACTTTCCAACCTGAAGGATAAGGCGTCCTCAGAGAGCGAACCCGAAAAACTTCAAAAGTCCATTAGTGAATTAGAAGACCTGATGAACGAAATGAAGAAAAAGTTTTTTTCAGCTAACGCCGACAAAGCTGAACAAATACGCCAAAAACTACTCTGGCACCACTCCCTCTCAAACTTTACAGGCTTCACGTTTGAACTTCCCTCTTACGTATTCACCCCGGTCTCTGCGACCTCCGACTTCGTGCCACAAATGATTTCCATCCTCCGGCTTGAATCCCACCTCGCCGAACTGGAAACCCTCCTACAGCAACAAATCCTCGCGTATGCCTCAGACCTACCCCATCAAATCTCCTGCTCTCCTGCCGAACCTCTCCTCAACTATGGGTTCACCGTTTCCTGCAGGATAATGGTTAGTAGCACCTACCCGGGCCGTCTGGCGGAGGCATTCACTTTTATCAGCCTGCCCTTCCCCACCACCAAACAGCTGGATGCCCGTGCGGTGACGGGTGGCGACATCTCCCGCCTGTCTTCCCTGGTTGGGGAGGACTCCCGTCTGAAAATCAGTCTGAAACTGGTCCAAGACCCAATTTTAATTGAGGTGACTTATCCCTCCCTGATTGAAACCCCCGTCCCAGCCATACTAAACCAGAGTTTTGAGGGAGACACCTACCATGCCTATTACACCACTTCCCCCGTTTGCCCAACCCACACAGCCGTCATGGTCATGGCCTCCCCCCTACCGGGCCTTGCCATGAATTCCTCACACACCTATTACCAGCTTGACAACCAGCTTGCTGTGAGAGTTACCTGCAACCGGACCAGCCTCATTCACTTTTACGGTAGGGCCATCTCCCTGAAAACATCCGGCGACAATCTCATAATTGAAAACCATGCCCCCGTCCCCGCAGAGACCACTTTATTTCTTCCATATACCCCCGGTCTTGTTCTCTCCACTCCTTACAATGTTTCCGGAGACATGATAACTTTTGATGTGAATGTCACCACCACTCAGACTCTGAAAGTTTCCAAAAAAGTGAATGCCTCTCCAGTTGAAGCCAACACCGCCCCTGAGCTACCATCCTCCGGCAACCCAGATTCCAATTTCAGCGACACCCTCAGAGAGGCTGCGCGTGAGGCCCTGAATCAACTGGAGCCGGTGACTCTCGGCTGTCTTGACGCCGACATCATCAAGGAAGTCCAACGCCGTTATGGCACAAACGTGCCCCCGCTGTCCTGTCTGAAAACAGACTCCTCCGTCTATGAGTCCGCCCTGGTCAGTTTCCAGCAGGAGGCATACTGGCAGGTGCTGGAATTATACCGCAACCAGACCTATCCTCGCGATGTGGAGGTCTATCTGGCTCAGGCCACGGCTTACAAGCCCGCTGCAGACGAAGCTCTCCAGCAGGCAGTCCAGTCCTCTTCCGGCACTCTGGCCAGCCAGCGGGTTTCCCCCTATCTCACCGCAGCATCTGAGGCATATGCCCGGGGGGACTACCCTGCCGTCATATATTATGCCCGGTACGCCCTCATAAAAGCTCCTTTGGGCATGTCCATTAACTGGAGGGTCATCCTGGCCCTGGTGGTGCTGGTCGCCGGCCTGTTTTTCCAATTCAGACGGAAGCCCCGTGAAGAACCTTTACTTTGAGTCCCGTTCCACTTGTCCAGCCGGGGTTTGCCGGCTGACCAACAGCCAGCAGATCGCCCCCAGCATAAAGCCGAACCAGAAAGTGGTGAGCCGGACAGTGAGCGTAGCCAGCGAAGCTGAAGACTTGTCCATGCCATACCCAATCAGCAAACCCACCATACCCGCCTCTGCCGCGCCCACACCCCCGGGAGTCATTAACAGATTTCCCAAAATTAAAGCCGCAGTGAATATGAACATGGTCTGAAATACTCCAAGTGGAAAACCCATCAGATGTGAAACAATCAGCAATTCACAAACCTCAAATCCCCAGGCGAACACTGACAAAACCAATCCCACCACTATCAGCTTCACGTCCCCAATTTTTTCCAATTCACTTTCAAACCATTTTATTTTCCGTCTGAATAAATACGCTACAATCCCAACGCCTGCCAATCCCGCTACAACCAGAAACATGTGCTTGAGATAACCTGTGGCAACCCCCGCCGCCCCCACCAGACCTATCAAACCCAGTCCCAGCACATCCATAATTCTTTCAATCACCACCAGAAAGGCTACCCCCTTTCTCCTAAATCCGAACTTGTCCTTCATTAACTCCGCCTTCACCACCTCACCCATTTTGCCGGGGGTTACTATGAAGGCCAGCCCGGCCACATAAGTTTTCACCGCCTGCCACATTCCGATTTTCATACCCTGACTGTTCAGTAGTATTTTCCACCTCAAACCCCTGAAAAAATAACCTCCCAGAGTCAATAGCGACAGCCCCGCCACCCACCCCAGAGGCGGTAACTGTTTGACATCCCCCACCAGCATCAGGGCCCCATAAACCACTATCACCAACAGAATGGCCAGTAGCTTCCCCATTTTACGCATACAGGCTCACCAGCACTACAACTGTGAATAGCAGAAAGACCACCGCCATTTCCGGCTTCCGCAAAGTTTCATGAACCTCATTTCCATTCACAGATTCACGCAAGTGAAGTAGCAGGCCCAGCATAGCCGGTGGGAAACTCCACACTATCATTCCCCCTCGGTTGGCGGTGTAGATGGCATATAACGCCAGACTCACGCTCCCACTCAACCCTATGGCCATCTCAATCATTTTTTCATATTGTGCCAGAGTTGCCTTGTGCTTCACTCCGGAGGTTTTGATTTCGGCCAGCCTCTTACAAAAGGCCAGATAAACCGCAAGTGAAAATATGGACAGATAAAACCACGAAGTTATCTGAATGCCGGTCGCATAACATCCCGCGAAAGCTCTTAACGGGTAACCCAGAGCAATAACAAATGCATCCACCACGGCCAGCTGTTTCAGGTAGGTGGTATATGCCAGATTAAGCAACAGATAAGCGCCCACAATCAGAAACACCTTTGGACTGGCCATCCATGCCAAACCGAAACCAGCCACCAGCAGAACCCCCCATAACATCTTTGCTTCTTTCATATTCATTCTCCCGCTGGCGATAGGTCTCCTTTTTTTCTTGGGATGATACCTGTCCTTCTCCCGGTCTTTCAGGTCGTTCATAACATAACCCCCGCTTGCAACCAGGGAGAACGCCACAAAGGTCAGCAACAGACTGACCAGGTCCAGCTCCAGTATCCTGCCTGAAAAGAAAGGCCCCGCCAGCACGATGAGAGACTTGTACCAGTTGGTGACCCGCATGGCTTTGACGTAGTCCAACAGCTTGGCCATGCCACTCAAGCACAGTGATGATTTAAAAAAAGGATAGTGGGCGCACCTGAAGGTGGTTCCATGACGTGTTACGTTTGCAGACGGTTATCCTTTAACAATTCTCTTAAATCTTATTTTAGGGTTGGATTCGCTTCTTTAGGATCAAGAGAGAAATTGCCGTCTTCCCTGTTGGGTAAAAGTGGGATGGGAAGCCATTCTATACGGTTTGGGCCTTGTGCTACGAGAAGAGTTGGGACGAAATCCGCAACATTTTTTATTTCGGGATCTATTAAAACTAAGAATTCAAACATGCCGATATCCGAATTGGGTGGGATCGTCAATTCGTGCAATAATTTTCCACCCTCCAACCATCCGATTTTGTTTTTCCAGCTGGCTGGCACAAGCCATTTGTATGTTACTGGTTCAGATGTATAATTGGCTAAGCTTACATACTTGATTTCCCCAGTACCCCGAAAGCTTAAAGAGCGCATTTTGTAAGTTGAATAAAAAATACCTCTTGGCATAAAATAATCTTCATCTCCCGCAAATTTTTCATACAACGGATACGGAGACAGAAAATCTTTGAGATTCTGAGTATATACAAACTCAAATAGTGTGGTTATTTGTTCAAAAAAATAAGGATGTTGGTGATCCCACATTGGCTTGTTCCAGTTACCTCCTTTGTATTTACCCATAACAAATTCGCAGTCGTAAGGGTAGAAGTCCACGGTGAAATTAAGATCATCATTTGAGAGAGTAACAAAGAGAAGTGGGATCACCCCACTTTCTCCGCCCTTATGGTTAATTAGGACCGTGTCTTCTTTTTCTTCAATATTTAGTTGTTCTTTAGCGTTGGTAGGTGAAAAGCACAAAGCGATTCCCGATTTAAACGTAATCTTCCCACTGGGACCCCGTTTGACGAAACTTCCCCATTCAAAGTCATTTGGAAATTCACTAGGTTTTGTAACTCTACTGAGAACTGCACCCTCAATCTCACTCTTGAGTGATCCCCCCCAAGTTGCGACTTTTTTTGAAAGACTCATTAACTCACCTACCGAACATTAGTGCCAACCAAATGGAAAACTCAATGTTGCACTATCTTCTCTACTCTGCAATCATTACATCTCAGGCATACCGCCCATGCCCCCGTCAGAACCCCTGCGGGGTTCCGACACCTCCCGCCTTAGAGACTCACATCTCAGGCATACCGCCCATGCCTCCCATTCCAGGAGGCATACCGCCCGGCCCACCAGGCCCACCGCTCAGCTTACTGGCTGCAATCACATCATCTATCTTCAGAATCATGATGGCTGCCTCGCTGGCACTCTTGATGGCCTGCCTCTTGATTTGAGTGGGTTCAATCACACCATGGCTAAACATGTTCTTGATTCTGCCGTCAATGACATCCAGCCCCATCTTGGAGTGACCCTTCTCATGGTCGGCCTTGAGCTGGACCAGCAGGTCAATAGCGTTCAGACCGGCATTTTCGGCCAGACTCCTTGGAATGATTTCCATGGCCTTGGCAAAAGCCTCAATGGCCAGCTGTTCCCTGCCACCAATCTTGGTGGCATACTTGGACAGGCTGATGCCGATTTCAATCTCGGCTGCACCGCCACCGGCCACCAGACTGCCGTCGTTGATGGCCACTGAAAGCACCTTCAGGGCGTCCTTCAGAGCCCTCTCAGCCTCGTCGGTGACGTGCTCGGTGCCACCCCTGATGAGCAGGGTGACTGCCTTGGGGTCCTTGCACTCCTCCACAAAAATCATGGACTCGCCCGCAGTGGATTTCTCTTCAACCTTTCCGGCGTGACCGAGGTCGCTCTCCCTAAGGTCCCGGATGTCGGTGACCACTTTTCCGCCGGTGGCCTTGGCCAGCACGCCCATGTCACTCTTCTTGACACGGCGGGTGGCCAGGATACCCTCACGGGACAGCATGTGCTGGGCCAGGTCATCAATGCCCTTCTGGCAGAAGACTACGGTGGCTCCGCTGTTCTTAATGGCATCCACCATTTTCTTTATCATGTTCTCCTCGTTCTTGAGGAAGGCCTCCAACTGGGAGGGGTCGGTTATCTGAATCTGGGTGTCGGTTTCCGGTCCCTTGATTTCCAGAGCCACATCCAGTAAAGCAATCTTGGCATTCTCCACGACCTTGGGCATGCCTTCGTGCACCCTTTCCTTGTCAAGGACGATGCCGTCAATCAGGATGGATTCCTCCAGACTGCCACCGGCCTTCTTCTCCAGTTTGATGTCTTCAACATTAATTTTGGACTTGCCACCGGTCTTACTTTTGACCTTGAGCACGGCGTCCACACCCAGCTTGGCCAGGTGACTGATTCCGCTTTCGGTGCCCCTGCCGTTCATGCTGGTGCTGGCAATCTTCTCCAGAATGTCGTTGTCCTCATCCGTGACCTTGGTGGAAATACCCTCGGCAATTCTGGTGGCCTGTTCGGCAGCCAGTTTGTAGCCGTGGGCGATAACAGCGGAGTGGATGCCCTGGTCCAGCAAATCCTCGGCTCTCTTCAGTAGCTCTCCCGCCAGAACTGTGGCGGTGGTGGTGCCGTCGCCGACCTCGTCCTCCTGGGCCTTGGCGACCTCCACAATCATCTTGGCTGCGGGGTGCTCAATTTCCATGGTCTCCAGAATGGTCACCCCGTCGTTGGTGATGACCACGTCGCCCATGTTGTCCACGAGCATCTTGTCCATGCCGCGCGGACCAAGGGTGGTCCTGACGACTTCGGAAACGGCCTTGGCGGCCATAATGTTTATCCTCTGGGCATTCCTGCCCATCATGCGGGAGGCGCCCTCCGGCAATATAAAAATCGGTTGTTTGTCTGACATTTGCTCCACCTTTTTGGCATTTTGAGCGGCGGCCCCAATCCCTCGGATCAGGCTTCCAACCGCTTGTCCATGCGAAAAGTATGGATGAGCTGTTCTTTAAAGCTTTTACGCCTCGGGTTCCTGTGGAACAAACTTTTCAGAAAAGTTTGATCAAAACTTAAAACCCCATATCTTCAAGCTTCTTGGACTTGGACACCACCGCCTCCGCCTCCAGCACCTCTGCCACCTGCTTTAGGTTCCTCACCCTCTGCGGGTGGTCCTTGAAGCTGACCAGAAAAGTCTCTCCCTCCTTCCTGAAAGCCAGCTCAAACGGGGCCCTCCCGATGAAGGCCTTCTCACTCCCCTCCACCTTGAAGCTGACTTTCCTGACTATACTCCCCCCCAGGATGCCCCTCATCTTCTCCGCCATCTCCCGGCCGGGCTCGGCCTGGCCCTCCTCATACCTGCGGACCATTTCGGGCGTGACCTCCAGCCTTTCAGCCAGCAAATTCCGGCTCATGTTCAAAGCCTCGCGGGCCTCCTTCACGTGCTCCATGGGCACCTTGACCCCTCCCCTGTCGGCCAAAGCCACCTCGTGATTATCAAGATATTTCAGAAAAGTCTCTCCTGACATAACGGGCACCCCATACCTCTGGTAAACCACCCCCTCCGTCAGGCCCCCGTGTGACTTGCACTTTTTGCTGACCACCAGCGGGTCGGCTCCGACCACGGAGGCACACTTCCTGAAGCTCTCCAGACTGTCCTGACTCAGACTATCCGCATTTCCAACCAGTTTAATCAGATAAGCCCTGTCCTCCACAAAAGCCAGGTCAAAACTCCGCGACTTCTCCTCACGGACCTCGGCGACCGTCCCTTTTCTCCTGAGCTTTTCAACAACCTTCCTTAACTCCACAAAACCCTATGCACAGGCTTTTTATAGGCCTATACTTCACCCATGTGTGCATCCGGATGAGGCCCGCCTACTAACTGCCCTTCAACAGACCAAAGCAACGCCCATTAAAACCAGTCAGATAGCCACCGACCCGAAACTGGGCATGAACCCTGACAAGGTCTCCCGCACGGCCTACAGTCTCAGCCAGAAGGGCCTGCTTACTCTCAACAAACTTACTGATACTCAGGTTTCTCTCACCCCCGAAGGCCGGGAGGTGCTCTCCAAAGGCCTGCCCGAGAAACTTTTTCTGAAAATTCTCCCCGTTTCCGTTTCAGAGGTCCCTCCTGAGCTCCAGCGTGGCATGGGATGGGCCCTCAAGCGCGGATGGGCCGAGAAGAAAGGGGACTTGCTGGTGGCCACAGTCAAAACCACCCCTACCACCCCTGAGGAGCGGGCCCTCAAAAACCCCTCCAAAGCCACTCCCGCCGAACTGGACCTGCTCAAGAAACGTAAGTGGGTGTCCATCTCAACCACCACTGACTACGAAATAACTCTCACCCCTGAGGGAAAAAGTGAAAAACCTGAAGCCCACGTGAACCAACTCACCCCCCAAATGTTACTTGATGGTTCATGGAAAAAGCAATCATTCACTACTTTCTCCCCCTTAACTCCCGTTCCAAAACAATGGCCGGGTCGTTTCCACCCAATGACGGATTTAGTGAATAGGGTCCGCCAGGCATTTCTGTCCATGGGTTTCACAGAACGCAGGGAACCTTTTATTGAATCAACATTCTGGGATTTTGATGCGCTCTTTGTTCCACAGGACCATCCGGCCCGCGAGATGCAGGACACCTTTTACATAGAAGGTGATGCCCCCCTGCCAAAAGACAAGGCTCTGGTGGGACGAGTGGCGGACATTCACAAAACATGTTGGGGTACCTGGGAAAAGTCAGAGGCGGAAAAATTTCTCCTCCGAACCCACACCACCTGCGTTTCCGCTCGCACTCTGGCCGAGTTAAAACCGCCGGTGAAAATGTTCTCAGTGGACAAGGTGTTTCGCAACGAGACCCTGGATTACAAACACCTGGCCGAGTTCTATCAGGTGGAGGGCATCGTCTATGACCCCGACGTCAATTTCAAGCACCTTTTGGGCTATCTGAAGCACTTTTACACCCTTATGGGTTTTGACAAAATAAGGGTCCGGCCGGCATATTTTCCATACACCGAGTTTTCAACTGAAGTGGATGTGTGGCTCCAAGACAGAAGCAAGTGGATTGAATTGGGAGGGGCAGGTATATTCAGACCGGAAGTGGTGGCTCCCCTGACTGACACCACAACGGAAGAAGCATGTCCCGTGCTGGCGTGGGGTCTGGGTCTTGAGCGTCTGGCCATGCTATACTATGGTCTTGAAGACATCCGCCAGCTCTACCGTAGTGACATCACATGGTTAAGACAAAGGAGGGAGTTCACATGATTGTTGAAGTTGAATATGCCGACCTGATTTCACTTCTCGGTAAATCAGTTCCTCTTCAGGATATTGTGAATGCTCTTGATATGTTTGGGACCCCCGTTGATGAGTACGATGAAACCACTCTTCGGGTTGAAGTTTTTCCAAACCGCCCAGACATGCTCGGACCTGAAGGCATATCCCGTTCACTTAAAGGGGTGCTCGGTATTGAAACGGGACTTCCCCAGTGGAAGATGAGTTCCAGCGAACTTGAAATTGATGTTACTTCAACCACCATCCGGCCCCATCTCAGTTTTGCTACGGTGACAGGAGTCAAGCTCACTGAGAGTGCAGTGAAAAGTCTCATGCAGATGCAGGAGAAACTTCACATTGGCATGGGTCGCAACCGGGCCAAGTTCAGTATCGGTATATACGACATGGACCGCATCAGGTTTCCTGTTAAATATACGGAGATGCCTCTGAAAGACATCAGCTTTATGCCTCTGGATGCTCCAACAGGAGAAGAGCTGACGGGTCAGGAGGTCCTGACGCAAACCGAAAAGGGCAGGGATTTTGCTCATTTACTCCCAAAAAACCCTCGCAAGGCTCCCGTCATGGTTGATGCAATGGACCGGGTGATCAGCATGCCCCCCATTCTCAACGCGGACTTTTGTAAAGTGACTTCATCAACCACCAACCTCCTGATTGATTCAACCGGCACCGCCCCCGGCACCGACCGGATGGTGGCCCTGATAGCCACCGCTCTGGCTGAACGGGGTGGTACCATCAATGTGGTCATGCCCGGGCCCCTGTTTCTGCCGGGTCGCATGAAACTTGATATGAAATATATTCACAAACTAACCGGCCTTGAACTTAATAGGTCTGAGGTCGCTGAACTTTTGAAACGCATGAGGTTCGGTTTTCTTGATGAGGTTTTGATTCCGCCTTACAGGACGGATATCATGAACCAGATTGACCTGGCCGAGGACTTGGCTATTGCCTACGGTTACCAAAACTTCACTCATGAATTACCCCGGATGGGATTGGTGGGAAAACCTCTCAAAGTAAGTGAATTTGAAAACACTCTCAGATGTCTCATGGTGGGTAATGGATTTCTTGAAGTGAAACTTTTTAACCTAATTTCAAAAGTTGATGCGCTTTTGGCGGGAGGCGCAAAAGTTGAAACTGCAAATCCCAAAAGTCTGGAGTGTTCCGTGCTCCGTCCATCCCTTTTACCGGGGTTGTTTGGTCTGCTTCGGTCAAACAAGAGTGCAGACTATCCGCAACGGATTTTTGAAATAGGAGAAATTTTCGCCCCCGGCCAGGGCCGGTGTCTGGCAGGGTTCATTACCCATGCAAAGGCCGGCTTCACTGAAGTCAAAGGCGTAGTGGACGCCATTCAGGACCTGACCGGTAAGACCGCCGAACAACCCACCTGGAAAGCAGGGGAACACCCCATGTTTATGCCCGGTCGCACCGCGATTTCAGAGTGGGGGGTTTATGGCGAGCTTTTACCCGTTTTATCACAGAAAATAGGCATGCCCGTGGCAGGTTTTGAGCTCCGACTGGAAACGGATTTATAGCCCCGCATTTGGTTTGGGTTTTGTGGGAGGCGGGGTCGCGGACGCTTTTGGCCGACTGGAAACGGATTTATAGCCCCGCATTTGGTTTGGGTATGACTTATCAGGAAGGCTTTGCGACTCTACTGGCCGCCATCATAGGGGCGGGAGTGTTCGCTTTGCCGGGTTTCGCCAGACAGCTGGGCTGGTATTCCATAATCTTCATTTTTTTGGCCCTCATGTTTTCGCTCGGGTTGGGTTATCTCATACTTGCCTTTACACCCGGAAGTGTTGAAGATGAAGTTGAGCGGGTGTGGGGTAAAAAGGTCGCATACTTCTTCAAGCTGATTAACATTTCCATCACTTTACTTGCATTAGTTGCCTATGTGACGGGAGCCCAGGCCCACTTAGATACCAATATCATCGTCCTTCTATTCTTCATGTTCATTCCTCTGTTTCTGAATTTGAACTTTCCCCAGACTTTTTCTTTTGTTCTGGCGTTATTCACTATGTTCTTCCTGATGCTGATTTCAGCTTCCAATCTCAATCACATAACCAGCTTTCCCGTAGCCAGCATGAACTGGGGTTATGCGGGCCTGCTCATGGGTGCAGCGTATTTTGCGTTCTTTGGCCACACCCTGATACCGAGGGTTAGGGTAATGGTCAAAAAGGTGAATAAGGTGTGGGAACTCCTACTTATTACACTGTCAATTGCCTTCGTCCTTTATCTGGTATTTACATTAACCACCCTGCCTCTGGGTGTGTCCGACCTTGCAACCACCATGCTGGAAACTTTTCACTCAGGTAATCTATCCACCTTTGTTTCGCTTTCGGCAATCCTGATTTTTTACACTTCCTTTATTCTTTATGGCCTGCATCTCCAGGACCTGACTGGCAGGAGTCCTCTGACCTCAGGTCTAATGGTGATTTCCGTTGTGATAATTTATCTGCTGACTCAGTGGATGGGCATGCCCTTCAGAGTGATTATCGCGGCAGCAGGCTTTTGTATTTCGGCATATGCCTTTGTGGTAGCCCTGACGGCATTGAGAGTTATGAGGCCAAAGAAAACTGCCAAAAAAGCCCTTTCCTGGACACTTATGGTCTTCGCCCTGCTTCCCTGGCTATTTTTCTTGATAGGGTGAGCCTAAATGTCGGCAATTGACGTGTAGACCTTTAATAATTGTAGAACCTCCTACCCTCTGTGCAAATCAGCGTCCTGATACCCGTCTACAAGGACCTGCAGAGGACTGCAACCATCATCAAAAAGCTCAACGGGGAGGAGTTTAAAGGGGAGTTTGAAATAGTGGTGGCTGCGGACTGCATCCCTGAAACCCAGGTGACTTTTCTGGAGACCCTTGGGGCAAAAGTTGATTTTTCAACAAACCGCCGCGGAAAAGTGAATGCCCTCAACCACGCTTTCGACATGGTTCGGGGAGAATTGATTATTTTTTTGGATTCTGACAGCGAACCTGTAAGTGAAGGTTTTCTTTCGAAAATATGGGAGTCTTACCAAAACCATAAATTTGATGTTGCTACTGGGAAACTACGGGTTGATTGCAGGAAGAAAATTCATAAAGTTATGGACATCGATTACATGTTTGTGAATGCCGCTTTTTCACTCGCTGAATTTTTCAACGAAGTTTCTTCTTTTTGCGGGGCTTTTTTCATAATAAGGAGAATCGCTTTTGAAAAGCTCGGAAGATTTTCAAGGGTTCTTGCCGAAGACTTTGAGTTAAGCGTGAAAGCCAATAGGTATAACATGAAATATAAATTCATACCAGACGTTGAAGTCATAACTTCAGCACCCAACAATTTCCGCGAATGGATAAAACAACGCAAGAGGTGGTTGCTGGGTGGCTTCAAATCCATGGATGCTGAAAACACTAAGCATGCCCTGAAAAAATTCCCTTTTTCATTTACCTCCTTTGTGACCGCATACCCGTTCCCCATAACCTCGGTGATTTGGACGTTTTTGGTGTTTTTTGGTGCCCCTCACATCAGTATTTTCAGTATTCTGGCCCTATCTGCCCTGACCACTTCCGGAGCCATCTTTTTATTCAACCGATGGCTTGACTGGGGTGTAAGCGCCACGTCAACCCTCAATTACCTGACTTGGTATGGTCCGGTATGGTCTCTGATGATGATTTCAATTTTTTTCACATCCTTTTTCATAAAGGAAGAAGCAGAAGACTGGGTTTATTGAGGTTTCTCAATCGTTTTTATCCCAGATAAACCCTGCAAGGGTTTAGGTATGTGAATAATTTCTTTTTCAGCATCATAGTTATTCACCATTATAGCCAGAAGAGTTCTTTGTATGGCGGCGCCGGTCGCGTAAAGATTGGCAACATATGCCTTTTCACTCCCTTGCCTCACTTTTATGTTGAGTTTTTCAGAAATCCACGTTCCAACAGTTGCAATCGAATGTAATTCACGGAAATTATTCTGAGCGGGGAACCAGGCTTCCAGGTCGTACTGTAAAAGTGCCCGGTTATCCATATCCCCTGCACAATTTTTCACAATCTGGTAAGGAAATCCCAAAGGTGCCATGACTTTTTCAACAGTTTCCCTAAGAAACTCTAACTCATTCATTTGATCTTCAACGGGCACCATGCTGTGAAGCTCAACCTTGTGGAACTGATGAGTCCTGAAAATTCCCTTAGTGTCCTTGCCATGAGCTCCCGCCTCTCTGCGGAAAGCCGGCGAGAACGCCACCAGCCTGAGGGGAAGCTCCTCCTTCTCAAAAATGTGGTTTTCGTAAAGGGCTGCCAGAGGATGTTCGGAAGTGGTTATCATTACCAGCCCGTCTTCTACCAAATTGTAGATTGATTCTTCAAATGAAGTGAAATATGTGATTTTTTCCTCAACCTCCTTTTTCATCATATATGGTGGAACTAATGGTACAAAACCCCTTTTTGAAAACTCCTTCATAGTGAACAGACTCAAAGCCATATCTAGCATAACCAATTCATTTTGTTCAACATAAAACCTTGAACCAGAAATCTTTGCCGCATTCTCCGTTTCAACCATTTTGAATTTTTCAACCAAATCGGCGTGGTGAATTTTCCTGCCCGTCCGAGTGTATGGTCGTTTGCCAAAATTATTTTCAAATTCCCCTTCTTTTCCCCTAACAACTTCAGGAACACCCACATATTTTATTGGAACATTTTCCAATTTACTTTTACCAACAGGAACTTTTGAATCAATCCAGTTTGGAAGCATTAACTCAATTTTTCTGATTTCACTTTCAACCTTGCTGAGCTTTTCCTCTTTGATTGCCAGA
The DNA here is from genome assembly GCA_011049195.1 of archaeon. GTDB lineage: Archaea > SpSt-1190 > SpSt-1190 > SpSt-1190 > SpSt-1190 > SpSt-1190. The sequence continues at coordinate 21,488 of DSCG01000019.1, forward strand.
TTTTTTTTGATTTTCTTAACGTCATCAACAATACTTTTATCTTTGGTTTTTGAAAATTCAACCGTCTTTTGGTTTCTGGTGGCCCGTAAGCTCTCCGACTGCTTTTTCAATTGCTTGAACTGTTCATATAACTTCATCCCCTTAACGAAAGCTTCCGGAGGGCTACCTCTCTTTTTAAGGGCTTCCAGGTATGCTTCCCCGCATTCTGTCAGCGACCTTAACTGTGGCATAGGCTTTTTCACCCCCGGACCTTATATACCTGTCGGGGCATCCACAAAGAAGGTTGGCACTTTGAATTTCTGCTGTATTAAGTTGCCCAAGGCAATGACCCCGAATCTTTCCGTGTTATAGTGCCCCGCTTCAATCACATTCAGTTGTCTTTCTTTGGCGTAATGATAACCATAGTGGGCGAATTCACCAAGAATAACCGTCGCACCTTTTGGTGCCGACAAAACCATATCCGTTGCCTGACCGCTACAAACCCAGAGCTCATTCACCGTTTTGTCCCCAAACTCCAGAACTTTCACCGGTTCTCCCACCGCCTTTTTAACTCTTTCAACAATATTTTCAAGTTCTCTTTTTGGCTGGCATGTCCAGATAATTTTATTTACTTTATGTTTCGGCTTGAAACCCATGGCTTTGAGTATCTCTACATTATTGCCGACTTGTGAATGTGCATCCAGAGGAAGGTGGGCGCAATAAAGACTCAATTTGTTTTCCATCAAATACCTTACTCTATCAGAAGTTGCTCCTCTGATTAATGGGTCAACATGACTCCAATACATACCGTGATGGACCAGTATCAGGTCCGCTCCTTCATGTTTGGCTTTTCTGAAAGCCTCCATGCTGGCATCAACCGCCAAGGCTACTTTGGTGACTTCGGTTCCGGCTTCAACCTGAAGACCATTCAGACTTTTATCCTCAATAAAGTCACCCAACTTCATGTAGGAGTTAAGCCAGTCAACCATTTCCTGCAAACCGGTCATGTTTATCTCTCCTTACCCTCTTTAATTGATTATCCGAAAAGGGCCCCCACTCCGCATGCCGAGCTCTCCTCAGCCTCCGCCAGCTTCTTCAGAACCTCCGCCCCCTTCTTGAATTCCTTTAAGTCCTTGAGAACCTCTAAGGCAAACACCTCTGCGGGACCTTTAACCACTACCAACACCCCTTCCCCGAAGCCGAGCACACCTGCATCATGATAGGTGGCCTCACCCTTCCTCTTGATGTCAGGGTCATCAGTTATTTTGATAGCAGTGTTTTTGTCGGTGATAAATACCTTGGTTTCCATAATCCCTTTCCCCCGCACTTACATAAAAACCTTAACGGCTCCGGCCCACGCCAACCTGCGGACATCCGCCACCCAGCGGACAACCGCTACATTTTGGACTTAGGGGGGTGCAGACTGCCTTTCCGAAAGGCACCAGTAACCGGTTTATTTCGGCCCACAGCCTGCGAGGAGCCACTTTCATGAGCTTCATTTCGGTCTGTTCCGGGTTCCGGGTCATTACCACACCCGTCCTGTTGCTGATGCGGTGGACGTGGGTGTCAACGCAAATATGTTCCAGCCTGCCGAAAGCCGCGATGAGCACCAGGTTGGCAGTCTTCCGCCCAACACCCGGCAGACTGAGCAGACCCTCCATAGTGTCCGGCACCCGACCGCCGAAGTCATTCAGCACCCGGTCTGCAATCCCTTTGAGATAGCGGGCTTTGGTCTTGTAGAAGCCACTTTTTTTGATGATGGCCTCCAACCGCTTCAGGGGTATTTCCTTCAGCTCCCGGAAGCTCCGCACCTCCCGGAACAGAAGCTCACAAACCTCTGCGGTGGTTTCGTCCCGGGCTCGGGCACTTAGGACTGTTGAAATCAGCACTTCAAAAGGGTCTGCCAGCGTCTGGACGTAGGGTGGTTCTTTCACCACCTTCCTGACGCCCTTCAACACATCTTCAATTTTCACTTGCTCACCTACCTGAAAAACGGCTCCTTTCTCTTTATGGCCTCCCCGAATGCCTTTTCCACGCTTTCTCTGCTCATCACATCAAATTCCACATGGTTATCCTCTCTCATCAGACAAGGTTTGAACTTGCCATCTGGCGTGACCCGCATCCTGTGGCAGTTTTCACAAAACTCCCTGTTGAACATGGGTCTGACTAGATGAACTTTTACTCCCTTCACTTCAAATCTTTTCCTTCGGTTGTCCTTTAATTCACTTTTTTTCTCGGAGTTTTCATCAAGCCATTTTTCAACTTTATCCAAATTCACAAATTTTCCGCCATCCATTTCTGGTGAATGATATTCAATCAACTGCAAATCCGTCCCCATTCTTTTCGCCAGTTCCACCATGCCTTCTACTTCGTCCTCATTCAACCCTTTAAGCACCGTCATATTGAGCTTAACCGGCAGACCAGCCTTTACGGTAGCTTCTATCCCCTTCAACACTTTTCCATGCAGGTCTCTCCCAGTTATCTTCCGGTAAATATTCGGTTGCGTAGTGTGAATGCTGACATTTATCCGGCTTACTCCTTCTAAATCCCCCACCCGTTCTTCCAGCAAAACCCCGTTGGTAACTAATGAAACCTCTCCAATTCCCGCTACCGCACCCACCTCTTTGATTATCTGCCCCAAATCCTCTCTGAGCAGAGGTTCCCCGCCCGTCAGCTTGACCCTGTTTATGCCTTGGCCGGCAGCCACTTCCACAACGGTCCTGATTTCTCCCGGACTCATCTCTTTCCCAGCCCCCGCCGAGCAGATATTGGGGGTGTAGCCCTCGTGGTGACAGAAAAAGCACGCCAGATTGCACCTGCCGGTTACTGCCAGCCTCAGATTGTCAACCTCCTTGCCGAAACGGTCCTTTACCAACAGTTAAAAGTTTCAAGAGTCCTTAAAAAACTGCACAGGCCGTTAGGGGACCGTAGTGTAACTTGGCCAGCATACAAGCTTTGGGAGCTTGCAGTCGGGGTTCAAATCCCCGCGGTCCCAACGGAAACGTCCGTTGACATCGTTGGGCGTCCTTCGGACGCCCCAGTTGGTTCGTTCTCTAACGAACTTCAAATCCCCGCGGTCCCAAGCTTTTCCTCCTCGCCGTAGCTCGGAGCAAAACCTTGACCAAAAAGAGAGGTTCTGATGTTCAACTCCCCGCGGTCCCAA
>DSCG01000016.1 GCA_011049195.1 archaeon
AACTCTTACCACAAAAATAATCAGGGCGTTAGTCCGGATACTTAAAATCAGCCTGTACTTGCCCACCCTCAAACTATGGAATGGCGATGCCTCCAATTTCTTGATAAATTGAAAAGGAGCTTTGCACGCTTTCTCAAGTTTATTCACAATTCTATCTCTGGTCTCGAAATCAAGTTTGGAAATTTGGTCCTCGGCTTTCCGGGACCAGATGAGTCTGAACTGCACGCCCAACTAATCACCGCCCTCTATTGAAGCTTGTGATGGGAGTGCCACTTAAAGCCCTAGTTTCCTTTTCAGGTCTTCATGAGAGATGATCCTGCCCGCCTTGATGTCTTCAAGACCAGCTTCAATCTCTTTCAGGTCTTCATCGGTCAGGGGCTCGTCATCAATCTGGCTGTTAATCAGTCTCTCAATCACATCGTTGAAGGACTCGCGGGGGTGGGTCTTGAGCCCCTCAAGCCGGTCCCTGACTTTGGTACGGATTTGGACGGTGGTTATCATATAACTATAGCAAACTATGGATTTATATAGCTTTTTTATTAAAACAACCAGTCGCTTAACGAAGCGACACCACATAGACCACCTTCGCTCCCCGCAAGGGGCTCGGTGGTCTACCAACTTTACATACTACCGAGGCCGCGAAGCGGACGAAGGTAGTATAACTTTTGGTGAACCTTTTTGTAAAAGGTTCGTCCCGCGGGCCAGAGTCGAACTGGCGACCAGACGGTTTCTATCGGAACGACGGCTACTCTCCAAAAGCCTTCAGCTCTCGGCTACAGCCGCCCGCTCTACCACTGAGCTACCGCGGGATCATCTACTGGGGAATGAGCCTCGGCGAGGCCCCCAACATGGCAACGCCCACCAATGCTTTGGTGGTGACCTACCACGGGATAGGTCTTTAGGAGCCAAGCTTAACGAGGCCCCTCTGACATTATCCTGCCCTGTTTGAGTTTTATATACTTAATGTGCAGAGTTTTTGGGGCCAAATCCACTTACCCGGTTTTAGGCCTCTTTGTTTGAGTTTTATATACTTAATGTGCAGAGTTTTTGGTGGTGGACAAAAAGCTAATAGTCGCCTCCCTCTTCCTTTTAGCCTTCCACTTGATTTTCACTCCCGTTGCTGAATACGACCACTTCCGCAACCTCAAGATAGCCCAGGAAATGTCAGCCACCGGTCGCCTCCTTTACTTCGGCTCCAACTTTCTGTCCAACCCACCCCTGGCCTATCTACCCCACGCCCTCCTCATCCGGCTGTTTGGTTTTCACTACACCCTTCACCGCCTGCTGGACCTGGCCTTCTGGATAGGGGCCATGTGGCTGGCCGAGGCCCTGGGCCGTGAACTCAAACTGGATAACCTGGGCCTTATGGTGGGTCTGTCCTGGGTCTTCGTCTTCGCCACCGCCATCCGAAGCTATTCGGACATGATGTTCTGGGGGGCTCTCTCCCTCCTGCTCTACTTCCGCCTTAAACATCAGCCCTCATGGCGACACTCCCTCTATCTCGGCCTGGCTCTCGGAGCAGGGCTGGCCACCAAATACTCCTTCGGCCTGATACTTCCTTTTCTGGTGCTGGACTGGATGGTGGTCCGCAAGCCCCTCAGGTTTCTGATTCCAGCCCTTCTGGTTCCCGCATTTTTCATGACTCCCCTGGTCATACATGCAGGTCTGAATGACCTGCCCCAACCCTGGCAACTTTCCCGCACCACCAATCTGTCCTGGCGCGAGGAAGGGGAAAAAGTCCTGCCAACCTATCTGCCCTACCTGATGATACTGGAGTTCTGGTCCCTGCTGACTCTTCTGGCCCTATTCTCCCTGAAGGCTGACCTCTTCACCTACCTGCTGGCCGGCCTGCCCGTTCTCGGTGGTATTGCCACCGGCTACTTTGAAGTCCGCCATTTTATTTTTATCCTCCTTCCTCTGGCGGTGGCGGCTGCCCGGACTGTCAAGCAGAAAAAGTGGTGGAAGGGCCTGGCTGTGGGATATGTGATAATTTTCCTCATACTGGGGCTGTCCCGCATCCAGCCTGTCCATGATGAGACTGACTTTCTGTCCTTTGCCACCAGCATCCGTCCCAACGAAACTGTGTTGGGGGGACCCTACCACCTCATTTCCTTGTTTGCATCCGGCGACTCGGAGCAGATGGAAACCCTGAAGAACCCGTCAAACGCCATAATTCTGGGAGCCACTTATTATCTGACACCTGAACCCCTCAACCACTCTCTGCTTTCCCCTGCCGGGACTTTTGAACTCAAAGGCACTGTTTATGCAGGCACCTACTATCTTTATCACCTGAACCTGACCCGGGCGGTTGAAGAAGCCGGTCTGATGACCGCCGGCATCATAAGGGTTAGGGATACCCGTGGCCGGCCGGTTTACAGGGCGGAATGCACCATCAACGGCAACGGCTGGAGCCTTCCCCAGGTTTCCGACAAGGCTGGTGAAATTCTGTTACTGGTCCCGCCAGGGGGATACGTCCATGAGATAACCTGTTCCGCTACAGGTTTCCATAATGCAACCATTTCCCAGTTGGAAGACATAGTCATGACTCCCGGTGGCCTCTTTTTCAGCCCCGGGAAAGTCCGGTTTTAGGTCTTAAACAGGTGCGGGTGCTTCTGCATAATTTCATATCCCGCAACAGCCGGCGGAAATACCCCCGCCTCCGTTACGATGCCTGTCAGCCGTTTGGCCGGCACCAGCTCAAAAGCCGGGTTGTGGGTCTGGACCGGATAGTCCCAGACCTCGCGCGGGTCCCTCTCTTCAATCTCCACATTCTTCGCGAAAAGGCTGTCCTTGTCAAATTTCAGGCTCAACCCACAGGCATACAGTGGGATGCTCATGCTCTCGGCGGCAATGGCCAACAGTCCGGAACCGATTTTATTCATTATACTACCGTCCATAAAAATGGCATCCAGTCCAATCAGGCACAGGTCAATCTGGTTGTCCTTCATGGCCTTCATCATGGCGGAATCCACGTAATGTTCCACCGGCACCCCGCCCTTGTAGAGCTCCTCTGCGGTTTTCCGTCCCTGATATCTGGGCCGGGTTTCAGTATTGACCGCCCGCACCCGTTTGCCGTCGTTTCTGGCCTTTAGGAGGACATCCACCACAGTCTGGCTGTGGCAGATGGTCTGCACCACCATGCCGTCCTGAATCAGATTGGCCCCGATTTCCACCACCCTTTTCATACCGTCCTGAATATACTTCACAAATTCTCCTGTCTGGTGGGACACCCTTCCCCGGTCCAGGTATTTCAGATAATTCAAAGTGTTAATCATGAGTGGCTCGGTCGGCCGGGTCTCCAGTAATTTATTCACCGCCTCTTCCACACTTTTTTCAGGGTTTCTTTCTGCGAAACCCTTGACAGCCTCAAGGGCGGAGAGTGCAACTGAGGTCGCACCCTGGATTTCAAGCTTCTTTATCCTCTCCGCAACAGCTTCAACATCTTTCATTCACTTTCACCCGACCTATTCCCCACTTATTTTTTCAATCTCCTTGTAACCCCGTTTGTAAATTCTCTGCTGGGTGCTCTTCCTGTTCTTTTCAAAATCCCTAAACCCTTGATGGATTTTTCCTGCGTCAGTCAATCCCCATTTGTTAATGGCCGTCTCCAGCTCCGGCCCGACCTTCACCTTCCGGTTCACTCTTCTCTCCGCCGCGTTCCTCATAGCCCTGGCCCCGCCGGCAGTTCCATCAGGGTGACCGTGTATGCCTCCACCGGACTGGATGGTGACATCGGTGTTGCCGTAAACCTCGCAAACTGCCTCTACGTCCCCTGGGTTCAGACCCCCGCTTGCCACGGGCATCAGGGGCTTTATGTGACGGGCCCACTTGAAGTCCAGAAACAGAGGCTCAAAACCTTTGATTTCACTTTGAGTGGCCAGCTTGCCGACCTTCCTTACCAAAAAGGGCGACCCTTCCATCTTACCCACCCCAGTTCCGGTGTGTATCTGGTCCACCCCGATAAGCCTCATGAGCTTCATCCAGAAATCAAAACTCACGCCCTGCCTGCCCCGGGTCTCAGCCCCGTAACCTGCCCGATGGGCATGCACCAGAAACTTCCTCTCGTGCAGATAGTCCACCAGATACTTGGTGGCGGGCACCCCCAGGATGTAAACGTCAAGCATGCACATGCGCCAGCCGATTTCCTCCAGGTAGTCCACTCTTTCAAGCATTCTTGGGATGAAGTCCGTGATATTCGGCAGGTAGATTTTTTTCTCCCCCGTTTTCTCGGCGGCATCCACAGTCCGACTCACTCTCTCCTCCCATCTGCAGAAGTCCTGGTCCACCAGGTTCTCGTCGTCCTTCACCAGGTCAAGGCCGTTGGACCATGCCTGAAAAGCCACCTCGGCGAACTCCGCAGGTGACAGGCCGACCTTGGGCTTGACTATGGTCCCGACATGGGGTCGCCGGTTCCGGCTGGTGCCCAGATATTTCCGGGCCCCCTCCAGGCCCAGCAGAGGCCCTTTGAACTGTCGCTGATATTTTTCCGGAATGCTCCAGTCTATGATTTCCAGCTCCTTGATTTCCTTGATACCGTAGATGTTGCCCCGGATGGAGGCCAGTAACTGAGGCAGGTTGTCGTGATCAAAATGTTCCAGGGGATAGGCTATCTTCACAAAACCGGCAGTTTCCACAGAGGTCTTCACCCTCTTCAGGTCAAACACCCGGGCTCTCAGCTTATCCCAGACAAACTGGTTCATGGTCTTGAGGGAGGTCCAGGTGCCCACCGAGCTCTCAGAGGCCACCATCTCCGCCAGGGCCTCCAGGCTGGCATCCCCCTTTAGCCAGAGCAGAGTCACGAAATCATGCTTGTCGGGCTTGTAGTCCTGCTCAATATAGGAATAACCGCCATACATACATCAACTCTTCCTCCGGGAGTATAAATGCCCTGCTCCATTAAGCAAAGTACTTCCCTTCCAAGAAGTAGGCCACATGTTTTTGGTAACCCTTCAACTCACCTTTGCAAATTTTTTTCAAGCCTTCCCTAAACCGGTTCCTGAACTGCTCTCTTGAATAAACACAAATTTTTTGTATTGATATGCCTTCGGTCAGACAGAAACTCATTACGGGCGCGTCTTCAAAGTTCTGGACAGGGATGGCATCTATCTCGGGAGGTTTGCGACGGTTGGTTTCCTCAAAATTGTTAACATAAACCACTATCACCGGTTCAAAACCCACCTTGTGAAATCTCTGACTCCGTGGATACATCAGGGCAAAGCCGAGTGAGCTACTGAAGTAGGTATCAGGAGCAAGAGACTTATAGAAGCCGTCCTTTACCTTATCCCACTCCAACTCCTGTGCTTTTCTGGTTAGTGTTTCATACCCCACCTCTTCCAAGGCGGGCAGTTCCAAGCCTTTCCGCATCCTGTTAGTTGTTTCAATATCGGGACGTCCGCAAACATTCCATATTGATGAAAACTTATCCCCCCGGTACAAAATCTTCGGGCTCCGCCCCCACTCGTGTTGAGTCACTATGTTCTGGTCAGTTAATTCAGGGGTATCAATTCCGATTAGGTCCGGAACCACTTCCCCAAATTCGCGTTTTGCAAGGGGATAATCCAGATACATAATTTACTATTCCAAAGTAATCCTTAAAACGTTTTTTACTTTCCCGAGAACCAAAACCATAAATGGCAACCCCCCATAGCCTCCGGTGAACCTCCCGGAAATCCTGGCCCTGGGTGCCCTTCCTCTTCTCCTAATCCCCCTGCTGGCCCCCCGCAACCCCGAGCTCCGCCGGGTTGAGGTCAGGCTCGCGAACCAGACTTTTAGCCTGGAGGTCGCGGACACCGTCCTCACCCGCATGAGGGGCCTCCAGAACCGGCCCTCCCTGGGCCCGGATGAAGGCATGCTTTTCGTCTTCAACTCCTCCGGTCGCCCCACCTTCTGGATGAAGGATGTGCGCATCCCCCTGGACATCATTTTTCTGGACGAGAACTTCACGGTCACCGAGATTTTTCAAAACCTCCCGCCCTGCAGCGGCTTCTGCCTGTTCTGCAAGACCTACCGGCCCACAGTGCCCTTCAGGTATGCCATAGAAGTGCCGGCGGGCACGGTGGCCGGACTCAAACTGAAAGCTGGCCAGGTTGTCAAAATCAGCTGAAATCAGCTTATGCTTTAATCCCGTCAACCCACTTACCAAACTCTTCGCCTTTCTGGGCCAAAATCCTCCCGGCCCTCTTCAGCATCTCCTTCACGGGCATGTTGCCGAAGCTTTCCACGTAGAACTCGTAATCGTTCTCCTTAGTCTGGGTGAAGTAAGCATGACCGCCCTGCCACTTGACGTGCTGTTTGGCGGTGCCGGGCGTGGCCCAGGCCTCCAGCTCCACCTCCTGACCGGCCACCAGCCGTACCAGGGGGATGTCGGGGAAAGCGGGAGCAATTTCCGGGTCCATGGGTTGCATGTCCCGACTGAACAGAGTGCATGGACCTTCACCTTTTAGCACAAAAGCCACCTTGAAGTCAGGCTTGTCTTCATAAACGGTGGGGTCTGCCTTGATGGGCACCATGCCCAGCCTCAGGGCCAGAAGCTCGTCATAAAAGGCCGAGTTGTTCTTCAGCAAATTCACATCTTCTATTGACAGGGTCACCAATTCACTAATGATGACCCTCCTCAGTGCATTCACAAAGCTAACCGGAGCACCGGTTAATTTGAACTTCATCCATTCAACGGGCTTGTCGCCCTGTTCCAAGATTTTGATTTTCACAGCCGTCTCCCCCTGCGTCCACCGGGCTTCTTGGTGGTATCATGAGGAATGGGAGTGACGTTTTCAATCTTGCCAATTCTAAGGCCGTAACGGGACAGGGCCCGAATGGTCGGCTGGGCACCGGAACCGGGGTTTCTGGCACCGTGACCGCCGGGAGCCCGCACCTGCACATGCACACCGGTTATACCCTTTTCCAGGGCATCCTTGGCTGCCTTGTTGGCGGCAATCATGGCGGCGTATGGACTGCCCTCAAGTCGTGAGGTTTTGACCACGCGACCACCACTCCATCTGGTGATGGTTTCAGAACCTGTGATGTCTGTGATTGTAATCAGGGTATTGTTTTTGCTGGCATAAATCTTCGCGATGCCCCATCTTATTTTTTCTCCAGCCATTTTATTCACTCTCCTCTTCAACTACGGATTCACTTTTTTCCTCAGCGTTGACATCTGCGGGTTGATTTTTCTCTTCAACTTCAGGGTTGATGTTTTCAGCTTTCGGGTTTTCCGCCACTTTCACAGTAGCTCCACGTTCTTCCTTCACCTTTTCGGATTCCTCCGACTTCTTATCAGCTTTCACTTCCGAAACTGTTTCAGTTTTCGCTTCCTCTTCAACCTTTGGCCCCTTCCTCAAGGGATGTTCGGGGTCGCTGAGCACTGAACCCGGTGAATATGTAATTGTTTTTTCCTCGGCTACATTAACCCTGTAACCCGGCACGGAAACCCTCCTGCCATTCACAGTTACGTGGCCGTGGGTGATAACCTGCCTTGCCTGTTCCATACTGTGGGCCAGGCCCTGTCTGTAAACCAGAGTTTGGAGTCGTCTTTCCAGCAAATCATTGACTTTGAGACTCAAAACATCATCAACAGTGAATTCCCCTTTCATGATGCCTTCCCGGGCAAGTTTGGCGAACAGTTCGTCCTTGCCCGTTTGGTCCGTAAAAAATTTCCTGGCGGCGTTCCTGAACCCACTGATGACATGTTTGGCCTTCCAGAGTTCCCGCTTGTTTTTGAGGCCGTAAAGTCTGACCAGCTTGGCCTCCTCAGTTATGCGGGCTTTATCATACTTCTTGGCCGGTTTGCTGTAGGTAGGTTTCTGTTGTTTCACTTTACCGCCTCTAACTCTTACTCTTTATCTTGGTCCGGCTTACACCCAGGGTCTTGCCCTTTCGGCCGGTGGACTTGGTGCGCTGGCCCCTGACCTTCAGGCCGTGGGCGTGGCGCATGCCCTTGTAGGATTTGATTTTCTTCATGCGGTCCAGCAAATTCTTGTGCTGGATGTCCAGGTCGGTGCCGATTTGGTGAGTGTCCTTGCCACCTATCGGGTCTTTCCTGCAGTTAATGAGATGGGCCGGAAAACCGTGCCCCACTGGGTCCATCACACAGGCTTCTATCCTGGCCACCTCAGCCTCACTCAGCAGACCGAACTGCTGTTCCCCATCCAGTTTAAGGACGTGGATAACGGCCTTGGCCAGAGCGTCCCCCACCCCTTTTATCTGGGTAAGGGCCAGTTTGACGGGCAGTTCGCCTTTGATTTCGGTGGAGGCTATCCTGATAAGGTGCCTCATCTCGGCTTTCTGAGCTGCCTTTTTTTCCTGTGTGTCGGCCACATTTTCACCTCGGAGCTTTTAATATAAAGCTTTCTCCTGACTAAAAGCGTCCCGTATCCGGGACCCTCCTTGGGGGCAGGACAAAAAAGTAGTATTTTTCGTCCTCCTCCAGTTCCTTGATTATCCTCTCCTTCAGACTCCTCTTGGGCTCCAGAATGAGTGGGATTCTTTCCTTGATGTCGGCCAGACTCCTGAACGGCTTGCGTCTTTTCTCTATAATTTCCCACATGTGCTTCTTTCCCACTCCGGGCATCATCTCCAGGCTGTGCATGCGGGTGGTGATAGGGGGGGCCTGGTTGAAGAAGTCCACGAAGCGCTTTTCATCGGCATCTATGATTTTTTCCAGGGCATTTTCAAGCTCTGCGACCCCGGAAGAGGTCAATTCATTCTTCTTTATTCTTGCCCATGCCAGAATCTGTGTCTTTTCATTAAGGTCTATGGTGTCCCCGATTTTTGGCTCTTTGCCTTCCATGGGGACCGCAAGGGCCAGGAAAAGCTTGGTTTTGGTCAGCACATAAGCCAGTGGCATGGCGGCATAGCCTCCCCGGCTTACCCTGATATTGCGGTTTCTCAACTCTCTCTCAGCGTCAGACGAAATATTCAAGGGAGTTCCTTTCTGCACTAAATCCAAAACAATGGCCTGGTCCATAGCATCACCTGTATTTGGCCAGAATTTCAAGAATTTTCTGGATGTTCTCCTTACTCAAGGTCACGGTTTCTTTGGCCATGATGGCTTTGACCTCGTCAGCATTCAGGGGCATGAGGTCCAACAGCTTCATGATGTTATGGTCCTTGAGGCGCGGGATGTCGGCCTTCTGAATTTCCTTGATGGCTTTTTGAGTGTCACCCCAGTTTTGTGTGGAAAATTTGTCAACGTACTCTTTGGCCAGCTTCTGCTCATAATTCCTGTTTTTCAGCTTGGCCAGCTCCTTCTTGGCAAAGCTTAGGGTAACCGGCTGTTTGTCAAGTACGTCACCGAACATTCTTATTTCACCTGCCTTAAATGAACCGGGTGGCTGGTTATTAGTTTTTCCATGTTAACGTCTTTGATTTTGACCAGATAGGACCTACCCCGTTTTTCCGCCACCCTCCCCTTAACCCCCTGAAAGCGGGGGTGGGGCATACCCTCATGGACGGCGGGCTCAATCACAATCTGCACCTGCTCCCCTTCCTTGAACTCCTTGAGTATCCGGTTGGTGGGGGGCATGCCTCGGACTGTCTTGCGCATTTTCTGCCTGCTTCTATTCCTGAAGCCTTTGGTTCTTGATGCCATGTTTATCGCCTTTGAATATGACCACCTGCCGGGTTTCGGTGTCCACCGTGGCGAAGCTCGCCCCAGTGACCTCACCGCCCCCTCTGCCTCCTTCGTCGGCACTGGCGTCACCCACGGTGCCGCCGCCCCAGGCTCCAGTGGCTGAACCCGGGTTTATCACCACCACGCCTCCCTCTTTAAAGGTTTTGCAGGCGTGGGTATGGCCACAGACCAGGAAATCATGACCCTCCGCGTGTCTGGCCAGGGCCCCGTAGGCCCCCCTGCCGAACTGGTGGCCGTGTATCAGCATAAATCTCAAACCGTCAAAATCAAGACTCAATTCCCCCGGCAGGCCCATGTCCACCGGGTCCATATTCCCTCGCACCGCATAGACCGGGGCCAGCCTTTCAAGCAGGAGCAGGACAACCTCCTCGGTGGCATCCCCCGTAAAAAGTATCCTGTCCGGCCTCAGCTCCATCAGTTTTCCCCAGACCCAGTCCGGGAGCCTGTCGGCCCTTTCAGGGATGTGGGTGTCCCCGAGACAGGCGATGAGCATAGCCGTCCAGACGGCCCGCATTAATAAAACATTCAAAAAAAGAAAAAATCAAAAGGTCCAAAGCCCTAAAGCTTCGGGGAATTATCATTTCTTCTTTTTGTCGGCCATTGGAGTCACCTCCAAAGCAGGCTTGGTTCCGGGGCTTAAAATGAAGTGTGCGTTTTGGGCAATTACAGGCCCCTCTGAATTCCGAGCCTGCAGACGCCGCCACCTGCGGTCCACCCGGCAAGTGCCTTTGTCGCATCAAGCAGTGAAAGCTTTTAACGCCAGTCAGCCACCCCCTGTGTGATGACGCCGTCCCAGTCTGACTGGTGATGACTGATGGGCGATCTGAAGCTTTTTGAAAATCCGTAGGATGCCCTGCGGGGTAGCTTCACCAAAAACGCGTCATCCGCAGATGACGCGACGGGAGGCGCCCGAAGGCGCGGAACCAAAGAGGTTCCGATTAATTGATGGGCGTCCTGACCTTTGACCCCTGAAGGGATTATAAATCCGGAGCCTTCAACCTGCCATGCACGACCTGGTGATAGTAGGTGCCGGACCTGCCGGCATGACCGCCGCCATCTACGCCCAGCGTTACGGTATCCAGGCCACCCTGGTTGACCCCTCCCCGGGCGGGGTGATGGTCTCCAATTCGTGCATAGAAAACTATCCCGGCCTGTTCAAAAAGTCCGGCCACGAAATCGCTGCAGCCATGCAGGAGCAGGCCCGCGAGCTGGGGGCCAAGTTCATCAAAGACAAGGTCACCGAAATTCACAAAATCCCTGAAGGGTTTAAGCTCACTCTGGCCGGCTCCCCCCTCATCCAGACCCGCACCATCATCATCGCCACCGGACTGTCCAAGCGGCAGTTCACAGCCAAAAATAGTGAACGATTCACCGGGAACGGCAACGGCATTCACACTTCCATCAACGACTTGAAATCATTCACAGACCTGGAAGTGGCCGTGGTCGGTGGAGGGGACGCCACCGCCATCGTGGCTGTAACTCTTGCCCGCGTGGCCAAAGCCGTTCACATTATCTGCCGGACTCCGGAGCTGACCGTGAAACCCCGCAACCTGGACAAGCTCAGGGCCGAGCCCAAAATCCATCCGATTCTTGACCAGACCGTTGCCGAATGCACCGGCTCCGACCGGCTCGAGGCCGTCAAACTTTCCAACGGCCAGACCCTGCCAGTCCAGGCCCTGGTGGTTGAGACCGGCTACGAGCCCCGGCTGACTTTCCAGGCCCCGGGCCTGAACCTGAAGACCGACCCCGAAGGTTACCTCCAAGTGGATGACGGCATGGCCACCAGCGAGCCCGGGATTTTCGCGGCAGGAGACCTGACCACCGGTAGCAACCGGGAGCACCACATCGTAAACGCCGTTTCCGAGGGGGCTATCTCCTCGTCTTCCGCGAAAGCCTTTTTGAGGCAAAAGCTATCAGAACCCCTACGGGGTTCCGATACCTCCCCCTTTTTCTGAGGCAAAAGCTATAATTGCCGGCCTCCCTTTGCTGTTTAGGCGACCGTGGTGTAGTGGTTAGCATCCCGCCCTTCCAATCTTGGGATGGGAGAAGCCAGGCGATGACCCGGGTTCAAATCCCGGCGGTCGCAAACTTTTCCCCCTTGCCGTAGCTCGGGGCAAAAGTTTGATCAAAAGTGTCCCACCCGCTACAGCGGGCGGGACTGACGGAGAAGTGACCAACATGAAAAACATAAGTGCAAAACCCGTCGTTCACCGCCGGGCCGTAGCCGAGGGCCGACTTGAACTCAGTCAGGAATCGGCCGAGATGATACTCCAGAATGCAGTGGGTAAGGGCGACGTCCATCAGACCGCCAGATTGGCTGCCGTCCAGGCTGTCAAGGCCACCCCCGTCGTGGTCTTTGAATGTCACCCAATAACCATCACCAGTGTTGAAATCCACACCGAACTTAAAGACAGAACTTTTCTGGCCCGCGTTGCCGTGGAAGCCCTGGACCGCACCGGCTGTGAGCTGGAGGCCCTGAACGGCGTCCTGATGGCCCTGCTCAATGTCTGGGACCTGGTCAAGCCCTACGAAAAGGACTCACGGGGACTCTACCCCCTCACCCGCATCCGTGATGTCCGCGTTGTGGAAAAAACTAAAAAGGCCCCTGAGGAAAAATGAGGATGGGTTTTGGTTCCTGGAAGGCAAGCACCCTGCCCCGCAAATTCAGCATGAGTCTGAAAAGTGTGAACGGGTTTGTTGAATACAGCCGTGGCGGGAAAAAAGTGAATGTGATGGGCGACCTCAAACAGGTGGAGTCCGATCTGAGAATACTCCCCCGCTCCCCCATCAACCTTCCCGAACGCATAACTGACCACTACATGATTAATTTTCCCCTCACCATAATCCCCCCAGGTGGCCGGCAGGTGATTTTCATTCGACTACCTCTTGAAGTAGAGGTCCGCTACAAAGGCAGAGCCCTTGACTTCGTCGGCTTTGACTCGCCGTCTTTCAGCCTTTACGGCCCCGTGGATGGGGGTATCCTCACCCGCAACATCCGAGGCGAAATTGTGACTGACAGTTCGGGGAACCCCCCGAAAAACATGGATGGTCGCCACATGGTCATGCCCCTGCGCATCAAGAACTACACCTCCCAACTTCACCAAATCAACAAAGTGCTCATCAACACCCGTTACATGGACCTCTATTACAAAGGCCTTCAGGTGGCTACCGAGAAAATCAAAATGGACCTGACGGCCAAAGGGGTTCATGTCCGCTACCTCAACGAGACCCACTTCAAGGGCCTCCAGAAAATGTCGGGCGAAAGTCAGTTGCTCAAGAAAGAACAGAAAACGGATATGGAGTGGGGATTGTGATGATTGACCTGACCACTATCGACTGGGTGAATGTCGGAACAGCCCTGCTTGTAGCTCTGGTAGGTTACTTCATCTCCCGCAGAATATCGCGGGTGGCCGAAAGGGCCCTGGCGAAAAAAATGCCCGAAGGATCCGCCAAAAATCTTTCCCGTATCATTTATTACGTTTTCATTTTCGTCATGATCCTGTTCGTACTCACCCTGCTCGGGCTGAAAGTTGACAGCCTGCTGGTGGCGGGGGGAGTGATTGGGATGGCCATCGGCTTCGCCAGCCAGAAGACGGTTTCTAATTTCATCTCCGGTATCTTTCTTTACATAGACCGCCCCATGAACATAGGGGATTCAGTGAACATCGGGGGTTCCTCCGGAGTCGTGCTGGACATCACCCCCTTCAGCACCCGCCTCCGTTCCTGGGACGGGCCGGTGGTCCGCATTCCCAACTCCAAGGTATTTGATTCCGAGATAACCAACTACAAACAGACTGTCGCCCGCCGGGTGGAATACTCCCTCCGCATCAGTTATGACAGTTCCACCGACAAGGCAATCCAACTCATTAAGGAAGAGTTGGCAAGAGAGCCTTTTGTGCTGACCAGTCCCGGCCCGGACGTCCATGTTAGCAAACTTGGGGACTCTGCGGTGGAGATAACAGTCAAGTTCTGGACCCCCGCCCCTAAGATGTATGCAGTCAAGACCCGCATGCTCCAGAGAATTTACCAGACCCTGAAAAAAGCCGGAGTGTCCATTCCCTACCCGCGGATGGATATCAGACTGTCAAACAAGGTTAAAGGACGGTGATTCTCAGCAAAGGAGCCAGATAAAGGCTTCCCGGGCTGTTTGAAGCGTTTAGTGATGGAATGCTTTTAATATACCTCATTTAATATAAGCGATGAACTCTCGGCTCCGTTTCATCATCCTGCTTTCCCTTTTGTGTTCATTCTCACCCGTTTTTGCCCTCCCGGACTGGTGGAACGCCAGCTGGAGTTATCGCTACTGCATGGTGGCCGATACAGGGGCCTACAGCCGTGAGGACTGGCCTATTGAACATTCAGTCAATTTCACCTCGGTGCTCTGGTCGGAAGGCGACTCTTTACCCTTTGACCCGGATACCTTAAGAGTGGTGGAGCACAACACATCCACCGGGGCCGTCATTTACCAACTCCCCTTCCAGTTTGACATCATCCCAGGCATCTACAACGAAACCTACAACGCCGCGGGCACCATGGTTTTCATCATGAACGGCACCACCCCAGCTCAGACCAACCGTACTTACTGTTTCTATTTTGATACAACCGATAACCCCCTGCCTGCCGCCTCTTTCACCACCGGGCTGAACTATGCCCTCAACGGCGACCTGCTTAATGTGAATGTCTCCGCATACACCAATGACTCCGCCGGTCTGCGTTACTACATAGACACCAACCGCGAGGAGATGACCTCCGGCATTTACTACATGGAGGACTTTGAAGGCAACAACTTCTGGTCCACCCCTTCCGAAAGTGAACGCACCCTGATTTATTCACAATACTCCAACTCAACCGCCAACTTCTCATTCACATTTGAAAACCTGACTCTGGTGCATGCTGGACCCATCCGCCTGGTTTTTGAACACACGGGCAACGAAACCTTCTGGAATGAATCTGACGACCAGACTGAAGGCCGGATGACTGTAAGATATACCTTTTACTGGCTCAACCAGTGGATGAAAGTTGACCAGATTTACAACAACACTGCTACCTACACCATCACCCGTAATTCCACCGAGGCCGGAGCACTGGCCTTTGAGGCCAACCGTTCCCTTCTCAATTGGGTGAATGACGGCAACTCAACCGACCCCGGTTCTTGGCAGTGGACCGCCGCCGAATTCGCCAACTATCACGTGGGCATCATAAATGCATACGAAAGCATATCCAACTTTACTTCAGTTGACCGTCTCGGGACTACGGGTAAAATCGGTATAGAACTGGCCGAAACCGAACTTTCCGCCGGACAGGCCATTCATCAGACATCTGTCCTCCATTTCAACAGCATCCAATCTATTAAAGGCACTCCTTCCTCTCAACAAGTTCGGGATTTGAGCAGACGCCTCATCAGCCCCGAAACCCAGACCACCACCAGTTACGAAAAATGGAAAGTTCAGGTGCAGGCCAGCACCGACCACCCTGACTACAACCGCATGGAAAATGTGACTCTCCACCTGAACGCCACTTATGACTCTGGCAAACTGATAACCGCCGTGAATGCCACCATATTTTACCCGTCCGGTAGCACTGACCTGGTTTTGTGGGACAACGGCACTACTCCAGACCAGACCGCAGATGACGGTTTGTTCACAGCTCTTTACTCCCTCAATTCCACTTCACCCATGGGAATCTGGAATGTTACTATAACCGCATACGGCATAACCGGAAACCTGCTTAACCAGAGCAACACCTCCTTTACCGTTCATGACCGGTTCACTTCATGGATTGATATTGAAAACCCAATAGGTTTCATCAGCCGGAGAGTGAATGCCACTCTTTACGTCAGCAACTACCGCAATGACACCGCCTTCCCCGGGGCGGGCATCAGTTGTGAATGGAACGGCTACAACGACTACACCCTGACCGACAATGGTGATGGCACTTACGACTTGAATTTTACAGCCCCAAACCACTATGAGGTCTTCATCCTCAACTGTACCTCCTCCCTTAATGGCAATTATGGCGAGGCCCTGGAAAACTTTACCGTTTTGGAATACAACACCACCTTCGGGGTTGATTTTGAATTTGTTCCCCCCGGCTGGACGGCCGACAACCTTACCCTCTACCACAACCAGACTGCCACCCTGATGGCCAGCATCACCAATCTGGGCAACGGCACGGCGGAGGATGCTAATTTCACCTTCGCCATTCCGCCGGGCTGGAAGGCCAACACCACCTTTGTCCAGCTGGGCACGGTGGCCCTGTTGGAAACCGTTTTCATCCCCATTCAGGTGAATGTCACCAACGCAACCCCTGCCGGCAACTATCTCCTCAACGGCACGGTGGACTGGCTGAACTCGGATAACACCACCGACAGCCAGCCAGGCCAGACCACTTTGGTGGTGGAGCCCAACTCTTTGTTGGACCTTCTGGAGGAAGGGATTTCGGACTCGGGTAATTCTGGTCAGTGGAAGAGTCTGGCCAATCTCACTATTTTCTCATGGGGTAACCACCCCCTCTCAAATGTCACCTTCAAGGTTACAGGCCTTGACAACATGACTTTCAACTTCACTCCCTGGAGTATTCTGGATATGGCTCCCGGTCTGAACCAGACGGTGGAGGTCTGGCTGTATGTTCCCATTGACCATGAGCGGGGCGTCTTTGAAGGTCTGCTCAACGCCTCCGACCCCGGGGGCTCCTGGGACACCGCCAACCTCACTATAGAACTGCTGGAGACTGAGATGAGCGTGGCGGTTTCCCCCTCCCCCCTCCAGGCCCCCGCCACTCTCTGGTTTGACTTCACCAACTTCACCCTGGTGGTCAACGCCACCAACACAGGAGGCTCTTCAGCTATAGGAGCCAACCTGACTCTGGAACTGCCTTCGGCGTGGGCCACTAATTACAGCTCCAACACCGCTCCGTGTGGCGATGTTCTGCCCGGACAGACCTGCACTCAGGTTTTCAATCTGGGTATTATGCAGAGCCCCCCCGATATTTACGAGGTGGTGGTCAATGCCTCCTGGAGCAACCCCGGTATAGGCACCAAATTCAACACCACCGTCCTTGAAGTGAATGTGACCCCCAACCCCCTGTTCAACATCACCAACCCTTTTCTGAACGGGACGGTTTATCCCGGAGCCAGCACCAACTTCACAGGCTTCCGGCTGGTCAATCTGGGCAACGTCCAGATTAATAGCACAGGAGTTTCCGTCACCGGTTTCGGGGCCAACTTTTCTTTCAGCTATGACCCGCTCTTTTCTTTTCTGGTTACCGGGACAGATACTATTATCTGGGTGAATGCCACTCTGGCCCAAGGCCACCCAGCGGGAGAATATGAGGGCACTCTTAATTTCACCAGCATCAACGGGGGATACCGGACTCGGCCCGTCAATATCAGTGTCCCCGTCTATCGCAAGTGGTATCTGACTCCGACCAACTGCACGGTAGCCGTCACCCAGGACACCGGCACCGTCTGCAGTGTGACTGTCTTCAACACAGGCAACGATGACCTGACTATCAACATCACCCCCTCCTCAAAAGACTATACTTATGTGAATGAAAGTAGCTTCAGTGTTTCCCCCTCAAAGTCCCACACCGTCCTCTTCAGCTGGGACTTCACAGGGGTGGAGCGGGATTTTTACAACATCTCCTATAATTTCAGTTCACCTCAGCCCGCCTTCCCCGGATGGCAATGGTTCAACATAACCATCCTGCCCTCTGAGCCCCCCGTCATTGAGATTTTCACTTCCTCCAACATCACCCAGCAGGCCTTCGGCAGTGTGGTCATATACGCCAATATCACCGACATGTCCAAACAGGGCCTGGCCGATATCACTTTGAGGGTGACCAAACCCGGCGGGGCGGTGGAACAGCACTCCATGACCTATTCACAAAAAACCGGCAACCACACCTATTTTTACTATGACAACTACCCGGGCAACTGGGCGTCAGGCCTTAACGTCACAGGCAACTATTATTTTGAGGTGCTGGTTACTGACAACCTGAACATCCCGGGCCAGAACTCAACCTCGGTCTATGTATATCCTCACCTCAACGCCTCAGTGGTTCCCACATTTGGCCTTTATTTTGCAGGGGAGTCGGTCTCCCTTTATCTGAAGTCCAACGACAACATAGGGGTTAAACTGCCCTCCAACTTCAGCTTCACTCTTCGGGACCCCGACGGTCTGCTCCGCATGAACCTGACGGGTGAAATTCTCAACGGCACCTACGAACCTGTGCCCTCATTCACTTTTCCCACGGACGCCCCCCTCGGCAACTACATTCTCAACCTGACAGCCACCTATTATGAGCCGGTGATTGGACAGTTGCTTACTCACACCTACACCCGCAACCTGCCCGTGGCCGAAAGCTATGATGGGGATTTTGAAACCAGCGTAGCCTGGTATCCCAACTCAGTCATGGACTTTTACCTCATGCTCTACACTCAAAGGTATATCGGCCTTCCGGACACTCTAAACCTGACTGTCTATGACCCTGCCCAGAACATTTACTTCACAGCATCATCTGGGTTTGACAAAGTGAGCCAGACCAATAACAGCGTCCTTTACCTGTATGACCATGCCATGCCCCCCAGCACGGCGGCAGGCTATTATCTGGCCGACATGACTGTCACCAAAGGGGGTCGCACCTTTAAGTTTCTGGACTCTTTCCGGGTTTCCTACGGTGGCCCGTATGACGTGGTTATCACCAAAATAAATGGGGAGGTCCCCCAGGGTGGTAAGCTCAACTTCACCGTTCTGCTCCAGAACATGGGTGATGTCAGCCAGGATGTTTTTCTGGACTATTGGATAACCAACTCGAACGGGGTGGTATATGCCAACCTCAGCAACCGCCCGGCTTACGTGGCGGCGGGTCAGAACCGGACCATTTCAGATGTAAGTCTGAACGTTCTTTCAACCCAACCTCTGGGCACATACACCCTCCATGTCAAAATGAGATATTCTCCTCTCCAGCCGGAGCTGGAAACCTCCGCCACCTTCCAGGTGGTGGCCCCTCCGCCCCCCGTTGTGACGCCGGAGGAACCTCAAATTTTACCCCCTGTAATTGCCGCCGTCATAAAACTGGACATCAAAAACAAGTTCCCAACCGAACTTTTCATGTCCAAAGGTTCGGTGGCCTATCTCACCGTGGAGGTTGAGAACTCAGGTAGCATAGACCTGACTGAAATCACCGCCTTCTTTGAAGGGGTGCCCACCAGCTGGTTTGAGGTCATCCGGGCCATCCCCTATCTGGCCCCCCGTTCCAAAGGCTATGTGGTGGTTCGGTTTTCCGTGCCCGGCTCGGCGGAGGCCAGAACATATGCCATGAAGATGAGGCTCATCTCCGCAGAAACGGAAAGCTACGAATACTACAAGCTGACGGTTTTCCGCACAGACCTTGAGGCTCTGCAGGCCCGCGTTGCCAACCTCAATTCCCGCATCTCCCAGCTTGAAACCCGGGCGGGGGAATTGGCTGCGTCGGGGGTGGATGTTTCCACGGCAATATCCCTTCTGCGCAAGGCCCGTGAAATGGTCTCGGCAACAGAGACCTACCTGTCGAAGGACCGCACCGTGGAGGCCATTAACGCCATCGCCGATATTGAGAGCACCCTTGAGGAGGTGGAATACCGCCTTTCCATATCATCACCTTCGGTTTTCAGGCCCACCATCCCCCGCGTCTCCCTTGAGGTCGTGCTGGCAGTCCTGGCAGTGCTGGCCCTCCTCCTGGTCATAGCGCTGGTCGGTGTCAAACTCACCAAGACCATGACCCGGGAACGGCGGCATGCGGTTGATCAACTGAACCGGACCATGAAGAAGAGGAGGGAGGTGGCCCCTTCATCTGACTTGGTGGAGCTTTTGCGTCAGCAGTACAAGGAAGGTTTAGTCTCCCGCGAGACCTTTGATGAACTTAAAGGTTTCCTGAAGTGAAGGGTTTTTGCAACCCCCAAAAGTTCGGTATTCCCTCCAGCTAAAGTTTTTTGAGGCGTTGCTTGGTCATCTGGGCTACTCACATTCATCTCCACTTCCGTTTCAAAGCTAAAGTTTTTTGAGGCGTTGCTTGGTCATCTGGGTCTTGCTGGATTTGCCGTTATGGGTTTTTTTCGCTCCGCCTTTTTTGGGTCTGACTTTTCTGAGGGGCTTGCCTTTCTTCCGGAGTTTTGGTTTTTCTTCCCCCTTATCTGCTGGTGAGGGAGTCGGTTCAGCAGGGGCCGGAGCAACTTCAGAAGGAGAAGGTTCCGCTCCCGCAGAAACTTTTTCTTCGCCCTCTTCCCCTTCGGTCTTGGGTTTCTCCTCCTTGCCCTTGAGTTTGAGTTTGATTTTTTCCATGAGACTTAGTTTCTTGGGTTCAGCCCCCCTCTCCTGTAAGTCATCGTCATTAACGTCCTCCAGCTCTTCCAGTTCCTTTTGCTCCCGCTCTTGCTCCTCCTTTAGGGCGGTTTCCCTTATTTTTTCAGCTTCGGCCTGAGCTTTCAAGGCTTCCTTTTCCTGTTTGAGTTTCTCTTTCAGGGCCTGTTTCTCCGCCTTTTTGGATTTGGCGGGCTTCTCTGGGCCCCCTTCTGTTTCAGGGACCACCAGGTTTTCGGTTTGGGTTGGATTTATGACGATGCCCCCTTCCCGGGAGACGGGGGATTGGCCTCCCTCTTGACCCGTGAAAAGGTGGCTTTCTTCATCCACATCCTCCCCCTTCTTCTTCCGGATGGTGTAATCTATCTCCCCAAGCTTACTTTCTACACTCATCTTGAGTTCCTCATAAGTTTTGGGCTTGATTTTGTTGGCCCGGCTGTCATTTTCTATGGTTTTCAACAGGAGGTTCAGCCGGTCTCTCTCTTTCTCCAGTTCCGGAATGCCCTTGTTCAGATTTTCAATCAGGGTTACTCTCCTCCGCAGGTTACTGAAAGCCACGGGGTTGATGCCCACCATGTCCTCCACCACAACTTCTTTCAGGACTTCCAGCATTTTCTCCAGTTCCTTCTTCTTCACCAACTCTTCGTCAGCCCTGAACTTCAGCCGGTCAACATCCTTAAGAACATCTTTCATCATGGCATCCACTTTCTCCACCTTGTCAAAATTCTTCTTCACAAAACTCAACTTATCGTTCATCTCAAGAAACATGGATTCCGTTTTACCTGCCAGCTTGTCGGTGTAGTTGCGACCGTCTTCAATCTGTTTCACTCTTTTATCAACTTCCCCTGCGGCCGTCATGATGTTATCAACACTTTTTATTTTGTCCATAAAACCTTGTATGATATTCACTTTTTCTGTCATATTCTTGAAAAAATCATCCATCCTCTGAATTTCTGACTTGTTTCTCTCCAATTCGGCATTAAATTTTTCAAATTTAAGGGTAATTTTTTCAGGGTCGGTCTCTTTGACTATGGTGGCAACCTTGTCGAACTCCCCCTCTAGTTTGGTTGAGGCTTTCTCCCTTTCAAACACCATGCGACGGGTGTCCCCCAGTTTTTCATTCAAATCCATAATTCTCTGGTTAAAGGCATCCTGCACACCCTGGAACATATCCATTTTACCCTCCATTTTGTCCAGTCTGACTACTATTTCAGATATGGTGGGCTCCTTTTCCTGCCCCAGCATGGATTCCCGGTCGGGTTCGGTGACCAGACCCTCAGCTTCAACAATATCCCCAATGGTCTGCTCACCCTTGACTTCTTCCGCAGGGGCTTCGGTTTCGGCGGGGGCGGTCTGCTCCTCCTGTGTTTCGGACCGGATTTCCTCCTCCTGAACCGGGGTTTCCACAACCTCTCCCCCAGTTTTCACAAGGTCCTTTTGTTTTTTTACAGGGACATTCCTCTTTTTCACCGAAACCACCCGCTTTTTCACAATCTGGCGGGCCTTGGACAATTTTGCGGGGTTGGCCCTGTGCTTTGGAATGTTTTTCATTTTGTGCTTCATCAGCCCTGTTTTCTTTTTGACGGCCATTTCACTCACCAACCCCCTTTAGGTTTTCCACTATTACGGCTTCACTTTTCACTCTCTTCAGGTCGCGGGTGAAATCTATGTGTTTCTGATTGTGAATCCGGAACTTCTGCTGAATCATCAGGCCACCAAGAGCAATGAGAAGGATGACCGGACCCAAAGTGAATCCCAGAGCCACCACCCCCGTTCCGGTTTCCTCATCCCCGGATGGGAATATGGTGGGTTCCTGTGAAGCCCGGTCCAAATACAACCGGATATTTTCAATCTCACCCGCCACTTCCTCGTATTTACCCTCTTCGTAAAGCATGAATGCGTTGTGAATGACCCCCTCCGCCAGGGCGCTGGCCCGGGTTCTTCCCGTTCTACCTTCTGTTCGGGTCAGAACCTGATAATAACCCACCAGCAGACCCTCAAGGGTTCGCGGGCTTTCACTCACCCGTATCAGCAAAGTATCTTTTACGCCCCCTGCCTGCAGATAAACCGGGAAAAGGCCCGCTTCCCTGCCCCGTATTCTGACCAGAACCTCCTGGGTGCCGTTGTGAGGTAGCTCCACTGTCGGGGGGCAGACCACGGTCAGCTCTGAGGTGCAACCCAGGGTTACATTTGTTGGCGGTCCGGGGTTGCCTACAGTAAGCACCAGCTCCCGGGTGCTGTTGGGTAGCATGAGCACCTCGGTGGGGTGGTAAAATTCCAAAGCTCCGGCTGAAACCATGACCAGAAGGGCCACCATCAGACCCATTTGGACTCCTTTACTTTTTCTTTGGTTTGGCCTTGGTGCTTCCACCTTTACCCCCTCCTTTTGATTTGACGGCCGGCTTTTTAGGGGCTTCCCCCTCCTTTTCCGCTGAAGCCGCCAACTTGCCAGCGGTCACCCCCATGCGTCCTCCGAGGCCGTCCAGATAGATTTCAGCCATGCGGAAGGCTCCCGTCTTGAGTTTGTCCTCCGCCAGCTTGAGCTCCAGCTCCACATCGCTGGTTTCCTGACCTTTCTCTTTCATGTCTGCAATCTTGTCACGTATCTGCCAGACTATGTCACCCAGCCTCTTATAGGTTGCGAGTTCCTCTTCCAGCAGTTTGTGCGGACTGTGAATGAGGGGCCGGAAGTGGACGAACCACGGCTTACCGCGGTTGTATCTCGGATTCTGCAGGAAGCCGACTCCAACCTCCTGCCTGAGTAGCCTTTCAGCAAACTCATCACCATATTTCTTTCTGACCCTCTCTATGTCAGTACCCTTGGAGTGCATCTGAACCTCAGTCAGGACGTTACCTTTGACAGCTTCCTTGAAGTCTGACAACACCTGGGAGATGACCATAATGCCCAAGCCCCATTTACGGAACTCACGGGCCGCTTTCTCCAGAGCCACATAACCTCCCAACCCGCCGTATTTCTCCAACAGCCGGTGGACCTCGTCAAACACTATAAGGGTCTTCAGGCCGGAGGCTTCCTCCCAGGTCTGCTCAAATATCCTGGCGATGATGTTACGGACGGTCTGGTCAAACTGACCCGTGGTCAGCTTGTTGAGAGTGAACACTGTGAGCTCGCCAGGCCTTATCCAGTTCTTGAAGTCAATCCTGGTGATGTCCTCGGGGTCGCGGATTTCAAAGATGAGCCCCTTGAAAGACTGCACGTCCTCCTTGCTCAGGCCGAAGGCCTCGTAATTCTTCATCATCTTCTCGTCCTTGTTGGGGGCCAGGAAGCCAGTCCACTGGGCCGTGGGGTCAAAGACTATTATGGACAGTTCCTTCTTGAGAACCTCTTCGGCTATGACCATGGCTGACACCGTCTTACCGGAACCCGTGGCACCCGCCACAATGGCGTGAGTGGTCAGGTCATCCAAATCAAACCATGCAGGCTTGTCTGTGCCTGCCACTTTACCCACTTTGACCACAGAGGGGGCACCCTCCTTGGGCAGTTCGTCCCAGCTAAGGGGCAGGGAATATCTCTGTTTCTCTTCTTTCCTCTTCATGAACTTGGACAGATATCTGGTGCCAAAGTAAGCACCGGGTGCCAGGAAGAACAAAATGAGCCAGGTGCCCCACCATGTGAAGACCTTCTTGAGAGCCAGTAGCGGGGCAGGGATGGTGGTGACCTCAAAACTGGCTGAACTGAGGGCATACTTTCTGGTGTGCCAGTAGTTGGCGGTTACCTCTATAATATATCTGCCAGATTTGGCGTTGTCGGGAAGTTCAATCTCCCTCCTGAATTTGTTGATGTCCTGAAGGGCCACAGTTTCAGATGCCAGAGTCGCGATAACCTCACTACCCTCTATCATGATGACTGAGTAATTCAGTATGACGTCATCTACTTCATCAGTGGCCCCCATGTTGATGAGGGCAACCTCAAATGGCAGGGTTTCCCCGGGATGAATCTGGGTTTTGAGGGCCTTGACCTGGACATCCAGCAGGGCCTCTTCCAGAAGCTCCACCGCCGCCGTGGCTGCAATTCTGTGAGTCATGCCACCCAGGGTGACCACAATGTCCCCGGTGTAAATACCTGGCATGGTACTGGCCTCCGGCTTGAGCTTGACCTGAATGGTCTTGGTGGTCCCGCCCTCAACGGTGAAGGTGCCGAACTGGAATTCCAGCATGGTCCAGATGGGGCCTTCTGCCGTGATGGTTCCTGAGGCTGTGCCGTTCTGATTGTTGGTGACCTCAATAGTAAAGACCTTACTCTGCCCGGGGTAAATGACAAAGTCAATGATTGGGGCCTTGAATTCGTAGGGCACCTTGGTCGCCCCGCCCGACGGCCCGATCAGACCACCGACGGCTCCCCCTCC
>DSCG01000027.1 GCA_011049195.1 archaeon
CCCCGAAAATGCCCGTGCCCCGGGTGGGCAGGCTGATGCCCAGGCCACTGTCGTCCTGACCCGCCGCGGCGTCCATCATACCCACCAGCCCGGTCTTCAGTTTGTCCATCAGCATACTCTGCATGAGTTTCACCTGGGCCTCCTGGGCCTCGGTGGACAGCCACACCAGGCCGGGATTGAGCAGGGTCAGAATCTCAAAGAATTCCACGGTGCTGTCAAACTGGCTGAACTGGTTCATGACCTCCCCCGTCTGGGCATCGTAGAGATAACCCATGAGTTTCAGTTTGTGAACGTCCATGTCCTGTAGCAGGTTCACACTCTGGTTGGTCACCACCCCCTTGGGCATGCCGTTGGCCGGGCTGGCGGTGTAGTGGGCGGCGTAATAACAGGTCTTGATGGCCTGCCACTTGGTAAGTGAATGGGAGACCGTCATGTTGAACAGGAAGAGAACGGCCAGCACCATGATGCCTAACATAATGGCCGAGAACTCCAGCTCCCCGAAACCCTTCTTCATTCCAGTAGCACCCCCCTTCCCCCCGGGATGGACCTGATGATGAAACGGGTGATGGCCTTGCCGTCCACTATCCACACGGGCCCCCCATCGCTGTGGGTCACCTCCACCCCCTCAAAGGAGGGGGGCGTGGTTATCATGCCCGGAAAGGCCACCCAGCCCACCTTGTCGGTGACGGCCACCAGCAGGTTCTCGGTCACCCCCAGGGTGACGGGTTTGAGGTTCCAGTTGATGACGACCTCCATGTCGCCGTGCATGGAGGTGGCGGACATGGAACCGGCCACCAGGCCAGCTAGCACCGAGGAATGATACATGAGGGAGGCGGCGTGCATGAGGCTGACTGCCCCCGCCACAATGACGGTGATGCCCAGCACCACTATGAGCATGCGGAAAATTATGAATGAAACCGACACATTCTCAAAGGCACCCACATCAGCTTCAGACCTCTTTGGTATTTATTGTTACTGTGCGGTTTTCGCCTTCACCTAACCCGGCAGTAAGGCCGTCGGCCCCCCCCTCCAGAAAGTAGGTGGTGTCCGGTTGCCTTAAAAGGCCCCTGCATGCCAAAAAATAATCCCCCCTCACCTGGTCGGAAATAACACATACCAATGCGTTCTGTTGGGTGCATCCAGTGTGGATAGCTTCCAGCACATCCGGTAACTTCAGAACCTCCCGGTCCGGTAACCGTATGTCTTCACAGGGAATTAATAACATGGAAGTCTTTGCGGGCACTGTCAGGACGGGAGCCGTGGCAATCTCATAAGCCGCCTGGGATGCATAAATCTCCATTTTCTGTGGTATACCCTGGGAAAAAGCCATGATGGAATAAAAAACCGAACTGCTCAGAGCATAGACTATGAGCAACAGCAGTATGTGAATAAGAAGGCCACTGCCTTTTATCCCCCTGACTTTCATCGTACGATACCTTCGGCCAGATCGTTGGTCATGTCATGACAGTTGCGCGGGTTGTAAAAGGTCTGCATATCCAGCAGGCTCATCTCCCCGAGGGTATAAAGATAGACCGCACAGTCACATGGACTCAACCTTTCCCCGACCTCAAACTCGTCAGCCGTGAAATAACGGGTGGTGAGTGAAGGGTGGGCTGCCGCCACAGTGGCCTCTGCCAGTTTGTTCTGGTTGACGGTGGCCTCAGAGAAGCCTGCGTCCCTCCAGGTTTTACAGAAATTGGTGAGTTTGATGCTCACCTGACCGGCACTTATATCGCCCAACCAGTCGTCAAAGGTTTTTTGGGCGTTGGTCTTGGCCAGAAGCTGATACATGGTGATGCCGACCACCAGGGCCAGCAACAGGGTAACCACAATCCAGATGGGCTTGCTTTCGTCACCTTTCATACTATCACTAATTGAATGATATCCCGCCCGTTATAAATGCATTTAGATGGCCCGCTTTCAGGCCCCCGTCCGGGCTGGACAATAGCAGATGGTAAGGGGACAGACTGTTTTCCAGAGCGATGCATACCATGCCACAGGAGGTTTCGCACCCGGCATCAAGCATGGCTGTCAAAGCGTTTCCGGGGTTTTGGGAGTTGGTCTGGTATATGTCCCAGCAGGCCCCACAAATTTCCAGGTTGCTGTTCCCTTCTCCGCATGAGGGGCAGTATTTGGCCTCCAGAAGGTCCATAGCCTCACTCACAGTTTTGGTGATGTAAATGGGCGACATGATTTTGAGGCCACCCCCTCCCCCCGTCTGCTCTGTGAGGGCGTTATAGAAAGTGGTCAGAGTGTCGTCATCCAGATTAAACTTACTGGCCCCCGGCTGGGCCAGATTTCTCCAGGTAGTGCATGTGAGTTCAAGATTTTCCAGCACTCCTATCTCTTCGGACTTCACCTTGCCCGGAAGTCGGTCTTGTAGCACCTTCATGGCCTGCTCCATGAGCTCCCGGGTCAGCAGGGTCCTGTAAGGGCTCCGGGCTATGGTCAGGGGACGGTCCCGGGCCGTTTTCAGATAAATGACTGCCATCATGGCATCCTTCAGAGGTATAATGGCATCGTAATCCGGATACTGGTTCATGGCCAGCAGAGTGTCCATCCGGTGGGCCGAGGCATAGATGAGTTCAAAATTGCGCAGGTCGGCATCAGTCACCCGGGTGACCAGCTCACCCAGACCCCGCAGACCCATCACCAGCACTACCCCTATGATAATGACTGTGGTTAGCAGGAAGATGGTGCGTCCGACTCCTCCTTTCAAGTGGTTCCCTCCGTGAAGTTGTAAATATCATCCCAGTCGGTGAACACATCATCGTTCTCCTGTTCAGTCCCGAAGATGGAAGCGTCCAGAGCATCCTTGACCGCTCCCGCTATACTATCCACCAGACGGGCGTCGCTCTCCACCCCCGATGCCGGCCGGTTAAAGTCCTCAATGACCAGGCCATAGCCCCTGCCGAGCAGGTCAGAAGTGTAAATATCCACTCTGTAAGCCTCCAATTCGGCGTTGATGTTTTCCACTCCTCTGACTACGTTCCCGTCATTACCCGCCTCGACCAGCTCCAGTAGCATGGCACAGCCGAAAACACACCGGTGGTAATCGGAGCAGAACCTCACCTGGTTTTTCAGGTCGCCCTGGCGGGTTTCCCAAACACCCAGAGCCCCCCGGCCTGTGATGACCAGGTCATAGCACAGGTCATACTCCCTGCTGTGGGTGCTACGTTCATCTATAATATTGATAACCCCTTGTGCCTCCAGCACACCCCCTATAACCCCCAGAGCCACCACCACCAGACCTATGGCCATCAGCACCTTCATCAGGCTACTCATGGTCTTTTCAGCGGCCATGTTAACCCCCGCAGGCTCGGTTTAACAGGTTGGTGGGCACACTCATGCTGTCACTTGAGATGGAGCTACCCTGACTCTCAATAAGGTATTCAAAACAACTCACCACATTGTTGTTGCAGGCCACCTCACACTTTTCGTAAATGATTTGGACATTCCTGCAGACCGTGGTGCAGGTGGAGACTTCAGTTTCCCCGGCACTTATGTAGCCGTTCCCTGCACATCCACCATAGGTTTCGGTTCCCCTGTAACATTTCTGGGCCAGCTCCTTCAGGGGCTCCCCGCACCGGGTGCGCGGATATCTGTAGGGTTGCATCCTGTCCGGCAGTTTGTAAGTGTTCAAAATCTTCTCGGCATTGTAGCGGTCCCCCGTGGTCCAGTCCCGGCAGGCTAGGTAAAGATTGTCCATGGCCTCCAACCTCTGCTGGAACTGCTCCGAGGTGCTCTGAAGGTCTTCAATTCCGCCTTTAGCCTGGCTGATAACGGTGAAGCCCACTATCAGAAGGGCCCCCGCAATGATAACCCCCAGCACCAAGGGTATAATCTGCTGGTCAATGCCTTTCATGTCAGACTTAACCCCCCGCGGTATAAATCCTTATCTTTACTTTTCAGCCCGGGCTCCGAATTAAAGCCACCAGTTTGGCCGTCAGGGGCCCCACCACGAAGGCTACAATAATCACGGCCAGAATAATGACCATCGCAAAAATCAGCACCGGGGATAGTCCTTCATCTTCCATCTTCAGTTCCCCCTCCATATGACCTCGAATCAACCGGTAGCCACTCATACCTGCCACCCCCCACGTCGGCCAAATAATAGACTATTACATATTTCAGCTCCCCCACTGGATAAACATAGGTTTGGAGGCTGTATGCCTTCAGCGAGTCCCCTGACAGGATTTCCTCTATCTCGGTGCCGTCCCGGAACTTCAGGTATATCTTTATCCTGTCCTTCTCCAGATTTTCCACTGAGGTGAAGGTGAGGCTGTCCTCTTCAAAACGCACCAACAGGATGGCACTGGCCACTTCCCTCCCGGTCCCTTCCACTCTCCCGGCAAGTATGGCGAAAATCCCGAACAGGGCCAGCCCGATGAGCAATCCCGGCAGAATGTCAATAATCTGGCGTTCCGCACTTTCACCGTCACTCACGTTCCGCCCCCCTGTGTCACATTGACACAAACCAAGCCCTGGCAAGGATAGACCTTCACCAGATATACACGGCCCCATTGCATGTAAGTCACCCCTTGAATCACTACATCCTCACACTCCCCCCAACCACACACATAGGCGGTGGTGTTGAAGTCCAGATTGGGGGAATATACCAGAGACCCCTCCAAACCATCCCGGGCCCGGTCTATCAGGTCCCCCACAGTCAGAGTGGAGGGGCGTGCCGTTTTGCTCACCAGAAACGTGATGAGCAGACCTGTGAATATTGCAAACATAATGACTGTCCTGATAATACCGAACCCTTTCACTTCATATGCCCCCCACCACGGCCGAGGCCTTGGAGAACATCCTGAGTCCGAACACTAACAGCAGGGACATCACTATCACTGCCAATACCAGCCACATTACTCTTTCTTCACTCATTCATACCGCCGCCGATACCAGTTTTTCAACCATACCCCTTATCCCGTCAGTCACTGACTTCAACAGGGTTTCGCTCATATTACCAAAGACATTGCCTCCTGTCAGCAGGGAGATGGTGGCCACCAGAGCTATCACCAGACCGATGGCCTGGAAGTAAGTATACAGGGGGTTTTCAATAGCTTCGGTCATGTTATCACCTCACCCCCAGGGGATGAACCCCCCTCCCGGCAGGGCACCGGATATGGCCCCCTGCCATAAACCCTTGAAGGCCCCCTGAAGTATGATGGCCTTACCCGCCCCGGAGAAAATCAAAGAAATTGATGCAAGCATAAAGGCTGTCTGAATTACGAGAGGTAGTTGTCGGATGATTTCCACTGCGATCTCCGACATGTCCCACATACTGGTGCTTGCCATCAGCCCCCACCTCCCCCCGCGGCCAACAGGGCGTATGCCGGCAGAGCCTTCATGAACCTGATAATGCCTGAGTTGGCATCAAGCAGGCCTACCCGCAGGGTAATGAAAAGCAGTATGGCCCCGATGGCCAGCAAAATCATCATATTCACAAATTTGCTCATCCGCTCGCCCCCAAAAATATGGCCGCCGCCTGTAGCACCTTGGAAAACATACCTGTAATTATATTGACTGATGCCAGGATGGAGAGGAAGCTCCGGATGAGGACGGGCTGGGTGGCAATCAGGGCAATCAGGATTATGGCCAGGGTGCCGTATGTAACTATGGCCTGGATGCCCCATTCAGTGAATTTGGTCATATCATCACCGCCGGTCGGAACCCCCTACGGGGCTCCAACACCTCCCCCCTATTTACAGGGCACTTCCCAAGTTCATGTTGGGATTTTCCCCCTTTGTTTTCATGTGAAAGAGTCAGATCATCACCACCGCAATCATGTTGCCGAAGATAGTGGCTATGGCGATGGTCGCCAGTGCATATATGAACACTCCATAGGATATGAGCTTTCCGATATTGAGATAGATGGCCGTCCTTTCCCAACCGTCCTCCAGCCCTCCCACCAGCAGGCCGATGATGAAGAGGGTGGCCACCACATAGACCCCCACAATCATCTGGAGGAAGCTGGGCTGGATGACCCCCTGGATGTTGATGAACTCCCCGATGTAGCCATAGCCCGAGGCCATGCCTGACCCCACCACTCCGCTGATTTGCGAGGCAATCTTCATGAGCAGGTTGGAGGTGATTTGGCCCAGGCCCACTATAGTTCCGGTTATCAGTGGAATCAAAACCATACCCTGAAACCTCAAACCTGAGATGCTTTCAGAAAGCAGGTCAATGATTTTGTCCCGAACATCCTGCATGGCCTTGAGGTAGTTGGAAACGCTGATGGAGGTCAGGGAGGCACTCCTGGGTCCCTTCTCCGCACTCTTCATGAGCACCAGCATGATGTTGCGGATGAGGTTGCTGGGAAACTCCCGGAGCACTCCGTATTTCTCGTCAAAGAGTGCCCGTTCCAGGGGCCAGCCCAGAGTCCGCACCCGGTTGGTGGCTGTCCTGAAGAAGACCTCGGTCTCGCTACCCTTCATACGGTCGGCCACGTCCTGCATGGCCTCCTCAATGGGCACTCCTTCATTCATAATGTTGCCAAGCTGATACAGGGCATTTCCAAACTCTCTTTCAAGAGTTTCCACCCGCTTTTTGATTTTCTGGTTCTCCTGGGCCCAGGACAGGAAGTAGATGCCCAGTGGCACCCCCAGGGCTACAATACCCGGCAGGGTGTAGCCTACACTCACAGCCTCAACCCCCTGAACCACAGGCATGATGGCGGTGGGCTGGGTGACCAGTAAGAACACCTGAAGGGCCCCGAAAATCCCGGCAATCAGTATCATCAGGGGCTTGGCGTTCCATTCCCGACCCATGAATGTCACCCGGAAAGAGGGTTTCAGATATTCTATCTCACTGATACTCCCCGGCCGTTTGCCCAGGATGTAGATGGTAATGAACAACAGCAACAGCGGGATAAGAAAGTCATAGATAACCAACAGGGCCATACCCACATTGGTGGAGGAGGCGAACACACTGGCTATGGGCCCGATGATGAGTAGCAACACAGGTAGCATGATGCCGAAGGCGTTGGTGGCCATGACCGGAATGTCCAGACTGCGGGCGAAGGTTTCCATAACCCCTTTGGTGCCTTCCAGCACTACTGCAGTGGCCTTCTCCAGACTCCGCCGTCGCATGGCCCCGACCTCCCTCATACTCCCCGCAATAAGATACAGGGCCTCAGCCAGGTGAGGGGCCCACTCCTTGACTTTCCGCGAATACCAGTTGAAGGCTTCCTCCATGTCCGGCATAGCCCGAGTCTCCGTCATCCAGAGCAGGTGCTTGAAAACCAGACCCATGGGGTTGGGCATATTTTTAGCCGCAAAAGCCACACTGGCTTCAAGGTTGGGAGTGACCTCCATGGCAATTACCAGATACAGGATAGCCAGAGGGGATTGTCCCAACATCTTCAGCTTCCGAAGCTTGGCGGCATACGAGGGGTAATACACCAGCCCCCCGAAAACTATGAAAGGCAGGCCCGCAGCCACCCAGTTGGTGATGGAACTACCGCCCACCAGGAAAACCAGAACTGACAACGGCAGGGTCATCAGGCCTCCCATAATGGCCAGACAGAATGCATCCCTGAACCGTATGGCGAATTCTGCCTCCTCCATGTCCTTGTCGACGGAGGGTGCCTTCATGTCCCAGCCAACAAAGCCGTATGCCCACTTGGCCGCCCGTTCGTAAAAACCCAGGTGAACCTGTTGCTCCTCCAGAAACCGGTCGTATTGAAGGCTTCTTTCCACATACATCCCGCCTATAACTGGCTTTTCAGCCACCTCTCCCAGCGGTTGAAGACCTCATCGGGTTCGGCGGCCCCGACCTCCTCCCGCACCTGGTCCTCCATAATATGGAACCAGTCGTTGGCCTGAACCACAAAATCAGCTTCCAACAACTCGTTCCTGCTTGTGGCCGTGGCCACTTCAACCAGTCGCTGTTTGAGCCGGGCCCGGAGCTCTATATTCTTCCAGACCTCTTCAAAGTCCCCCGCCCACTCCCGCACCCTGCCGGCGATACTGTTGATGATTTCACTTTCCCCGTCCATGAGCACACTGGTGGGCTCCAGCAGGTCCCGCTTGGCGTTGTATTTCATCAACTGCACGAAGCCGTTCTCCCTGAGGGGGTCGTCCTCCCAGTGCTTGCGGACCTCGGCAATTTCCACCAACCTCCTGACTTTGTGCAGACCGTCCGCACTCTTGATGGGGTTGGCCACCATGATGATGTCCGTAGCCTTGAAGCTGGTCTTGGGCACCCCCAAATCATTCACAACCCGGTCATACACACCATAGGGGCTGTCGCCGTGAATGGTACCGGCAACCACATTAGCCAGAGCCCCGACCCTCATGGCTTCATACAGGGCCAGGGCCTCAGTGCTTCTGACTTCACCCATAATCAACGCACTGTCCCCGAGCCGGAGACTTGTCCGAATGCCGGCGGCTGCAGTCAATTCGCTTTCAATCGGATTGATTGGGCTCTGGACTTTCATGGACTGTATGTTGTAGTTCAGGCCCATCATGTATCTGACGGGGAGTTCCAGAGTATCCTCAACAGTAATCACCCTGTATCTTCTCATAATTTCAACCATCAGGCTCTGGAGCAGACTGGTTTTGCCCGCCCCCCGCGTTCCAGCTACCAGCATGGTTCGTGAGCCATCTACAAAGAAGCTGGCCAGGCCCGCAGCCAGTGGAGTCAACATGCCGTGCTTGATGAACAACGGTAGGGTCCAGGGTCTGGCTCTGTGTCTTCTGAGTGCGAAACTGAGGCCAAATGGGCTTAAAGACCGGGTTATGGCCGCCACCCTTGCCCGCACCTCCCCGAACTCAATCTGGGTATCCAGCACGGGGTTGCTTTCATCCAGAGGACGCCCGCTCAACAACCTCAGCCGGGCGGCCCATGCCAGGGTTTCTTCCACGGTGGGATAGATGTTGGTTTCACAATCCTCAGCGTCTGCGTGATAAACGAAAACAGGATTTACCAGAGGGGCGTTGATGGTGATATCCTGAATCCGGTCGTCACTCAGCAAAACCTCCAGGGCCCCGAAGCCCACCGTCTCCCTGGTGATGATGTCTGCGAGTTTATTCACATTCAGGTTTATTCTCCTGTCCCGGGCGTCCTCCTTGACCATGTCCACCGCAATATTGTGAATGGCTTCACGGGTGGCCTCGGGTTCCACCAGTTCTTCAGACTTGGGTTTGTAGGCAATCAGGGTTTCCTTGATACGTTCTATCAATTCATACTCAACTTCACTCAGTTTGAATTCAGGGGGAATCAGATGGTAGAACAATCTGACCTGACTGGGCCTCTGAATGATGGTGACTTCGGATTCACCGACCTTGTAGCTATCTATCTCCTCTCCGCTCGGATATTGGGTGAGTAATTTTGTGAATGTAAAATTTGGCCGAACAGTCGCCCGGAAAACCCGGCGGTAGATGGTACGGTCCCCGACTTTATAACCCTCCAACAAGGGCTCCACTAATTTTATCAGTTTCAGTTCCTTCATGGTCCCCAGCAATCCCTCCAAAGCTTTGAGGTAGACTTTCCGGATGGCCTTGTACTGGGGATAAATCTCCCGCTCCTGTTCAATCTGTTGCCAGGTCAACTCCCGTCGGACCTCGGTGAAGGTTCCGATAGGGTCTCTCATAAAAGCTTTGGGCACCTTACGGGTGAATTCCACCCAGTCGGCTCCGATGGGGGAACCGGAAGGTCTCACCTCCCGTTCTGGTAGTATCAGCTTTTCCGCAGTCAGGGCAACCTCCGTTAGCAGGTTGGTCTGGTTTTCGTCATACTCCCGAATTCTCCGCTCCACCAGCACAATTCTGTGGACTCTGCGGGCTTTACGGATGGCCATCATCACCTGCTCCATGCAGGCCTCACTTTCCTCAATTACGGGGGGGAAAGGAGCGTCCAACAGGTTCATTTCCAGTACATTCTGGGTGCCCGCCCGCTTGACCTTGTAATCCACCTAAAACCCACCTTCAGGTGATATTTAAGGGCCCCGACGGGTCAGCTCCAGCACGAATAGTTCTTCAAAATCCAGCTTCAGCCCGACCACCCCTCTCTTTCGCCAACCTTCCAGCCCCAGCTCCGGAGTCAGACTGCTTAACAGCAACAACACCTTTCCGTTTTCCGTCAGTCTTCCGCCAGCCCCCGCCAGAAACTTTTCCAACACTTCCCCGTCTCCACAGTTGAGCTCCCGGTCCTCCTCATAGGGCTCCGGCAGATAGGGCGGGTTGAATGTAATCAGGTCAAATTTCAGGTTTGTTTTCACATTCTCAAATAAGTCCGATACCAGCACATTCACATTCCCCGGCCACTCCAGCGTCCCCCGGAGCACTTCGGGGTTCACATCAACAGCCCACACCTCTTCAAACCTTTCAGCCAGCTCTCTGGCCACAATGCCGGTTCCTGTCCCCATGTCCAGGGCCTTTTCACCCTTTGCATTCACTTTCCTGACAGCATCAACCATTAATTGTGAATCCTCTCCCGGTTCATACATCCTTTCACTTCCTAACAAACCCCCGATTCACACATTTTAAATCTCGCACTCCTGCCTTCGGGCTTCCAGGGGTGCTTCAGTAGCACTGCCCGTCGCTCCCCTGTCCGCCCCCGTTTCTCCAGCAACAGAATGGTTTTGGCCCAGTATTTGACCACGTCCCCGCTCACTATCTTTTTTTTACCCTCCCACTCATAAATGTGCCCGGTCACCACCACGGGCACCCCCTGGGTTTCCGCGAACTTGGCAAGCCCGGCCATTTGCCGAGCCAGCATCCAGTTGGCCTGGTCGGGGTCCTGGGCCAGGTTCAACCTGTAAAGCATTACCAGACTGTCCACCGCCAGGAAATCACATTCCCCCGGCCACAGCTTCTCCAGCACCTCCGCCTGTTCTTCAAACCGCACCACCCGCCGGATTTTGGCGTGGAGAGACCCCACCTGCTCCACCCTTTTCAGACTGATGCCCTCAGTATCCACGATGCAGGGGGCCTTGGCCCCGCGGGCCAGCTGGAGCACCAGGGAGGTCTTGCCCGTTCCTGCCGCCCCCACTATAAGAGTTATACTGCCTTTTTCCAACCCCTCAGGGCCGATAAGTCCGTCCAGACCGGGGTGGTTGAACTTCACCACGTAACGGTAAGCCACGACTGATTAAAAAACACCGGCACACCGGCACCTTCCCAATAAGCCTTAACCCTTCAGACCTCTGATATACCTTTGTTCCCATGGAAGTTTGCTGTCCAAACTGCCAGACCTCATGGGCCGATGATGGGGGAGCGGGTCGGGTGACCTATTACCAATGTCCCCAGTGCAATACAGTGTTCAGTGTTCGGGCAACCCACCAAATAAGGTTGCCAGTGTTCAGCTAAAACGGTTCTCTCCTTTCTTTTTTCCCGCCCCCATCTTCCCTTAAAAAAGCCTCCGAAAAGATAGATATATAAGTCCCCACTCAAGTATAGTGATATGGGCATGACTACCCCACCCGGTGAAGCCACTTTCTTTTCGGCTATAAAACTTATTGAAAAGGCCAGTAAATATGCAGAAGAAGGGGTTGGCACTTCCCATGTGAATGCCCTCCTTTTCCTTGACCCTATTCTGGACAAACCTGACCTTTCCAGACCTGACCGGCAGAAACTGATGGCCAAGGTGGCAAGTCTTCACGACCCGCGGGTATATACTTCCACCATTGATGAGTTTATGGCCGGTCTTGAAATGTCCTACTCGGCCTGGACGCAGGCGGTTACACAGAAGCCTGAACACGAAGACCATTATCAGGACGTTTTAAAGGCCCATTTTGGAGGCATTCTGGATTTCTCCGAAGGATGGGACCGGATTTATACTGAAAGAACTCTGCTCCGGGTTTATGACCGCCTTGAAACCTGGGTCCGCATCAAGGAGCGGGAATTGGAAAGCAATTACCCCGCCGGTGTGGCTCTGGAATTCAGACAACTTTACCTGGATGTTCTTGACTCCCGGAATTTGAGTCAATCCATTTAAAAGTCAGGAGTATTTTTGGGTGTGGCCTCCCTGGAAAACCGGACTCTGAATCCCCAAGTCAGGGCATGGCTTGATTCTTACACGAATTCCATTTGGGTTGGGAACTCCACTCCTTTAAAGGCCCCGGTTCTGGACTTGTTTGAAGATGAGGCTACCCCATTACCCCGCAGGATTTATGTTCCCGCAGGTGACGAAGCCTTTCTTCAGGTGAATGTCCTTCTCCGGCTTGAACCATATGGCATCACGGTTTTGGATGGCATGAAAAAAAATATGGCGGGCACGCCTATCAGTGGAGTGGAGTTCTGAGAGGGGATGTCCCCTTTGTTTCCCTGAATTTTGAAAATTTTGAAATTTCCAAATATTCACAAATCCTCACTGACGCCAAAGCCTATCTTGAAAAACTCATTCAAGATAAACCGCAGGCCTGAACGGCATAGCTTTCCCCTTTTTGTTCATCGGGTCGTGGTTGTCATTCACCACCACTTCAGCGCCGAACTCCTCTTTCAGTATCTTTTCCGCCCCGGCAATGATGCTCGCCTCGTCCAGCCGTTCAATTCCGTTTTCCCATACCCGGTTTTTCACAAAGCTCGCCAGGGTTTTGGCGGCCTCGGCCGGGTCTTTGAAAGTTCTGGCGTGTTTTAGAGCCCCCTGCTTCTCCTTCACCACCAGCTCAAGGGCCTTCCATTTCCAGTCCTCGGCAGTGTAAAGGTAAATCCTCCCGGGCTGGTGGCCGGCCATCTTAATCATGCTCCGTATATCTTCCATGACCCCCTGAACGAAATCCTCACTTTTTTCAATCCCGGAATTAATGATTTTTTCATTAGCTTCAGGCCATTTTGCCAATGAAACAAATCCACTTTCCCCACCACCCAGCTTTTCCCAATATTCTTCGGCGGTATGTGGTATGACCGGAGCCAGGCTGACCAGCCAGTCCTTAGCTATCTTTCTCAACAACCCGTAAGGCTCTTCACTCCTCCTTTCAAACCATCTTACATCATTCAACAGCTTGAAGAACATTTCCACCACAGCCTCTCGGAACCGGAAAGCCTCCATGTTTTCAGTGCAGACTTTCAGTGAACGGTTGAACCTGGACAACATCCACCGGTCAATTTCATTCACAACTTCCCTTTCTGTGGTTTCAGAACATCTGTCCATTATTTCCACAAATTTTTCCAGCTTCCGCTGGACTGCCCCCACATCCTTTTCTCTCCAGTCCACGACTGTATCTAAATCCGCGGAACTCACCACATACATCCTATACAAATCCGCCCCATACTTTTCCTTCACATGGTTTAACGGAATGACATTCCCCTTGCTCTTGCTCATCTTGGCTCCTTCACGTATGAGCATTTCATTCAGAGTGATGCATGGCGGAGCCAGCTTTTCCGGGAAGATGGCCAGATGATGCATTATGAAGAAAGTCAAGTGGTTGCCGATATGCGCAGGTGCGGTGTGCCTCAAGTCATTCGGGTACCAATATTCAAATGCCTTCCGGGCTTCATTCACTTTTTCCACACTCAACCCTGTCAGTTTGGCCACCTTTTCGGCGTCCCCCTCTCCGAGTAGCAGGAAGTCAAAGACCTCCGGTTTCAGTTTCTCCGGGGCCACTCCCTGCAAATACGGAATAAGTACATAAAATGCCATGTAAATGGTGGAATCCGACAAGGATTCTATCACCCACTCCTTGTCAAACGGGAATCTGGTTCCAAGTCCCCGTCTCCGGGCGCATGGTCGCTTGTCCAGCCATTCCACGGTGTTTTCAAAAAGTTTCCGGAATTTTTCCGGGAGGATGACCATTTTTGCCAGGTGTTTTCTGGTTTTGGCTTTCCACTT
This sequence comes from archaeon, assembly GCA_011049195.1. Classification (GTDB taxonomy): domain Archaea; phylum SpSt-1190; class SpSt-1190; order SpSt-1190; family SpSt-1190; genus SpSt-1190. The sequence continues at coordinate 13,777 of DSCG01000027.1, forward strand.
GTCGTGATTGTAATCTATGAACCACTGGTTGTCCAGCACGGCGACCACCACTTTGTCTCCCCCACGACTGACTGCTTTCCGGCTGGTTTCATAGAAAACCCCGGATGCTCCTTTTTGTTTCAACCACTTTTTCACTTCATCTTTGATGTTCTGGATTAACATCCCAGAAAATCTTTCACACTTATCATTCAAAACCCCGGTATAAAACTCCGCCTTGTAAATTTCCTGGGTGGCTTCTTCCAAACGTGAATCTCTCTGGTCCCTGATGCCCATGCGTTCACAAATTTCTCTGGCTGGAACTTCATACCCCGGAATGCTGATGATAACCACCGGTTCAATCTCACTCACAACCGGTCCAAATTTGGCATCCCGTTTCAGGTCAACCAGGGCTTGGTAGTCATAAGGTGCGTGGGCCGGAACCGAATAAACTACCCCTGTCCCATTGTCCGGGTCCACAAAGCCTGCAGGCAGGACGGGCAACTGTCTACCCAGAGGGTCGCTGACAGTTTTGCCCAGAAAAACTCTTCCGCGCTCCTTTTTGACCACTTTAACGCTCCCGCCCTGAACCCCCAGTTTCCCGACGGCCTCTTCGCTGACCACCCATCTTTCTCCGTTCACGTCAGCCACTACATAATGGACATCCGGGTTTATCCAGAGGTTGGTTGCCCCGAAAAGGGTTTCTGGCCTCAGGGTTGCGGCCACAAAGAAACCGTCCTCCCCCTCAAATTTAATTAAAGTGAATTCACTTATTGAAACTTTATCCACATCACCATCTGAAATGTCATCCTCCCCCAAAGGCTGGCTGTTTTTCAGACTCCACAAAATCGGGTGGCTACCTTTGACCAGAATCCCCGTCTCCTTGAATTTGTGAAATTGCCACTCAATAAATTTGTTATAGTGGGGCTGACCTGTGTCGAATTGTCGCGTCCAGTCTATGCTGTATCCTACTGACTTGAAATCCAGATTGATTTTGCCTGCAAAGTATTCTGCCACCTTTTCCGGGTCCTTGAAACTTTCAATAATCCCGTCAATTTTTTCCAAATCCTTCTCATAGATTTCCAGATATCTCTTGTAAAGATTAATGGTCTTGACATCCTCGTGAGCAATTTTGTCGCTGATACTCAGAATAGGTGACCCGGAAATGTGGAAGGCCATGGGAAAGAGCACGTTGAAGCCCCGGTGCCTTTTGAACCTGGCAACCACATCCCCGGTGGTGAAAGTCCGGCCGTGGCCGATATGGAGGGCCCCGCTGGTATACGGGTATGGGACGGTTACAAAAAACTTGGGCCTTTTTGAGTCTTCAACCTGTGGCACAAAAACCCCTGCTTCATCCCATCTCTGTTGCCATTTGGCTTCATACTCCTTCCACTTCATGCCCAGGCCAGCCCGGGAAATTGATAAGGTTTGCCCTCTCATTCAACTGCCTTTATTACACCCGGGGAGGGTTCGTATATTTCACCATCATTTTTGAGGTCCTTGACTATTTGGGAGTCCTCCCCCCACTTTTCCCGGATTTCCACCATGAGTGCCCCGCCCCTCTGCCTGATGAAGTCCAGTATCTCCTGTTTGATGTCCCTGGCCAGACTTTCCGCCAGTTCCAGCTTGCGGAGTAGCTCCCAGTTGAGGTCCTCCCGTACCGAGAAGCCTTCAGCAACCAGATAGCGACGTCCCTGAAACTCCCTCAACCGGCCAATTAAATCCACCAGCACCCCTAAAGAGACTTTTTTGATTAAATCAACATCCCCCCTGAAAAATCTGACCTGAAGGGTGGCCGTTTCGTCATCCAGCGTTAAGGCACCGTAACCCCCGTCTTCCCGCACAAAAATATCCACAACTCTGCCCATGACGCGGGCGTAAGCCACCTCGCCGAGAGGGGTTTTGACTCTCAGACCTTCTTCATCCCTGACCAGCTCCCCCTCTTTCAGGAAGCGGAGCAGGACTTTGGTGGCGGATTTCATGACAAGCCTCCTCCCGGCGGGTTAAAAGGTTTTTATGTCAGTCCTGATATGTCAGTTTATGAGAGGTTTATCGCCCGTGCTTTCCACCACCTTACTGGTCCTGATGGTTGTTTTCGCGGGTGTGTCCGTCTCCCTCTCCATCAGTCGCACCCGGGACCAGCTGGAAACCCAGGCCAGTGAAGCCCTGATAATCCCCAAGCTGGAGCCCAAAATTGTGGATTATCACTGTTTTGAGAACTACGCCTACTTCCTGGTGTTCATGAATCAGGGGGAGGTCATAAGGGGTGTCGTGCCCTACAAAATAAAGGAGCGGTCCGCCGTAATCAGGTCTGGCGGGTTGGCTCTTAACCTGACCTCCAAAGGCAACATTTACTTTGAGGGTCCCTTTGAGGTTGGCCACGACTATTCCATAACCCTGACCACCAACAACTGGGTCATCACCCGCCAGTGCAGGGCGGTCCGCCATCCCGACATGGTTCTGCACCTGGCCTTTAGGGAGAACGCGGGCAGTCGGGCCCGGGACAGCACCTCATACCGGAATGATGGCGTCCTTTACGATTCACCTACCTGGGTAACGGGGGTTTCTGATTACGCCCTTCTGATGAATGGCTCACAATACGTGATGGTCTCTGATGATGCCGATACTCTCCGGCCTGCCACATTCACTTTGTCAGTGTGGCTCTACCGTTTCAACCATGAAGGCGACCGGGAGGTTGTAATCTCCAAGCAGGCGGAGGATGCAGGCTTTGAGCTGGCTTCCATGTCGGACGGCACTGTTCAGCTGAATGTTACCGGCTCCGGCACCAGCACCTCTGTTTCCACCCCCGTGACCAACGAGCAATGGACTCAACTGATTGCCACTTTCAACTCCACCCACCTTAACCTCTACGATGGTTGCACCCTGATGAACACCACCGAGGCCAACTTTACTGCTTCCGCCTCGGCTCTCTATGTGGGGAAAGGGGAGGCCTATCTCAACGGCTCGGTGGATGAGGTCCGCATTTACCGGCAGGCCCTGTCTGCGGATGAACTGGCCGTTTTTTGCCAGGCGGGGACAGTCCAGGCCGGAGCATACGGCACGTGAGTGCATAAAGGTTTTAAACCCCCTTTCCACCCCTCTCCATGGACATAAAACTGCTTAACAAAGCCCCCAACCAGTGGGAGGTTGAACTTACCAGTGAGGACCACACCCTGGCCAACCTGTTGCGTGAGCTGAGCTGGCAGTTTGGTGGTGAGGCCGCCTACAAGCTGGAACACCCTCTTTTGGGCAGGCCCCGGCTCAAAGTCGCCGCCCGAAATCCCAAGAAAGTCCTGACCGAGGCATCTGCGGAGCTGGTGAATTTGGGCAGGGATTTTGAGAAAACCTTTGAGTGAATTTTTTAAAGGCACCTTCACCATACTGAATGTCTGTTTCAGATATTATTGAAAGGTTCAGCAAAGACAAAAACTGGAGTGCCACCAAGAATACCGTTCTGAAGGACGGGGCCCATTTTCATGTGCTTGAAAATCCAACCATGAAGGGTTATTTTGAATTGACTGTTGCTCCGGATGGAACCACCAAAGTGGAGGGTCATAGCGATGAAGTGGTTGCGAACATTGTCCGGATGTCTGAAAGCCCAAGCTTCAAAAGAAAATTCAAAAAAAGTTACACCGGTCCCGTCGCCCCGAGAATTGGTTTCAAATTCTGGACCGAATCCGAAATTCTTAACAATGTACTAACTCCCGAACGCAATGCTTACTCAATGGTGATAGGCTACAGTTTCATGTACAAGGACACTGCTTTCAGCGTTTCCGTCCTCAACAACTACCGGGCAGTGGCCTTTGCCAAAGCCGGCTTCAACGGGGAGCTGGAACCGGATGGACTCAAAGGTGCCACTCACGCCCTTTTCAAATATCCGGATGAATTTTTGGTTCTGATGTCCAGCCGGTCTGCGAAATTTAATGGTGCTGACGCAGGTTCAAATCTGGTTGATGTGTTCATTATGGAACCCCGCGACGAGGAATACAAGAAGGTGGAGAACTACCTGGAAGCTCACGGAGGCTGGCATTACACCGGCCTTTTGGTGAACGGCACCTACTTGCTTCCGGAGACCAAACCTGGAATACCAAAGGCCACCCGGAACGCTGTGGTGTGAAACCATTTAAACTCTATAATAACAAAAAACTATGAAAGCTTTCAAACTACACATTGTTTATGATTCCATCCCTAATGAAGTTGCTATCCTGTCTGACTCAAAAAGTGCCAAACTTGTTTGGACCAACTCCAGTGATTGGCCTTCCATCCCCATATCTTTGAAATCCAAGGAATTAAAGGCGAATGAGAACTCCAACTATCTCTTAGAGACTTTGAAACCAAAAGTTTCTGAGTTCCCCTCCAAGTATTTTAAAACATATATTTCGCTCATCTCTGAAGATGGTTTTCCTTTTTGTATAGGTTCAAACACCCCTGATTTCAGTTTCACGAACGAAGAGATTGACTCCGAAAAAGAGAAGCTCTGCTTGATTTATGACCCCGTTGCATTCCAGAATCTGTCGTTATCAAAACTGGTTTCTGTGACCCAATCATCAGGTCTGATCCCGTATGGTACCCCTTTCATTTTTTCTGGGGATTTTTTCTTTGCGAAAATTCTTGGTGATTATCTTTTAACCTTGAATAGCTCTTCGGATAATTTTGGCGTTTATGACCTGATTGACCTGCGGATTTTTGATAAGACCCATGATTTTTACCAAACGGTTAAAACCCCGGCCGAAACCTCCGAAAGTCCATATGCTGGTTTGTACTTTGATGGTTGGATAACTGGAAAAAATAATTCCAACTCACTGGTCTGAACATCTCAAACTTTCCCAACAAAAGTGAACAGCCTCTGCCACCACGGCAGTTTCTCATGCCACGGCAAACCCCCTAAATAATGGGCTACCTTCCTGAACTGTCTGGCGGATTCGGAATTGGGATAGGCCAGACAGACCGGGTTCTGGAGTGAAACCGACTTCCGGACATGGATGTCCTCGGGTATGGTGGCCAGTACCTGGGTTCCAATCACATGTTCCACCATCATGGGGTTGGGTTCCAGTTCGTGGGCTGAAGCCCGGTTGAGCACCATGCCCAGCACCTGTTTGTTCATCTGTTGGGCAAAGAGCATGGCCCGGTAGGCATTCGCCAAGCTGGTCCATTCCGGCGTTGCTACCACTAGAACCTCCTTGGCAGGGATGAGAGCGGCCCGGGCATCCTCTCCCAGACCGGGAGGGGTGTCCAGAATCACAAAATCATACTTCAACTTCCTCATTTTCCTCTTGAGTCGTTTGTAGGTCTCCCGGTTGGTGGCTACTTCCATGTCCTGGCTACCGGGAATAATATGCACTCCACAGGCGTGTTCGTAAAGGGCGTTGTCCAGACCTTCCTTACCTTTCAAAACTTCCCAGATGGTGGTCTCCGGTGAGAAGCCGAAGTGGATGGCCAGGTCGGGGGCCGTGAAATTGGCGTCAATGACACAAACCCGGAAACCCAGCTGGCAGAGAGCCACCCCCAGATTGGCGGTCAGAGTGGTCTTACCAACTCCCCCCTTGCCGGCGGTCACGGCTATAATACGCACACCAGTTTTCCTTCCACACTATTAAAAGCGTCTTTAATAACTCCAGAATTATGCCTTTTTACTCTCTTTTAGGCCTCCGGAGTTTGCCAGCAGTTTTTCCATCACTTTCTGCCCCACCAGCTCCGCTATCATACCCGGCTTCTCCTCCAAGACCTTGGTCAGGTTATGCCGAGTCACCCCGGCTTTGTGCATTTTCCGCGCCCTCACCCTTCCGATGCCCGGCAACTGCACCAGCTCCAGCAGGTCAGACCTGACCCCGTATTTGATTCTCTGCACCAATTTCTTCAGGTCCCTGCTCGGCCCCCGTGTAGCTTCCACCACCTGTTCCAGTGAATAGACCAACCACTCCACGTTGTTCAGATAGTTCCGTAAATCCCCTGGGGCTATCCCGAAATTATCCAGAATCCGGTCTTCACTTTCTTCATCAATCCATGCCTGCATGACCCGTGTCGCTTTGAGGGCCTGGATGTAAAGCTCAAAATCAAAATCCCATGGGGCGGGAGGTTCCGTCAGTTCCTCCTTTCGGGAGGCCAGCAGAGCCGACAGTTCCTCCTCTTCCGCCTTCCTGACCATAGGTAGCCGGATGTCCCGCGAAAGGCAGGCCAGATGCAGATAGCCGAAATCAGAAGTGGGCTGGTATTTATCCATCCATTCCATGGCGGTGTAAGGGTCTATGTAGAGTTCAGCCACCCGTCTGCCCAGAGGGGTGACCCGAACCACTCCACTCTCCCCCGCCTCCAGCATACCCCATGCTATGAGCTGAGTCAGCACTTTGGCCCCCATCTGTTTCACCCTGTCGGCGTTCCCGAACTGGTGGGCATAGAAGCTACGTTCCATGAAAGTCCTCAGATCATCATCACGGAAAGCAAAGCCCGAGGCGAACAACCCCAAAATCTCTTTTCTCATAGTGGGTTCATAGGCCAGCTGGCTCTGAACGGCTTCCACCTCCCCTTTTATGTAATTGGTGAATACCATTTCCTTGCCACTGCGATAGCACCCGCAGACTATGGCCTCCCCCCTGTCATCAAAACCGGGCCTCCCCGCCCTGCCAGCAGCCTGTTTATAGAGGGAAACCGGCCACATACCGCTGGCAGAGGCAAACCACTTCAGGTTCCGGATGACAACCCGCCGGCTGGGCAGGTTGATACCCGCCACCAGAGTAACTGTTGAAACCAAAGTTTTCACCAAACCCGCTTTAAAGGCATCTTCAACTGCAATCCTTTGTGAATTCACAAGACCTGCATGATGGAAGGCCGCCCCGTTCTGGATGATGGTAGCCAGCCTTTCACACTGTCGGGTTGGGTGTGGGAGGCTTCCTCTGATTTTTTCGGAAATCTCTTTCAACTTTTCACTTTCATTTTTAGTCAGAAAGTTTTTCACAATTTTCCCGGATGCTTCAGCCTGAGTCTCCGCCTCCCTCCGGGTGTTGGCAAAAATCTGAGTCTGGAAACCGCGTTCCAGACCGTCTTCTACCAAACCCATTAACCCTTCACTTTTTCCCTTTAAGTTCAGGACTCCGTCCTCCCAATGAATGGAATTTTCAGTGAATACGCCCTCTTTTAGGGGAACCGGACGGAAGTTACTGACCAGCAACTGGGCCTCCATCCAGTCCGCCATCTCCTGTGAATTTCCCACGGTGGCGGAAAGAGTCATCATCCGGCGTTTGCCCCCTGACAGTTTGATTATGAGACTTTCAATCACGGCCTTGTTGCCCATTTCATGGACCTCATCAAAAACCACCAAGCCAATATCCTTCACCCAGTCCGGGCGGTGCCTCAGCAGGGCGTCCAGTTTCTCGTAGGTGCAGACTATAACCTGGGCCTCTCCCAGCTCCCTGTCTTCTGAGTCGTAATCCCCGATACTCAACCGGACATCCACGGGGAACTTCCGGAATTCCCGGAACTTCTCAAAAGCCAGGGCCCTTAGAGGTGCCAGATAAACTGCTTTCTTACCTCCTGCCACAGTCCTGAGGGCGGAAAGCGTTGCCACCACGGTTTTGCCACTCGCCGTCCCGCTGGCCAGCAGAAAATTACCCTCTTCCAGGGCCCCCATCCTGATGGCCTCGGCCTGGGGTGGGTAGAGTTCCTCAAAACCAAACAACCCCAGGTACCCTGCCAGTTCCGGATAAAGCCGGCCCACTTCGGAGAGCTTCACACAAACCCCCCGGACCCCTCTTATTAAGAGTTGGGACCTCCGTGCCGGGGTGGTTACCCGTCCTGCCGAAGCCTTACTTTCAACCCCAAAAAAGTGGCTGATTGTGCTGATGGTAATTTTTTACACCCTGACCTTTGTGGAATGGTTCAATTTCCGCCTTGGGGAGACAGCTACAAGCTTCCGCAATGTCACCGACCACCTGAGAGCAGGGAATTTGGAGTTGGCCGGCGAAGTGGCTCGCCTCCGTCAGAACCTGACTGTGCTGGAGGCGGTCTTTACTGGAACCATCCTCCAGCAGGAGGGGGCGCTGGCCCAGCTCAGAACAGAGTTTCAGGACATGGAGACCCAGCTTGAACGCTATTTTGCCTGGTTTGAGGCCAACGCCAACCTGGCCGGGGAAGGTCAGGAGGATATACGGATGGTGGCTGATGCCTGCGTCACCACCCGCCTGGAACTGCCTTGTGTGGCCTACAAAAATGAGGATGTGCTGGGTCTGGGCTACCTGCCCGATACCTCCCTGGGCAAATACGATTTCATTCAGAACTTTTCATTCACTCTGGAGCGGGGCGGGGGGGACTGTGAAGACCTGGCCACTCTGTTCATGTCCGAACTGAGATATATGAAAGCGACCAACCCTTTCATGATTTTCAGGACTGTCCGGGCCTCGCTTGGCCAGAGATACACCATCGCCGGCAACCAATATCTCCTGGATGCCGAGCCCGTGGACCTTCCCGGTTCCCGTGTCTACGTGGTCTGCTACTCAGCTGGCGAGGCCGGTCACTGCATCAACGCCATCTGCAGGGACGCCCTGACGGAAGGTATCCGCCAGGGAAATGATGCGACTTCCCTCATAGAAGCATGTAGTCTGGTGGAACCCCAGCAGTATGGCAAACTGCTCTGGGTGATTGACTACAAAGGTTATAGGTATATTGGTGACGGCTACACCTGGAACCCCATGGCGGGCTGGCTGGTGGTCATTTCCGGCAACGACCTGTGTGGCCTCACTGAACAGGGCTGGAGATGTTTCAGCGACTACAGCGACCGTATTGAAATTATTTTGGGGCGGGAATAAAGTCCCGTACCACGAGAATTTTTATTTAACCACTTTTGGTCAAGGTTTTGACGAAATCAAAAGCGTGGGGCCGACGAGGTTTGAACTCGTGACAACTCGGTCTTCAGCCGAGCGCTCTTCCACTGAGCTACGGCCCCGTCGCTTAGCGAAGCGACACCACGCGTGCGGGATTGCTTCGCAACCCGCACAAGTAGTTTACATTTTTGGTCCAGCTTTTTTAAAAGCTGGTGAGCTACGGCCCCGTCG
>DSCG01000035.1 GCA_011049195.1 archaeon
GGTCAAGATTTTCTTAAAAGGTTGTTTTGGTCAAGGTTTTGGAGCGAACCCGAAGGTGACGAGAAAAGCTTGTTTTGGTCAAGATTTTCTTAAAAGGTTGTTTTGGTCAAGGTTTTGGAGTTACCGAACCGATATCAGTTGGTGGGCCAAGGTGTCAACTGATGTTTCAGTTGGGACCGCCCGGATTCCCGCTTTACCAAAGCGGGACCAAACCGGACCACCAACCCCGCGAAGCGGGGGAAGGCGGGCCACGGTGTCAACTGATGTTTCAGTTGGGACCGCCCGGATTGAAGCGGAAACCGATGCTTTGCATCACCCTGCATCTTTGGGACACCTTCAGTGGCCTGAGTAGGTTTTGATCAAGGTTTTGTCACGAGCTACGACGAGTGATAAAAGCTTGGGGCCGCCCGGATTTGAACCGGGGACCTTCGCCATGTCAAGGCGACGTCATGCCGACTAGACCACGGCCCCGTCGCTTAGCGAAGCGACACCACGCGTGCTGGTTGCTTCGCAACCCGCACAAGCAGTTTATTGGTCTGCTTGACCCACCGAGACTTTGGCAAGATGGGTCCGTTTTGGTGAAGTCACTGAAGGTAACTATCAGCTTCGCTTCTTCTTTTTCTTGCCCATGGCCCTTATGGGGCAAGAAGGGTATAAAAAACTACTCATGGAGTTGGTAAAGGTTAAAATCCCCGGGAGAAGGGCCCCATGTGCACGGTCTGACTGATGAAGAGGTCCGGCAGAGGCAGGCGATTTACGGTCCCAACCGACTTGAAAACAAGGCGGGGTGGAAATTCCTCAGGACGGTGGCCAGCCAGTTTATTGACCCCTTGATAATCATCCTGCTTGCAGCGGCAGTTGTCAGCTACCTGCTGGGTGAAATTCAGGATGCCATCCTCATAGGCATAATTGTGTTGTTGAACGGAACCATCGGCTTCGTCCAGGAGTTTCGGGCGGAAAAAGCTCTGGAGAAAATCAAACAGATGGTTCCGGAACGGGTGGAGGTTTACAGGAACGGAAGGAGAGTAACTGTGAATTCAGAGGAACTCGTGCCCGGAGATGTGGTTCTGTTGGAAGCGGGGGACAAAGTACCGGCCGATGGAACTATTCAGGGTGGGGATGTGAATGTGGATGAATCCGCACTCACCGGAGAATCAGTGACAGTTCTGAAATCAGTGAATGAAGAGCTGTTCATGGGAACTCTCGTGACCCGTGGAAGATGCACTTTTGTCGTAACCGCCACAGGGATGAAAACCAGAATGGGTTCCATCGCGGGCATGGTGCAGACCGACACTAAGACTCCCTTCCAGCAGAAGTTAGAGAGGTTGAGTGCCAACCTCGGCAAGCTGGTGCTCGTAATCGCGGCTCTGGTAGGTATCTCAGGGGTTTTTCTGGGTCACACCTGGCTGGAAATGCTGGAACTCGCCATAAGTCTGGGAGTGGCCGCGGTGCCGGAAGGTCTGCCCATTCTGGCCACCATGTGTCTGGCCATCGGAGTTCAGAAGATGGCGAGGCGGAACGCTATCATCAAGAAGTTACCTTCCGTGGAAGCCCTCGGTTCAGTGAATGTTCTTTGCGTAGACAAAACAGGAACCATAACTGAAAACAAACTGACAGTCAAGGAATGGTGGGGAGATGTGAAGGGAATAAAGATGGCAGCATCATTCACTTCTCAGGAAGTGAAAGACCCGGTGGATGTGGCACTCCGTGAATGGGCGGGGGAGAATCAGGTTGAAGCCTTCATACCTTTCAGTTCAGAAACAAGAATGGCCACTGCCTTTCACAAAAACAGGTTATATGTCAAGGGGGCACCGGTAAGTATTCTCCCCATGTGTGGGGATGCAGATGCCAAAAAGATAAACAAGCAGGTTGAGGACATGGCCTCCCGGGGCCTCAAAGTGCTGGCCCTTGCTGAAGGCAGGAAAGAGGGGAAGCTGAAACTACAGGGTCTGGTGGGCCTTTACGACCCTCCACGCAAAGGCATCCGGGAGGTGCTCCAGAAAGCCAAAAACATGGGTCTGGCCGTCAAGATGATAACGGGGGACCACCCCAGAACCGCTCTGGCCATCGCCAGAGAAGCTGGCATAGACGGGCCCGTGCTGTCCCTCAATGAACTGGAAAAGGCAAGTCATGAGCAGATTGTGAATACGGCGATTTTCGCCAGGGTCGCACCCGAAGACAAACTTAAGATTGTGGAAGCTCTTCAAAAGGAAGGTTTGACGGTTGCGATGACAGGAGATGGAGTGAATGATTCCCCTACACTGAAAAAAGCCAACATAGGAATTTCACTCGGCTCCGGAACCGAGCTGGCCCGTGAGGTCTCCGACATCATCCTCATGGACGATAATCTGGAAACAATTGTGAATGCTGTTACCGAAGGGCGGAATATTTTCAAGAATGTGAAAACCTCAACTCGGTATGTGCTAGGAACGAACATATCTGAAATTGTGGCAATAGTAGCAGGTTTATTCACAGGTCAGATAATTTTCAGGCCGATTCAGATACTCTGGCTAAATCTGGTGACGGACAGCCTGCCCGCTCTGGCTTTCGCTTATGATGAACATGATGGGGAGAGTGTAAATCCCGACCATATTCTGGATAAGCGGGACTGGAGCAGGACCCTGTTGGTGGGTGGACTTATGGGGGTGACGGCATTCTGGGTCAATCAGGTCATGGGTCCCCTGGCAGCCCTGAATGTGCTGATTTATGGAGAGATAGCCTACCAGCCCATAATCCGGTTCAAAAACGGCACCCGAAATCTATGGAATCTTCAAGCCTTCTTCTTTCTGGGAATCGCTTTGACAGTCCAGATACTGGCCGCCATGTATCTGGGCAAGCTCATTGGCCTGAGCCTGCCGGGGGCGGAACTACTCTGGGTGGCAGGCCTTTTACTGGTGCTGGCTTTGGTTGGATAGGCCTTCACAAATTCTGCAGAAACGACAGATATCTATCGCAGTCGGGTAGCCACATACCCGGCATGAGTTGGGCTGACCAGAGGAAACTTGCAAATGTGAATCCGAAACAGGTACCTTTCGGACAAATTTCACCAGATGTTGGCGGAAGCCTGGAGACGTAGTCTCCATCTGTAAAAGCGCGGATTTGATGTCGCCTTGTTTGTTCCCGGTGAGGTAAGGACATTTACCGTCGTGATAGGGAAGCTCCTGAGTGAGGGTGTAGAGTAGGGAAACTTTCTCCGGAACATAGAAATAGGGACGGATACGGCCCACGGTCTTCCGTTCACTTTCCGGCCACGAAATCGGCTCAAGTTTTGAGGTGTAGCGGAGGTCGCCCGCGGAGATGCCCATGACTGCGAAGGCTGCTATGTCGTCCTGATTGTGAGCGGTGACCACAAAGTCAAAACCTTGTTCGTGGGCGAAGCGGTTGAACAGATAGCGCTTAACGCTACCACAAAGTGAACAGGTGTTGGATTTGAAAAGGGACTGGCAGTTGTTCAGATTTTCCACAGTGAAGCCCCAGTCGGCCAAGGTAATGACGTTAAGCTTGAGCTTTCGGGCCTCAGCGAAAGCTTTAACGACGGTCAAAGCAGGGGCAGACGAACAGGGGATGCCCAAATCTATGTGAAGTAGCTCCAGATTGAGACCTTTCCGGGACAGCAGGTGGGCCAGGCCCATTGAGTCCTTGCCACCGGAAACGGCCACCAGGAGCTTCTTCTCTTTCAGGCCCATGACCTTCTCGAGAACCTTGTCAACCCGTTTTTCCACGTATTTGGCCAGATGGACGGCGCAGAGGCGTTCCTCGGGATAAACCAACGGCCCCTTGCAGAAACGGCATTTTTTGGCCATGCAAGGGGTAACGGCTTTAACTTAAAAACGAGGTAGTAAACTACTCATGCTGCCGACCGAAGGGAGGCAGCATCGGTGTCCACGGACGTCCGTGGGGCCGGTAGCACAGTCTGGATAGTGCGGTGGGCTTCGGACTCACAGGTCAGGGGTTCAAATCCCCTCCGGCTCGTGCCAACCAAAAAACGCGATGCCCGCAGGCATCGCGTCGGGGTTTGGAAAGGCGGCCTGCGGGCCGACCTGAGCTTGCGAAGGGGCGGAGCCCCTTCCATTCAAATCCCCTCCGGCTCGCGCTTTTTAGAAAAAAGCTCGATCAAAAACCGGCCCACCAACTGCGGTTGGTGGGTCAAAGGTGAAGGAAATTGTTTCCTCTGCGGACTCGCCGGGATTCCCGCTTAACGAAGCGGGACCACGTGGGCCACCAACTGCGGTTGGTGGCCCGATTTTGCCCGCTTTTCCTAAAAGCGGTGCGGACTCGCCGGGATTTGAACCCGGGTCTAAGGCTCCGGAAGCCCCTATCCTACCAGGTTAGACTACGAGTCCCCAACGACGCGCCTGTGGATGGCGTATGCCACCTCACCTCCCCGCGGGGAGCTCGGCGACATGAGTTGTTTTGATTTTAATTCATTAAAAAGCTACTTAATCCACCGATCCCGCGGAGCGGGTTGGTGGGCCAAGGTGTCAACTGACGTTCAGTTGGAGCCGGCCGGATTGAAGCGGGAACAATTCCCTGCACCCTTGCAGTGCCTTCGGCACCGCGAGCAGTTAATTTACAAAAAGCGGGAGGTATCGGAACCGAAGAGGTTCCGATGGGCCCGCCCGGATTGAAGCAAGGAGCTTCGCCCCTTCGCGAACCCCCGCGACGCCTGCGGGCGTCGCGTTTTGGTCAAGGTTTTTTGCCTGCGGGCAAAAAAGCTTGGGCCCGCCCGGATTTGAACCGGGGACCTACGCCGTGTGAGGGCGTTGTCATACCGGCTAGACCACAGGCCCGCAAGTGGGGTAGGGCAGGCCCGCCTTAAAAACCTTATTTATTGGCCGCGCCCAGGAAGGAGGTTGCCAAAACTTCTTAAATATACCAATGGAGTCTCAAGACCGCTACGGGAGCTATGCAGATTTTGGGAGATATTTCACCTGAGAAGGTGCGGGCTTTTACCGAAGTCTCGAGACCGCTACGGGAACTATGCAGATTTTGGGGGCCGTCCTGATGGTGGAAGGGGTCGGGCTGTGGCTGTTCTCCCTGGGGGACTATTACACCAAGCTACTGGGGGTCAACCTCTTCATTCTGGGGGACTGCGGCTACCTGCTGACGGGGACGCCCTGGTGAAAGCACCTCTTCGACCCCAAGCCCAAAAAAGGTGCAAAACGACCTTTTAAAAAATCCAAAAGAGCATAAAAACTACTCATGCCACTGAGGTGGCATCGGTTTCCACTAACGTATCAGTGGCAAAGGTGTCAGTCCCACACGCCGCAGCGTGCGAGCCACGTGTCATCGCTTCGCAAAGCGACGGGCTGGTAGCGAGCTTTTAAGCAACCTTTTAAGGTTGGCTCGACCAAAACAACTCGTGCCACTGAGCTTGCGAGCGAAGTGGCACCCGCGATGCAACGGCGGGCCGTTGCGGGCTGGTAGCTTAGTTGGTAGAGCGCCGGCTTTGCAAGCCGGAGGTCGGGGGTCCGAAACCCCCCCAGTCCAAGCAACTTTTTAGAAAAAAGTTGCATCAAAAACTAGAAAAAAGTGGACTAAAACTGACCCACCTTCGGCGGGTCGAATAGAAGGTGAAATCATGGAACCAATCGTCTCCGTCAAAAACCTGAAAAAGACCTACAAAGGCGGCATCCGGGCCGTCAAGGGGGTCAGCTTTGAGCTCCGGGAGGGCGAGATTTTCGGGTTCCTGGGTCCTAACGGGGCGGGCAAAACTACCACCATCAAGATGCTCACCACTCTGCTCAAACCCACCGATGGGGAGGCCAGGGTCTGCGGCTTTGACGTCCGGACCCAGGCCAACCAGGTGCGGGAGTGCATAGGGGTGGTCTTCCAGCAGCCGGCCCTGGACAACATGCTCACGGCCAGGGAGAACCTGGAGTTCCACGCCCGGCTTTACGGCCTGGCGGGCGACGCCATGAGGAAACGCATCGGCGAGGTGCTCCGTCTGGTGGACCTTGAGCAGAAGGCCGACCTGCTGGTCAAGACCTTCTCCGGCGGCATGCAGAGACGGCTGGAACTGGCCAGGGGCCTGATGCATTCACCCCGGGTGCTGTTTCTGGACGAACCCACTCTGGGTCTGGATGTCCAGACGCGGGCCAAAGTGTGGGAATATATTATGAGAGTCCGTAAATCGGAGAACATGACCATTTTTCTGACCACTCATTACATGGAAGAGGCCGAAAAAGTTTGTGAACGGGTTGCCATCATAGACGAAGGTATGATTATGAAAATTGACACCCCGGAAAATTTAGTGAATGAAGTCTGCGACAGCGTGATTTCAGTGAAGACGGGGGACAAAATCAAACAGATTAAGGGCGTGCAGATTATGAAGAAGAACCACACCGTGGAGCTGGGAGTGAAGGACGCCCGCCAGATTACCCGGGTGGTCGGGGAGCTCATGAAAAATTACGAGATTGAGGAACTGAGCATCCGCAAGGCTTCACTGGAGGACGTCTATCTGAAACTCACGGGCAAGACCATTCGCGACCAGGAGACCAAGAGTGCGGGAGGTCATGGTCCGATGAGACACGGAGGAGGTAGGCACTGATGGCCAACCAGACCAACCGCGAACTGCAGTCCATTTACGTTATGTGGAAGAGAATTATGATAAGGACGGTCCGGGCAAAAGGTCGCCTGCTGGGCACTTTTGTCCAGCCCCTGCTTTTCATGGTGGCCTTCGGTCTGGGCCTTCGGGGGGGTGGGGTTGAAAATCTTAGTTTCATCCTGCCCGGCATCATCGCTATGGGAGCTATAATGTCATCAGTCATGGCGGGTCTCAGCGTCATGTGGGACAAGGAGTTCGGCTTTCTGAAAGAGGTGCTGGTGGCCCCGGTCAGCCGGCTGTCGGCAGTCATCGGAAGGGCTGCAGGGGCCATAACCACCGCAGTCATCCAATCAGTCTGGCTGGCCGTCGTCGGCATGGTTATTGGAGCCCGCTTCAATATGGTTGGTGCTTTGCCGGCGTTGGGCATGCTCATCCTTACTTCGGCGATTGCGGTGGGCATCGGCCTGTCCTTTGCATCCATCATCTCAGACTTTGAGAGCTTTCAGATTGTCCAGAACATCATCATCATGCCTATGGTCTTTCTGTCCACGGCATTCATCGACGTGAGGTCGGCCCCCGGCTGGCTGGCCTGGGTGGTCCGGTTCAATCCCTTCAGTTATGGCATAGATGGTTTCAGACATTTCCTGACAGGTATGGGTGGCCTGCCTTTGTGGATGGACATAACTGTAACTGTGGGAGTCTCAGTTCTGGCGATGGTGGTCAGTGCAGTCATGTTTGAAAAAATTGAGGCCTGAAGTCAAGGATAAATAGGTCGGAAAAGAAGGTGGTTATGCCTGAACCCGTAACCTTTGCCGGTTTCTTCACCCTGGAACGCATCCTGATAATTACCGGAGTGATGGCCCTGCTGACACTGGCCTTCCTGCTGTTCGGCAGACTCGGTCGGGGAGTCAAGAAAGGTGGAGGGGACATACCACCTCTGGCCCCACCGGGACCGTCTTTCAAACTGTAAGACCCACATCCCAAAGGGCTTTAAATCCCAAAAAAACAGTAGTTGTAGCCATATAGCGGGGTAGGGCAGGCTGGAGTGCCCGCCGGGCTCATAACCCGGAGGTCGGAGGTTCAAATCCCCCTCCCGCTAAAACTTTTAAAAAATGTAAGTTTGAGGGGGAGGTATCGGAACCCCGCAGGGGTTCTGATGTTTGAATCCCCCTCCCGCTAGAAGGGGGCCTGCGGCCCCCTTTCTAAACCCCCGCTTTCAGCTAGACCATAATTTTATTTACGCCCGCAGAAAAACAAATCATGGACTACCTGACCGCCCTGTTGCTTGGACTTGTGCAGGGGGTGGCAGAGTGGCTACCCATCAGTTCGGAAGCTATGGTGACGCTGGTTGGTCAGTTTGTTGCCGGCCTGACTTACCAGGATGCGCTGACCATGGCCATCTGGCTACATCTGGGAACCTTCCTGGCGGCCCTAGTTTATTTCAAGAGGGAAGTCTGGAATTTGGTGACCGGCAAAGACCTGAAGCTACTGATGTTTTTGGGGGTTGCCACTGTCCTGACGGGACTCATCGCCATGCCACTGCTGATGCTGGCGTTCAGCGTGGAGATACCTCAAAGCTGGGGGACTTTGGGGATTGGTTTACTACTCATCACGATGGCCTTCCTGAACAAGAAGAAGAAAGGGGGGGTTGTCAAAGAGACTTGGGAAAAGGCCCTGCCAGTAGGTGTGGCCCAAGGGTTCGCCGCCCTGCCGGGACTCAGTCGGTCGGGGTTGACTGTAGCCACCTTGTTGGCCGAGGGCTTTTCACTTGAAGCTGCTTTCCGTCTGAGTTTTCTCATGAGTCTGCCGGTCACTTTGGGGGTTCAGCTGGTGCTACCTTTGTTGCGGGGGGGTTTCGTGGTGACTGGTCCGATGATGGTAGGAGGGCTGGTAGCCTTTCTGGTGGGGCTAGCCACCATCGGCGGGTTGCTGAAAGTGGCCCGGCAGAAAGACTTCTTCAAAGTCACCCTGGCCCTGGGGGTTTTGGTCAGTCTGTTGGGTCTGGGGCTTATGTTTTTTTAATGGCGGGCGGGAGGGCAGTTCATGCCTGGTGATGATGCGCGTTCTGCGGAACGCGGATGGGTTTTCGGGAAAATCAAGGAACAGGGTGAGTGGCGTAGTAAGTGCCTGAACATGATTGCGAGTGAAAATTTTGCCAGTCCCTGGGTGGAGAAGGCATACATCAGTGATTTCATGCACAGATATGCTGAAGGCACCCCTTTCAATAGGTATTACGAGGGCACCCGGGTGATTGATGAGCTGGAGGATAAAGCCAATAAATTGTTTGCCCGCGTGCTGGGTTCAAAAAAATCAGACACTCGTCCCATCTCCGGAGCCATCGCAAATATGGCAACCATGCGGGCTTTCACTGAACCGGGGGACACCATAGTGAGTCTGCCGGTGCCGGCCGGGGCTCACTCCAGCCATGGTAGGGGTGGAGTGGCTGGCTTGTTGGGACTTCAACCAAAAAAGCTAGCGTTCAAAAATCGTGAATTCACTATTGATGTTGAAGAATCCAGTCGCATCATCCGTGAATGCAAACCCAAGCTTGCCATTGTTGGCGCTTCACTCATTCTATTCCCGCTGGACATCTCCGGTCTGAAGGAGGCATGTGAGGAGGTCGGAGCCAAATTGATTTACGACTCAGCTCACGTCTTTGGCCTGATTTTCGCGGGCAGGTTCCAGTCACCCTTCAAAGAGGGCGCCGACCTGCTGACCACTTCCACTCACAAAACTTTCCCGGGACCGCAGGGGGGGTTGATTGCGGGGAGTGTGAATGAAGAGGACTGGGCTAAAGTGGAAAGGGGGGTGTTCCCCAGGATACTGAGCAACCACCATCTGCATCGCATTCCGGCCCTTCTGGTGGCCGCCTATGAGATGCAGGAGTTTGGAGTTGCATACGCCGACCAGATTATCAAAAATGCCCGGGCCTTTGCCCAGGCCCTGCACGAAAGGGGTTTCAAAGTCTGTGCTGAGGAAAGGGGCTTCACAGAGTGTCATCAGGTGGTCGTGGATGTTTCAGAAATAGGTGGGGGGGACTGGGCCGCCAAGGCCCTGGACAGGGCTAACATCATCATGAACAAGAACCTGTTACCCTGGGATGAGCTCAATCTGGAAAGGCTGACCAATCCCAGCGGTATCCGCATGGGCGTGCAGGAGATGACCCGTTTTGGTATGAAGGAAAGGGAGATGGTTGAAGTCGCGGAATTCTACAAGAGGGTGTTAATGGATAAAGAAGCACCTGAAAAAGTGAAAGGGGACGTTGAGAATTTCCGTTCACAATTCCAGAAAATTCACTTCACATGGGACCTGAGGGACTTAGAGGGGATTGAGTGAAAAAGGTTAGTGAATCAGTTAAGGTGGTGGGCCTGGATGCAGGGCCCATATACAAAAACCTCGGCATTGATGATATTGTAGCCATAAGTGGCCTTTACACTATGAAGATGGGGACGCTGGAGGATTGTGCCTCAGAAGGAGTTGACCGGAAACAGGTTGAGGTTATTCACAAGGAATCCACCAAAAGGGGTCATGCCTCCCTGACCACAACGCCGGCTTTCTTCTTTGAGCTGGAAGGTAGCAGGGTCATTGACCTTTATGGTTCAACCTTTCCGTTTGGCTCTTACATCATCTTCAGCTCACGGAGAATACAGGTTGATGACAATCGGCTCATCATGCCGGATGGTTTGCCCGCCGGGACCGGCGGGAGTCTGAAAAAGGTTCTGGGGATTTACAACCGCATGTGGGATGCGGACCAGAAGGACCAGGGCCGGAAAGTGCTTCCTTTGGGCTTTTATTCCCGCGGTTTCTTCAAGTTTTCTGCTGAGGACCTCATAGCCATCACCCGGGATGCCGGAAACCCGGCAATGCCTTTGGAAATCGGCCTGGTCTCAGAAGGTATGAACCGGTTCTTTGAGGCCAACGCCCCCAGCCTTTTCAGAACCGCCATGGAACGGGAAAGTTCGCTGGCCTACCATCACCCCAATCTGTTTCATGAGGGCCGGTCACGGGAAATTGAAGAGGGGCTGGATGTCTGGAAGAGCCGGCACTTTGATGACTATGTGCGGGAGTTCAAAGAGAAGAAAAGGCCGACGGGGGATGCCTGGAAACAACTGGCCGTGAATGTTTTGGATTTGATTATGGTCCGGACAGGACTAACCTCCTCCATTGCAGTCTGGAATGAACTGAAGAGGCATCGGACCGCAGTGCAGAAAGTGGAGTCGGTTTATCTGGCTGCCGACCGGGCGTTTGACGAGCTCAATTCACTCGGCAAGGGAGAAGTTCCAAAATGGATTCACACTCCTCCAAGTGCAGGTGATGACTATCTGCCCGCGGTTCTGGACATGTTGGGTGAATATCATGGTTTGTGCGACAGATTTGAAAAACGGGATGCGGTTTATCTGGTTCCCCATTCAGTGAAAGTCACGGGAGCCTATGTGTTAAACGGCTTCCATCTGCTTGACCCCTTCGGCCTGATAGGGGTGCGGGACTGCACCACCTCAGACTATGAAGTTCAGGCCATCGTCAGAGAGCTATCCGGAGAAATAGTGAATCAGGTGCCTGCTTTGGACGGCCTGTTGGGACCCAAGTGCAAGACAGGAGTGTGCCCGGAAAGACAGAGTTGTGGCAGGGTTGAAAAATACAAGAGGGATTGAAGTGCTGGAGTCGCCACGGGGGATTTATGTGCTCCTGGTGGATGTGGGTGGCCCAGTGGAGCTTGAAGTGGGCAGACTTGGCAAACTGGTTTTTGAAGGTCTCTATGCGTACGTGGGCTCAGACCAACGGGGAGGCAGACTGGCCCGCCACGCCCGCAAGGGAAAGCCCCGAAAATGGCACATAGATTGGCTGACGGGGTTGGGAGGGTTGAAAGGGGCGTGGGTGCTGGAAGATATGCCTCAAACTATGGAAAGTGAGATAGCTCGTCATCTGGCCCGGGCTTTTCCCGCAATAACCGGCTTCGGCAACAGCGATTGCAGAGGGGACCCGGGCCACCTGTTCAGGATTGATAACGAGCGGGAGTTGAGGGACAAGGTGGCCGAATTCGCCGGAAGCAGGGGTGTCAGCCCGACATGGTGGTCACCCGCGGTGCAAAAAGATAAAAACCTGCCCTGTTAATTGGGAAATGCCCAGCTACATTATTGTTACAGGCGGAGTCATGAGTGGCATCGGCAAAGGTTTGTTGGCGGCCAGTATAGGCCGGTTG
This sequence comes from archaeon, assembly GCA_011049195.1. Lineage (GTDB taxonomy): Archaea > SpSt-1190 > SpSt-1190 > SpSt-1190 > SpSt-1190 > SpSt-1190. Next base: position 11,748 of record DSCG01000035.1, read on the forward strand.
CTCAAGTCATGTGGTTACAAAGTGGCCCTGACCAAAATAGACCCTTATGTAAATACTGATGCCGGAACCCTCAGCCCCTTTGAGCACGGTGAGGTTTTCGTGCTGGATGACGGCGGGGAAACTGACCTGGATTTTGGTCATTATGAGAGATTCACTAATGTCAGCATCACCAAAAACCACAGCATAACCACCGGTCAGGTTTTTGGTCAGGTGATTGAAAATGAAAGGAAAGGTGAATATCTGGGAAAAACCATTCAGATTATTCCTCACGTTACCGGCGAAATCAAAAAACGGTTGCGGGAAAATGCCAAAGATGTTGATTTCCTTATCGCCGAAATTGGCGGAACTGTCGGGGACATAGAAGGCATCACTTTCATGGAGGCTGTGCGTCAGCTGAAAAAAGAAGATAAGGTGGTGAATGTTCATCTGACTTTCCTTCCGCTCACGGGCATTGATCAGAAGACCAAGCCAACCCAGCACAGTGTGATTGAAATGCGAAGGATGGGGGTATCCCCAGACCTGGTGGTGGGAAGATGTAGCAATAGATTGACCGAAAATACCAAACGGAAAATCAGTCTTTTTTGTAGTGTTGAAGAAGAGGAAGTTATCAGCGATCCGGACCTCAGCAATATCTACGAGTTGCCTCTGGCCCTGCGGGATGAGGGGGTTCATAGAATCATTCAGAAAAAACTTGGTATGAAAGTGAAAGAACCTGAACTTGGTGAATGGCAAAAATTCGTAGATAATTATGGTAAAGGACCCGAAGTAGTGGTCGGGATTGTGGGTAAATATGCTCGGGGGGACACTTACCTCAGCATCCAGGAGGCTATCGCCCATGCCGGTGTTGCGACGAGGGTGAAGCCAGTCATTAAGTGGATTGATTGTGAAGAAGTAGAGAAAAACCCGGGATGTATTGGGAAAATTGACTGTATGATAACTCCGGGAGGTTTCGGCAATCGCGGAGCTGAAGGCAAAATTATAGGCATCCGGCAGGCCAGAACCCATAAAATACCCTGGCTTGGCCTGTGCTTTGGCTTCCAGCTGGCTGTGGTGGAGTTCGCCCGCAACGAATTGGGTCTGAAGCAGGCCAACAGCACTGAGTTGGACCCGACCACTCCTGACCCTGTCATCATCCCTCACTGGGAGGCCCGCCACGATATTATGGAAGGTACTATGAGGCTGGGCAGTATGAAGGTGGTGCTGGAGGAAGACAGCAGAATGAGCAAAATTTACGGTCAGACAGTGGTTCACGAAAGGCACCGCCACAGATACGGTCTGAATCCCAAGTATGGTGAGAGTCTGCAACAGAAAGGTCTGATTTTCACCGGAGCCTGCCCGGAGGACCAGACCATTGAAACCTTGGAACTGCCGGACCAATTCTTCATTGGTGTGCAGTTTCACCCTGAACTCAAAAGCAGACCCACCAGACCACACCCCCTGTTTGTGGGCCTTTTGAAGGCCGCCAGAGCCCGCCAACAGGCGTAAAAGCTTAAATGTCGCAGAGAGGGAGATTTAGGTGTTGGCCGCGGAAACCGTCCTCGTAACCCTTCTGGGCCTGTTCTTAGTGTTCTGGCTGAGTATCCGCCTAAGAAAAGGGGGACGCTGGGTGAAACAGAGGGGCGTAGTCGGAGTCGGGGCGGTGCTGGTGGTTTTCGGGGCGGTCACACTGTCACTTGCATTCCTGGCCCAGAAAATTGATGCGATGGCTATCTTTTTACCATACACTCCGATTTACATGCGGGTGGGCATCGGCCTGTTGGTGCTGGGAGCCATCTTCATCATCATCGGGGAATTCCGCAAGACTCTTGTCAAGGAAACCGCGCTGGATATTGAAGAGGAAAAAAGGAGATATGTGGAACGAGTGCGGTCGGGACTGACTGTGGATGAAGCAGAAAAGCTGGCCAAAAAACATGTGCAGGAGGCTACCGGCAGGAACACCACTCTGGTGGCCAGCAAGAAGGAGTTCAAAGAATGGGCGGTTTATCTCAAGGACAAACAGGACAAATATTACAGAGTAATTGTGAATCAGAACGGGAAAATTCAGGAATGGGAAACCATGGATGAAATCCCAAGCTATATTCTTAGTCCTTAATGGGAGTTCAGGGCGGAGCCTTCTGTGGGGGTTTAGAAAGGCGACCTGCGGATCGTCTCCCTGAGCTTGCGAATGGGCCTGCAAAATCCCATACGGGAAAAAGATGAATTTATTAAGACCTTTCTCACATCAAGTCATGAAGTTGCTTTTTGTCACCACCAATCCCGGCAAAGTGAAATCGGCCCAACGGAACTTTGAAGGCTCGGGTATTGAAGTGACGTGGCAAAATCTGGTGCTACACGAACCCCGTGGCGAAGACCCTGTTGAAATCGCCATGGCCAAAGTCCATCAGGCGTATGACCTGCTCAAAAAACCTCTAATGGTGGTGGATGCCGGCTTCTCCATGGATGCTCTCAACGGCTGGCCCGGGACTTTCATCAACTTCAACCTCCAAAAGCTGGGCCTGCCGGGCTTTCTGAAACTGCTGGAGGGAAAAGACACCAGAAAAGCCTGTTTTTTCCACGTTCTGGCCTTCCACGACGGTGAGAAAATCCACACCTTCAGGGATGAAGTGGGTGGCAGAATTTCAGACACTCCCGGGGGAAAGCGTGAGGCTTGGCACTGGTCAGACCTCGCCCTGATTTTTCAGCCCTTCTCGGAAAACAGGACTTTGGCGGAAATGACCGAAAGTGAATTCCACGACAATTATTCCCAAAAGGTTTCCAACGTATATCAAATGCTCTGTGAGCACCTGCTGAAAAATCCCTCTAAACCCGGCTCTTGAGATAAAGCATGTCTCCGTCCTCAAGGATGAAATCCAATCCAATTCGGGTGATGCGTCCCCCCCGCTGGACCTTGGCCCATTCAAAATTATTCACAAAATTTTTGTGAATTTTGTTGGCCACCTCGCCGACAGTTGAACCTATCTTAGCAAGCATAGGATACTTTCCGTCCGGAGTGAATATCCTCATAAGCTTAAGTGAATGCCAGGCCTCTTCAAGTATTACTTCCGGGTTTTTGTTGTCGGCAAATATGATATGGGGCTTCCGGAACTGCCGGGCCAGTGAATGGTCGGGGCCACATATAATGACCACATCCCCGTTGTGGCCGTAGCTGGAGTCAAAGCTGGGGGTATCCACCATCTGGAGTTTGGCGTGTTTGTAGTGGGCAATCGCCGTGACCGGTTGCTGGGTGGAGTTTGGATACGGTTGGGGGTCCCCTTTACCGGTCAGGGCCCGGAAGAGAGTGGTCTTTCCGGAATTGGGCGGGCCCACCAGCACCAACATGGGTGCCACTTTCCGAATGCCGTGGTGGCCACCTGCTTTCTTGGCCTTCCGCTCGGCCTCCATGCGATCTTCAAGTCTGGAGAGTGATTTTTTGAGCTGGCCCAACAGCCTTTCGGTGCCCTTGTGCTTGGGGGCCAGGGCGATGAGTTCCTTGAGCAGGCGGGCTTTGAGGGCGGGGGAAGTGGCGTTCTTGTATTCTTCATATTTCTTGCCGAATTCCATGGTCAGATTGGCGGGCACTTTAGCAACAACCGGGTGTGCTTAAAAAAATCAGCGTAGCTCCTTGTAGGAACTCAGGGTTTCAAGTTTTTTCAGAAGTCTGGCCTGAAAACCACCGGGTTTGTTCGGGCGACCCTTCAGAGCCGTCACCAGGTCCCGGACTGCATAATAAAGGACTATGTTGAGCTGGTCTTTATTCAGCCTCCTGGCAGAAGTCAAAACTTTCAGGTCGGGCAAGTAGGCCAGGTGTCCTAACTTTCTGAGCTTCCTGCTAAGGGCGATGTCTTCACTAGGAACGCAAGGATAACCACCTACGGCAAAAAAGCTTTCGCGCCGGACGACCGTGTTAGAACCCAGAAGGCGCGGGTGTTTGAAGGCCTTCATAGCCCGGAAGATAGAGTCATCAAGCAGGTTGATTATTTTTGTGTAATCATCGTCACCGGAAAGCTCCAGGCGCCCCATCAAACCCAGAACTTTTGGGTTTTCTTTGAGGTAGCTCCAACTGGTCTGAAGATAATCCGGGGGAAGAAGAGTGTCAGCATCCACAAAAACCAGCACCCCACCCGTTGACTCTGTGGCCCCCCTGTTGCGAGCTTTGGCGATACCTCTGTTCGGACACGGCACCACTCGGGCTTCGTGTGCTCTGGCCAGATCTGCGGTGCGGTCGGTTGAGCCGTTGTCCACCACAATAACTTCGTATTGAAGGTCTGTGACCTGGTTCCTGATGGCTTCAAGACAAGGAACTATGTAGGCCTCCTCGTTGAGAGCGGGAATAATAAATGAAGCGTCCACCTGAAAAGGTGAGGACGTAGGTTAAAAAACTTGGGAGCTTATAGACCGGGACGAAAAAGGAGGAAGATGAAGGGGGCCGTCATGCAGATGCTTTAATGTAAATTCTTTTTAAGGGCAACCTCCCATTTTTCTTGGCGGGGCTACCTCCCAAGGCAGGGTAGCTCAGTTGGTAGAGCGCCAGACTCATAATCTGGAGGTCGTGGGTTCGAAACCCACCCCCGCCAATCCCGCTTCGCGGGATTGACCAAAAACGCGATGCCTGCAGGCATCGCGTGGGGGTTCAAAGGGGGCGTTAACCCCTTTGCGTGGGTCAAAACCCACCCCCGCCAACCGTACCCGGTTGATCTATGGCCTACCTTTCCCCGCTTCGCTGGGTCGGTAGGTCGCGTATTTTTTTTGTCTAAACTCTTCGCGGTGTCAACTACGGTTGATGCCACACGTTGGTCCTTTCGATAAAAGACTTCGGAACCCACCCCACCAGCCCCGCTTTGTGGGATTAACCAAAATGGCGGCATCAACTGCGGTTGGTGCCACAGGGGGTGCAGGGCAAACGTTAATATTACCCCCGCCTCAGGTTCCCATGAACAGCAACCTCATGTCTTTGGTCTTCAGCGCAACCTATGTCCTGCTGGCCATCCTCATATGCAAGGTGCTGGAGCGGTTCATGGACAAATTCACAGTCCGGAAAATTCTTCATCTGCTGGCGGGCAATGCTGTACTCATTCCCTTGGTTCTGGGAGCCGACCTGTGGGCGATGGCCACCCTCCCCCTTGTGTTCATGTTCGCTAACAGTGAATTAGTCAAACGCGACTTCTTTGAAAAGGGTATTGATGACGAAGGTCTGGTGTTTTATCCATTTTCAATTCTGTTGCTGGTCTTCCTCACATATTTCACAGGAGAAGTGCTCTATCTGATCGTGCCCACTCTGATAATGGCTTACGGCGACGCCATTGCAGGTCTGGTCGGCCGAAACATCTTTGGGCATGAACAAAAAAGTCTGGAAGGAAGTCTGGCTATGTTTATGACTGCACTTCTGGTGATGGTTGGAGTGAATCAAATGCTCCACTCCATTCACTGGTTCTGGATGTTGCTCATTCCCGCGGTGGCCACCTGGGCTGAACGGCTTGAAAATGACAACCTGACTGTGCCCTTATTCACCGCCATGGCTCTGTTGCTCATGAAGACCACTCCTGCCGCCATCATAACCGGTCTGGGAGTCAGCCTGATGCTGAGTTCCTTCGCCTTTTACCTGAGGGCCCTGGACAGACAGGGCCTGGTAGCGGCCGTCCTGCTAGGGACCACTATTTTCTCGGTTTCCGCCCCGTTTTTCGTGGTAACTATGACCTTCTTCTTTTCATCGGCCATCGCAACCACTTTCAAGAAGAAAGCCAAGGCCATCATGAAGGACTTCCAGAAGACGGGCAAAAGGGATGCGGTCCAGGTGCTGGCCAACGGCTTTGGCATATTTTTCGCGACGGCCCTCCACGCCTCAGGTGTGAATGCCATGCCCTTTGCAGTTGCAGCGGTCGCCGCAGCCACTGCAGACACATGGGCCACTGAGATTGGTGTGTTAAGCAAATACAGCCCAAGATTAATCACCAATCTGAGGAAGCATGTCCAAAAAGGCCGAAGTGGCGGAGTGACCTGGCTGGGCCTGATGGCCAGTGCCTTTGGCGGTCTTACCATTTTTCTGGCGGCCTATCCATTTTTCGGTATAGCTACATTCACTCCCGCCATCATCGGTGCGGTGGTGGGTTCTTTCCTTGATTCACTTTTCGGCGCCACGGCCCAAGCTCTTTACGAGTGCAGGGTTTGCAATAAGATGACAGAGAAAAAGATTCACTGCCGGAGGAAAGCCACCCTCATTCAGGGCCAGTTCTGGTTCAACAATGATTTAGTGAATATGACTTCCACCCTGATAGCTGCGGGCCTGGTGATGTTGTGAGCCGGCAGAAACAGAAGGAAGGAGTGCAGCAAACTGCCAAACGGAGGGTTGCCGGTTTGGTTAAAATGGCGGTTAAGGAGAAGAACCCGGTCAGAGCCAGGCGGTACGGGGAGCTGGCCCGGGCGGTGGGTATGAGGAACCGGGTGCGACTGGGCAAGGAAAAGCAGTTGTTCTGCAAAAAGTGCGGAGCTCCCCCCTCCAAGGTAGGGGTCAGGATAAAGGACGGTTGCAGAGTGCTAACCTGCCGGGAGTGCGGCCACGTCAGGAAACTTCCCGTCAGGCGGGAAGCCCGGCGGGAAAGTAAGCAAGACTTATAAAAGGGGCCAGAAGGCTCTGGTTATGATTGGGGTGACTCATGTTTCCGCGGCTACCTTAAACGCAGAGGTAGCTGCAGACCTAAAAAAGCGCATCCAGATGCCTGAATGGGCTCATTTCGTCAAGACCGGCCTCAGCAGGCAGAAGGCCCCCACCCAGGAGGACTGGTGGTGGATGAGGGCCGCATCCCTGCTCAGGAGAATTTGCATAGACGGCCCGGTGGGTGTCAACCGGCTCCGGACCTTCTATGGAGGTCGCAAGGACAGAGGTAGCCGGCCCGAAAAGACATGTCAGGGCAGTGGCAAAATCCTAAGGACCATCCTCAAGCAGTTGGAAACCCAGAAGCTGGTGAAGCCCACCCCTAAAGGGAGGGTGCTTACCCCTGAGGGGCAGAGTTACCTTGACAAAATGGCCAAGAGGGTGAAAACGAGTGGAACCGGAAAGTCCCCAGAGGCATAGAGGGCAAGAAGAGCATATACGCAGACAACTCATGCTCAAACAGATGCTACTCCGGCAGGGTCTGACATCCGAGGCCCGGGAAAGACTCGGGCGGGTGAGGGCGGCTAATCCTGACCTGGTGGAACAAGCGGAAAATCTCTGCATCCAGCTCATCCAACAGGGGCGACAGGTGGATGACGCCACTATGAAAGTCATCCTTGACAGGCTGACCCCAAAGCGGGATATCCGCATAACCAGGAGATGAAAATATGGCAACAGTCAAAGAGAAATCAAGAAAGCTCAGGCTCATCAAGAGGGGAAACCAGAACAGGCCCATCCCCCTGTGGGTGGTGGCCAAAACCAAAAGAAAGGTCCGCTGGAACCCCCTGCGATTCAATTGGAGAAGGAGCAAACTCAAGGTTTGAGAAAGAAGGTGATTGAATGGAAAGAGTAATGGTGGTTCCGCTTAAGAAGGCCCGCAGAGGCTCAAGCAGGCGCTTTGCACCCAAAGCCCTGGTTTATCTGAGAAGTTTTGTAGGCCGGCATATGAAAGCCGGCGAAGCTGGTGGTTCGGTGGTGATTGGTCACAACCTCAACCAGATTATCTGGGAAAGAGGCATAACCAACCCGCCCCGTAAGGTGGAGGTCAAGGCCTTCAAGAACCCGGAAGGCAAGGTATTGGTGGAGCTGGCATCAGTCAAAGCCGAGGAATGGGAACTTTTCAAGAACAGGGGCAAACCCCTGAAGGAAACTAAAAGCGGGAAGGCTGACAAGGACAAGAAGGTTGAAAAGACAGAGAAGCCTGTGACTGAAGAAAAGAAAGAGTCTGAAACCAAGAAAAAGTCCGCAAGAAAATCGGTCGCTGAAAAGAAGGCAAAATCCGACAAATCGGCCAAAAAAACCACCGCCAAAGCCAAACCTGCCAAGAAGAAGGAGTGAGGAGGGATGATAGCCCACCTCAAAGCCTACGGTTCCGGGCTGTTGGGGTTGTTTCTGTTCCGGGCAGGTGACCGGCTTTATTATGATCTACCATTCAGAAAGGAGGCTGACCTGACCAAAGTGTGTGAAGCGGCCGGACTGGAGCCTGCAGGGATCCGCTTCTTTTCCCCGTTGGTGGGTATTTTCAACGCCGGCAACCGCCATGGAGTGGTTTGCGGGGCCGAGGAGTGTAGCCAGAACTTTCAGGGGGCCACAGTGATACAGACCAGATACACCGCCTTGGGCAACCTCATTCTGGTTAATGACAAAGGGGCTCTGATAGCTCCCGTTCTTGAAGGGGAGCTAAAGGTTCTGGCCAAAGCTCTTGGAGTGCCTTGCACTGTAGGCACCCTGGCCGGCCTGCAGACGGTGGGCACCCTGGGACTTGCCAACAACAGGGGGGCCGTGGTCCATCCCGAAACCACCGAGGCCGAGATGGAACTGGTCAAAAAGGCTCTCAAGCTGGAGACGGTCGGGCCGGGCACGGCGGCAAAGTCCGGCTTCGTGGGGGCCATGGCCATCGCCACAGACCGGGCTTTGATTTTGTCCCCCGAAATACTTACTCCTGAAATGGTCCAGATGGCTGACCTGTTGGGCGTGGAGTGAATCCCGGCAAACTTTATCTAATGGCTTGAGAACATAGTGTTATGAACCCCATTCTGATTCTTGCCATTTCAGGGGCCCTCATCCTGCTGGGTTTTCTCGCCACCGTGATTTTTGAGAAAACCCGTATTTCCGACTCCCTCATTCTAATCACGGCGGGTATGCTCTTCGGACGTCTGGGCTGGCTCAGTGGCGACAGTCTGCTACCCTTCTCCGGCACCATGGCCAGCCTGGCCCTTGCCATCATTCTGTTTGAGGCGGGGTTGAATATGGATACCCGCAACTTGATAGAAAATCTGGGCAAAGCCCTGAGTCTGGGCAGTATTTCATATTTTATCATCTCGTTTCTGGTGGCGGGGGCTACCATGCTGGTGCTGGGTTGGAACCCCTTAAACTCCCTGTTGCTGGGCTTCCTGATGGGGGGAACTTCTGCCGCGGTCATAATCCCCATAATGAGCACCATCAACATCAAGGATGAGGATGCCACGATAGTAGGTATGGAGTCCATGGTGACCAACGTCCTGACTACTGTGTTCTCCCTCATGATTGTGAAGCTGATGATTGAAACCATCATAGACCCCAGCCGGGCGGTCACCGTTCTGATTTCATCCTTCTCAACCGGCATAGTGCTGGGGGTGGTCATGGGCTTTGTCTGGATTAGGGTGATGAGGGCTCTGCGGAAAAGGCCCATGGCCTATATGCTCACTCTGGCGGTGTTGTTCATGCTTTACGCCTTCACAGAATTCTCAGGAGGCAACGGGGCCCTGGCCAGCCTGATGTTTGGCATTATGTTGGGCAACAACCGGGCCATCACCAACGTGATGAACCTGCCTTCCATCGCCACTGGGAGATTCACCAAACTGCATGATGAGATTTCGTTTCTGGTAAGAACCTACTTCTTCCTTTATCTGGGCCTGATTCTAGTGCTACCCAACAACTGGATGTTATGGGTGATGGCCCTGGCCATCACTCTGACCTCATTTCTGGGGCGGGCCCTGCCCATTAAACTCTACGGCATGCCTCGCAGATTCCTTCCCTTCATTAACAAAGGTCTGAGTGAGGCTGTCATCGCGGTGTTGTTAATTGAGTATGGTCTGCCCCTGGCCTTTGAGACCCTGACCATAGTCTGCCTGGCCATCCTGCTGACCAACATCGCCTCGGTGCCCCTAATGTGGGCCTTTGTGCCCCGCAAGCACCACAACGGCGGGTCCGGAAAGGCTGAAGGAAAAGCAAAGGAAGCTTTGGAGAGTTGAAAACCTTAAAAAACCGGACTGGCCTATGTTATTCACACCACCTTTTAAGAAAAGGTGGACCAAAATATGGTAGAACAGCCCCGTCGTCTAGTGGTCCCACCTTTTAAGAAAAGGTGGACCAAAATATGGTAGAACAGCCCCGTCGTCTAGTGGTCCCACC
>DSCG01000007.1 GCA_011049195.1 archaeon
CCCGGGGACGCCAGGCACTGGGGAAGCCCCCCACCCCCCGCAGGCGGACCTTGAAACTCTCCAGACCACGGCAGGCTTCCAGGCCGTCGGCCACCGCCCGGACCTGAGCCTCCGCCAACTCTCCCAGAAATTTCAGCGTGAGGTGCATGTGGTCTGCCTTTACGGCGTTGACTGCGGTCTGCATGTTGAGCTCCCTGCCCAAAGTGGCCAGCTGGCTGGCGTGGGGCTCCGGGATGTCGACAGCCACGAACACTCTCACCCCCGGCATACACAAAGGCCTATTTATGGGTTAAGCGGGATAGAAGCATGATTGGCGTGGTGAAAATCGGCGGGGCTTTTTTCTCAGAGCCTTCTAGGGAGCACGTTGAGAAGGTCAAAGCATTCATCTCCAAATTTGATGGCCAGCTGGCCTTCGTGGCGGGGGGCGGCGGGATAACCAAAAAGTATCTGGACCAGCTCCGCGGCCTGGACCTGCCTGAGAGTTTCCTGGACCAGCTGGGCATAGACATGACCCACGTGAATGCCAAGTTCATGGCCCGGGCCATCGGGGGCATTCACTGCCCGACTTTCGCCGAGGTTCAGGCCAACCTATCTCGGATGCCCGTGACGGGGGGTCAGACCGCCGGTCAATCCACCGACGCCGTGGCTGCCGCTCTGGCTGACTACCTCAAGGCGGACATCCTCATTCTGGTCAAGGACGTGGGGGGCATCTACCCGTCAGACCCCAAACAAACTTCAGGCCTGCGGGTGCTTCACAAAATTTCCTACAAGGACCTTGGCCAGTTTGTGAAAAAAGACATTCGGGCCGGCTACTACGGAGTCATTGACCCGACGGCTATTCACACCATCACCCGGGCCAGGCTCCGGACCTATGTGGTGGGGCTGGATTTTAAATTTGAAGAAGGGACTGAGATTGGGGCTTCCGATTGATTGTGTTTGGCGTGGGGGGTTGAATGATAAACCTGGTGCTGGCAGAGGCTGAACTGGAACTGGTTCCGGAAAAGGTCTGGAACGACCCCTGCGTCCAGCTTCACTCCAAGTTCAGGAAAAAACGGCCCTACCAGATGCTACTGGATGCCTCACATTTCCCGCAGGCGGTGAAGAAGCTGGAGGGTGCGGACCGACGGGGGAGGCCCGACATCATTCACCGGTTTATGTTACTGGCTCTGGATTCCCCCATCGCCAGAAGGGGCCAGCTCAAACTCTGGATTCACACCCGCAACAACCTGGTGATTGACGTGAAGTCGGGCACTCGCCCACCCCGCCACTACGACAGATTTGTTGGACTCATGGAGCAACTACTGGTGGAGGGTGAGCTGAAAAACGGTCGCATGAGTCTGCTGGACCTTGACCTGAAACATTTGCTGGTTACCCTGCCCAAACCAGTTTATGTTATGGACCCCTCAGGCCAGCCCACCAAGCCCGACTTCTGGGTAGGCAGGACAGGTGGCACCTATGTGATTGGCGGGTTCTCTGAGGGGGGTTTTCAGCAGAACCCCGTTCCCTCCACCTCCCGTTATTCCCTTTCCAGACAGGAACTTACATCCACTGCGGTGTTGGCTCTGCTCACGGGCTGGTGGGAACTCTGAAACCTTTTTAACTTACTGAAACAATCTTTTTTGTGGCAAGCGTACCTGAAAGCTTTGAAGTGGTCCGACTGGAGGTGCCTTCTGGGGGTAAGCATGCCACGGCTTATCTGGAGCTACGTTCCCTGAAAGATAACCGTGTCATGTCCGCTAATCTGCCCTACCGGGACTTCTGCAAACTCCAGTTTGGAAAATTCCAGAACGGCCCGATTGACTGGCAACCACCTTCTGAGGGTCTGGTTTTTGAGTTCCTGTACTACAACCCCTGGATGCACACTGACCATTCTGTTGAACAGGTTTTTGTCCACTTTAACAGGACTTCCCGCAGGCTCACCAGGCAGAAAACTGGGCAATTGTATTTGTGATACCGTCAAAACCCTTAAAAGCACCTGAAAGGACAGCTAGCCATGGTCGCCAAAAAGAAAATCAAGCCTGACAAAAAAAATCTCAGCCTGTTCCTGGGTTTTCTGATGCTTTTTTCAGTGTTGGCTTTTGTTATAACCAACAACCTTACCGGCAACTCTTCCACTAACAACGGGGGAGACCAGCCTGAAATTTATTTTGTCACCAACTGGAAGGGCCTGCCGGTTTATGCCCAGGATACGGGGATAGGCACCCAGATTTATTACATGCAGGTGGCCGATAATTTCTATATGTCCTTCAGAGCCAACCCCGCCGAGGCCGAGGCCGTTCCCTCCCCCCCCGCTTTTGAGTTGTATTCCGCTCTTATGACTTCCTCTAAAGTTTATCTGCTTTATGACGAGGAGAATAATGATGCCGTCAGACTGGGGGCTGTGGAGATGGGCAGGTTTCTGGCCAACCGTCCGTTTGAATTGGAGGTCGGCCTGACCGAACCATACATGGGTAACGAGACTCAGGCGGTTATGTATCACGACCCTTGGAATGTGACTGAACCGGAGATGGCGGTTTATCTGACCGTGGGGGACAATATCTCCATCAGACTTGTTGAAAGGACCATTGTGATTGAGGCACCTGATATGATGAATATGACCATCCCGGTCACCAAACTTGGCCTCATCCTTGGGCGGTTCATTACATGAGCATTAAAAGTGAATATAATGGACGGAAGGTGAAAATGTGAATTGGTGGTTTGGAGCAATAGTGAAAATTCTGCCGGCATATTTGGCTAACACAGGACCTCTTGTGCTTAAGCCTCTGGACTTCCTGAAGTTGTCCCGGCCTCTTGATGGGGGCAGAAATTTTATGGACGGCCGTCGCGTGTTTGGGGATGGCAAGACCTGGTATGGTCTGTTGACCTTCCTTCTCGTTGGAACCCTGACCGGTGCAGGCCTGGCCTTCACCGGCATCCACACCTGGCTTACCGGGCTGGTGCTGGGTTTTGGGGCTTTTCTGGGTGACCTCGGAGGGTCTTTCCTGAAACGCCGGTTGGGCATGAAAAGAGGTCAGAACGCCGGTCTGCTTGACCGGGAGGATTTCATCACCGGGGCTATCCTGTTGTCCCTGCCTTTGATGAGCTGGTCTTTGCCAGAGCTGATTTTGGTTTATGCCCTGACACCCGTTATTCACAAACTGTCCAACACTGTGGGTTATTTGCTTAAGATTAAAGAGGTGCCTTGGTGAAAACCGGCACCATTATCTTTGACTTGGACGGCACCCTGATTGATGCGGTTGAACTGCACGCCCTGTCTTTTCAGCACGCCTTCAGGGAGGCGGGTGTTGAAGTCGACATGAAAAGTATCCGCGACAGGGCGGGCATGAAGGGTGAGGAAATTGTGGCCCGGTTGGCCAGCCCGGACAAAGCCAAAGAAATTTACCAGAGAAAAAGTGAATGGTTTCTGGAAAATTTGGACAAAGTGAATGAACTTCCCGGAGCCACCCGGGTGCTTGAAACCCTGCGACAACAGGGCCACCATCTGGCTATGGCCACCTCGGGCAACCGCCGGGTGCTGGAGGCGGTCTGCAGGAAGTTTGGCTGGACTTTTGGGTTTTCAGTTACCGGGGACGAAGTAACTCGGGGCAAGCCCGACCCGGAGATGCTTTTGAAAGTCAAAACCGCCCTGCCGGGGCCGTATGTGTTTGTGGGTGACACAGAGTATGACCGTCAGGCCGGAGAGACCGCAGGCATCCGGACCCTGCTACTGGGCGGGGAGCTGAAAAGTCTGGATGACCTGACCGGGATGAAACTGTTTTAAATCCCTCTGCCCTTTTGCTTGGTGCTTTCCCGGCTAAGACCTTATTGGGAACCCTGGGCTGAAAGGTGGTTTGCCCCTTTGGGAAAGATAATAACACCTAACCAGATTTCATTTTTCACCCTGCTTTTTGGGGCCATGGCGGGCCAGTATTTCATGTTTGGCAACTACACCAAAGGGGCCTGGCTGGTGCTGGCCTCCGGTCTGGTGGACATGGTGGATGGGGCGGTGGCCCGGGGGAGTGGCCAGAAAACCCGTTTCGGGGCAGTTCTGGACAGCACCTTTGACCGTCTGAGTGAGGGCTTCATCTACGCAGGTCTGGCCTTCAACCATTATCTGGCCACTCTGGCTCTGGCTACCTCATTTGGAGTGAGTTATATTGCTTCCAAGGAGTCCCGCGTTGCCAAAGGCTTTGCAGAGAGAGGTGACCGCCTGGTCCTACTGGCTCTTGGGGCTTTCTTCGGGCGTGTTGACCTGGCCTTGGCAGTAATAATCGGTCTGGCAACTCTGACTATCATAGTGAGACTTAAGTCCGCCCATAAACTACTGGGCGAAAAATGACTTGCAGACGTATGCGGTCAGACCCGAACTTCCAGTCTGGCCTTCTTCCGCTTGCCGGCTATCAGGGCTTCACCCAACTCACTCTTCTTGGCCACCTTGACTTTGCCTTTCTTACTCACCACGGCACTGAAGAGGAAGTCGTTGTCCATGTGGAAATCCACCTGACGACCGACCACTTGCCGGTCAAAGAAGAAGTTGAAAGTGCTACCTGTCTCGGTCAGGTCGTAAGCCACTTTCTGGCCCCCCGAAGCGGGTCCGGTTTCCCGGCCAGGCCTCTCATGTCCCCCCTCGGTCTGCCGGGTTTTTTTCAGGTCGTTGATGTCCCGAATGTCCAGGCCGACCCCCAGCTGTTTCTCCATCTCCTGCACATTGGCTCCACCTCTGCCAATGAGTTTTGGGATGGCGTCATGGTCGGTGTATATGACGGCGGAATTGCCTGCCTGAACCTCCACCTCAAAACGGTGGCCGGGCATCATGTCCTTCAGTCTCCGTCTGAGCTCAGCCCCTGCCATTTCGCGGATGGGGTCTTTGGAATCCTTGACGGGGATGATGGAGGTCTCCTCGCCGAAAGTGTAAATCTCAAACATGGGTTGCTTGGTGAAGAAGTCCTTGACCTCAACCACCGGACGGGCCAGGTCGGCCTCCGTCATGCCCGCAGGCACCTTGACGGTCATCTCCAATTCAAAGACATTCTCAATAGTCCCTGCTTTTAGGAAGATGACGGTGTCCAGCACCTGGGGAATGACCCCCATTTCCAGTCTGCCGAGGAAACGGTGGATGGTGTCTATGGCCTTGGAGGCATGGACCACTCCAATCATACCCACCCCCGCCAGTCGCATGTCAGAATAAACTTCAAAGTCCCGGGTTTTACGGAGCTCGTCATAGACTGTGAAGTCCGGCCGGGCCAGTAACAAGACTTCCCCCGTGCCTTCCGGGTCACCTTCAAGGTGGCCGTACTGGGTTATCTCCTTCATCACGTTGAGGTCGCGGGGGTGCTCAATAGTTTTTACAATCTTCTGCTTTCTGGCGTAGAACTCCGCCAGAGCCTGGGCGAAAGTGCTTTTGCCCGCACCGGGAGCTCCCGCTATTACAATTCCTTCCGCCCTTTCTTCAAGCCTCGTCATCAGTTCAGGTTTGATTTTGTAGTCATCCAGATGCAGTTTGACGACCGGCCGGACGGCGGTGATTTCCACCCCTTTGCTGAAAGGCGGGGAGGCCAGCACTATTCTGTAGTTTTCATACTGCACCACTGTGGCTCCCTCCTTTTCAATTTCCATAAAGGCTTCAGGGTTCTGTTTGGCCTTCTCCACTATGTCGCGGGAGAGGTCTTCAACCTCCTCGGTGGTCAGCACTTTATCGGAAACCTTAGTGAACTGCCAGGCCCCCGGCTTGCCCTTCTTGGCGAAAACGGGCAGGCCGTCCTTGATATGAACGGACATGGTGTGATCATCAAAGAACTTGGCGATGTTGAGGACCAGCTTCTTTTCGGTTTTCAGGAAGGCCACCTGAATGCCCAGAGCCTCGGCAACCTGGGCGTTCACTTTACTGCAGGTGAGTAGTTGGGCGGTTTCGGCCTGGGCCAGTTCTCGGGCCTCCCGGTCAGCCTCCTCCCTGCCGAACCTGTCCAGAAAGCGGGGCTCCTCTCCGGAAAACCTGAGGCCAAGAAGTTTCTGGTCGGCCATGGTTTTGAGGGCCTGGAGTTCGGACAGGCCGACCACGCCGTCGGCCTTCTTATTCCTTCTTTCCTTTTCAATGAGGGCCAGGGTGTGTTTGCCCACCACCACTTCTTCGCCCTTCTTGGCCAGCTGGCGGACCATGCCGGAAATCAGAGCCGAATAATCGGGAACTAAAGTCATAGGAGGATGTGACTGAAGCCATATTTAAGCCACCCGACCTGTCGGGTTTCTGACAGCCGGAATCCCCCTGCTTATTGGAGAATGGTGTAGTCCCAAAACGTCAGCAAATAAGTGAATACGTCCGTATCAATTTCCGGGCTACTTATTGGAGAATGGTGTAGTCCCAAAACGTCAGGCTCGTTGAAAGCGGACCAAGTGATTGACCTTCGTTGGGGCCGGAAGGTTCAGACTGATTCCGCAGAAAGAAGATTTTTAAGGTATGCGGTAGGGGGGGAGCGATGGGCGACACCGGGACCGCCAAACAGGTTTTCGTCTTTGACTGGGACTACACTCTGGCCCCGTCCAGCTGGGTATATATGAGCAAAATTTACAAGGTGCCCTCTGATTTTGACCAGAAACTGAAACTCTACTGGGAAGGCAAGGAATGAAGGCGAGCTATTAGGTCTGGAATGTTGATGCTCAGCTCATGAACCGAAAACTTAAAGGGATGGTGGCGGTTGCAACTTCTTCGGTTTACGCCTGCATGGTGCTTGAAGAACAGGCGGAGAGCTTCTCTGAAAAATTTAGCGGGCAACTACCTGAAACTGAAAGAGTCAAATCCTTAAATGGAAACAAAAACTATGTTCTTCCCGCCGGCACACGACTGGTGAAAGGTGACAATCTTGCCGAAAGCCTGAGAAAAGTCCTGTTGGCGTATCTGGACACGTTCCGTTCTGACCATTATAGCCCATAAACGGTCCCTCCTGGAAGAAATCAAGGGGGCCCTTGCGGGCCACCTGGTCAACGGTTTTACTTACCAAAGGCCTTGTAATACGGCTTGACGAGAGCTACAACGGCAATGGCCAGATACCAGTACCAGTCCAGGGACAGCAGAGGTGGCCAAAGCTTGGCAATCATCAGGAACAAGGCTATCTTGCCCAGACAGGCCAGCTTGACATCCACTACGTCCATTTTTTTCAGCATGTCGTTGCCTTTCTTTTTGAGGTCCATGCCCGCCCGGCACACTTGGCGTATTTATACAGTGCTACGGCTCCCGACGAAATCAGAGACGGGTCCGAAAAAGGGCCGACAGTGCCAGCATCAACAGGGAGCCACCCAGGCCCGTCCGGGGGGCCATCTTGCCGGTAGCCAGCAGAACGTAGGCTTTGGCTGGGGAAGTCTGTGCACGTGCCATGGACTTCTCTCCTGCATTTGATTTATTTATGGCTTCCTCAACATCAGAATGTCCCGCACCCGCGGGTTGCCCATGTGCACCAGCACGAAGATAACCCAGACGACCAGACAGCCTATGAGAGCCTGAACGGGTTCAAAAAGTTGGCTGGCGATAAGATAGGTCAATAAGAGGAGGATGGCCATGAAAAAATGAAGCGTAGCTGGTCGTTGAGTCCACGTTCCACCTTCTCAAATTCTTTCATGCGGTGTTCCGTTTTGGCCATCCGACCACCTCACGAATGGTGGTATATGGCTTGCGGGGCTTTTAACGCATGTGACAGGTTTATTAAACTCCTGTGCCTGCCTTTTCTATGACAGTGAGTTATTCCGATTTCGCCAAGCTGGACCTCCGTGTGGGTACCATCAAACAGGTCAGGCCCGTTCAGGGGGCCGACAAACTTTATGAGCTGACGGTGAACTTAGGTACAGAGACCAGAACCCTGGTGGCGGGTATCCGCAAGTGGTATGAAATAACGGATTTGGTGGAACAGCAGGTGGTAGTGATTGCCAATCTGGAACCTAAGGTCATCAAGGGCATCCGGAGCCACGGCATGTTACTGGCGGCTCAGGACGAGACCACGGTGGCATTCCTCAAACCGGTCCGTAAAGTCAGAGAAGGTTCCAAGGTGCTCTGAAGACATCATACCGAGTCATACCGTGTAATTGTGTCATGGCAACAAAAATGGTATATAATGGGGCGGTTTAGATAAAACAGGTGATACTATGGCTGATAAGAACGCATTCGTCTTCTGTATGGCTGACGGTCGCAGGGTCGGTGAAGCCAAAAACTTTGCCCAGTTCAAAGACCTTATGAAAAAGGTGCCCCTGGAGAGTGTGCTTTTCCACGCCAACCGTGGAGACTTCTCCAACTGGCTGGCCTACATTGGTGAGACCGCACTGGCCCAGAAAGTAGTTAAAGTCAAAGGTAGTACAGGCAGTGTCCGGACCAAGCTGATGTCTGTGCTGGCCCCATCAATGGCCAAGAAAGTCCTGACCAAAATCAAGAAAGGCGGTAAGAAGTAGAAGCTTGTTAGACCTTGGGTAGTTTTCCGGTCCTCTTTTGCTTTGAAATGAGAGTTGTAAGGAATAAAAACTTATTAGGACTGGAGTAGTTTTTCCAGCCTTCTTTTACTTTGAGACGGGAGTTTGTAAGAAGTGGAAACCTGTTAGGACTGGCGTAGTTTCAGGCGTGACGGTTGATTTGTCTGCGGGAAGACATAAAAACTTGTTAGAACTGGAGTATTTTTCGGCCCTCCTTTGCTTTGAGACTTGTTAGGACCTGCGTAGTTTTAACAGCTTTAATCGCCATGCGGGCTAATCTTATGACAGTTCGGGGCGGAAAGGTTCCGATAGCCCCTGAGATTGATTTTTGGTTTATTTGAACGGAGGGCCAGTCCCTCCGCCGGTCGTCGCACCCGAATATGAAAACCCGCTTCCTGATTTATCTCTTGAAGGGAGCAATCTCATCAATAATATCAACATTACTGAGCAACATCCTGCGACAACAGTATCTGGCGACTTTGAGGTCGTCCATGACTTTGCCGGGGTCCTCTCCTTTTTTGGTTCTGTTCTTGAACTCTTCATAAACGGCGGCAACCGGAAAACCACAGCTGAAACATCTCATAGGGATTAACATGTACTCACCTCATCTTTTACCTTTCTGGGCGGCTGCCCGGGGCTTGCTACGTCCCGGTTTCCAGGGTTCGTTCTGCCTCATGTCGGCCACCAGCAGGTTGCGGTCGTAGTCCATGAAGGCCTTGCGCACCTGCTCGCCACCCTGTTCAGCCAGAGCCTTGCCCACAGCGGTGCGGACAGCATCAGCCTGGCCGGAGCCTCCCCCCGACCGGACCTTGACCTGAATATTGACCTTGTGGCCCAGCTCACCAGCTAGCAACAGGGCTTCTTCAACCTTGGCTCTCTGGTATTTGGTGCCCCACAACTGCAGAGGCACCCCATTAATCAGCACCTGGCCTTCACCGGGGACCAGAGTGGCTCTGGCTACAGCTACTTTCCGTTTGCCGACGGAGCTGATAGTTTTGGGTTGCTTGGACACAGAGCAAAGTGCCTGCACTACTTTAAAAGCTTTTAGACCTTTGGCGGGGTTCGCTTACTTGACGGGAACCCAACCCAAAAACTTGGAGATGTCTTCAAGTCTGACCACTTTTTGCTTGATTACGTCCGCCCTGAATTCCTCCGGAACCTCCAGTTTGGCGTCCTTGAGTTGCTCAGGCACCCCGAGATGAACCAGTAGATGTTGTAGGGCCCCCTTGCCCTTGGCGGTCTGGCGGGGCAACATGCCACGCACAGTTCTTTTGAAAATCAGATGAGGCATTCGGGGATAAAAGGGCCCCATGTAGCGATGGCCTCGGTCATAAGTCTGTTTGTAGGATTTAAGTATCTCTTCTTTCCTGCCCACAATGACGGCCCGTTCGGCGTTAACTACCACAATGTGCTCGCCCATAAGTAGCCTCTTGGCTATACCTGACGCCAGACGGCCCATAATCGTGTCGGTGGCATCAATCACAGTTGTCATTTTCATATCACCAGTTTGAGTTTTTTTCCAGTCTTGTCCTTTTCCACCAGTTCTTCAATGAGCAGGGCTTCACCCCCTGCCTTTTTGATAGTTTCAACGGCACTCTGGGAAAACTGGTAGGCCACAACAGTCACCTTTGAAGTCAGGTTGCCTGAACCCAGCA
The DNA here is from genome assembly GCA_011049195.1 of archaeon. Lineage (GTDB taxonomy): Archaea > SpSt-1190 > SpSt-1190 > SpSt-1190 > SpSt-1190 > SpSt-1190. The sequence goes on from DSCG01000007.1 coordinate 10,083, forward strand.
CCTTACCGGGCACCACGAGGGTATCACCCGCCGTGGCCTGCCGGTTAATCTGGGACAGATTGATGCCCACCCTGTTCCGACTGGGCGTGGAAAGATGTTTAGCTACTGCAATCCAGAAAGGGCTCTTGGTCCGGGCCAGTTGCACCAATAGGTGCTTGATCCGGGGGTCTGTGAAATCCCTTTGCTGTATCCTTTTGCGGAGTGCCACGGACTGTTCGGCCAGAGTAGTTTTTAAGCCTTGCGTATGCCGGGGCATCCCAGCGGTTCCATGCATCAAGCTTAAATGCCTCCCAATCAGGGGTTACCATGCTGATTACGGGGGCATCTTTGGCCAAGGCTTTCAACACCCGCATAAAAATGGAACCTTTCCGCAGGGTCAATCTGGGAGCGGTTTCATATGACATCTCTCTTGGCAATGAGTTCCTCCGGCTCAAAAGCGAAGAGGTGCCCCTCCTGGACCCTGAGAAGCTGGACCTGGTTGGGGAGAGGATATACGGCAGGGATTTTTTCCTTCAGCCTCATCAGTTTGTACTGGCCAAATCCGAAGAGTGGTTGGAGCTACCCCCTGACACTCTGGCCATGGTTTCGGGCAAGAGTAGCCTGGCCCGCATGGGCCTGCTGGTGGAGTCGGCAGCCATTCTACATCCCGGCCACAGGGGCCACGTGGTGTTGGAAATCTATAACCAGAACTCCGTGCCTTTCCGGCTGGTGCAGGGTCTTCAGATAGCCCAGCTGGTGTTTTTCAATGTGGAACCCTCTGGAGAATATTACAAACTGGATGTGGCCTCTTTCAAGACCCAAAAACGGGTTGAACTTCCCGGTAAGCTGAAGTTCAGCAAGTGAGGCGTTGGTGTGGCCCGATGCTACAAATGCGGGAGGCGGGCGGTTTATCATGCCCGTCACTTCGGCAAACTATTTTGCGACCTTCACTTCAAAACCTACATGGTCAGAAGACTCCGGCGACAACTTTATCAGTCTAAGACTGTTGATAGGGGGGATTGTATTCTCATTCACAAGCCAAAATCCCCTGTTGCATCCGGAGCGGTTCAACTTTTCCGGGATGCCGTCAGTGCCTGGGATGTAACCTTCACAACCGACCCGAATTCACAGTCTAACAAGGAACTGTTTACTACTTTTCTTGAGCAGGAAGTGAATGAAACCCTGTTGGGGCTTGGGAGTGGGGTGACCCCTGTTGGAAAAGTGAATGAACTGCATGTGCGTCCTTTCCTTGTCTTCCCCGGCCGGGAGCTGGTAATTTATGGTCTGCTGAGTGGGGCCGTGGATGCCGGCAGTCCCGTGGGCAAGTCTGAGAATTTAAAACCCCTTTTTAGATACTCTTCAGTGGCCCTTAATCTCAACTGCCTGAGAGCCATCCAGAAACTACAGCAGGCACTGCAAGGCCTCCGACAGAAAGGTGGGACCCCAAAAGTAGCAGGCAGACGGCGGACAGGGCCAGCAGACCCAGTTTGATAAAGGTGCCTTTGAACTTGACCGCCAGGTAGATGGGCACTGTGGCTCCAAGAAGTAGTAGCCACCAGGGTATCCCGCGGGCCACGTATTCATAGAGCAGAACAAAGAAACCTTTTTTGGCTTCAGGGGTTTCTTCAGGGAAAGTAAGGGAGGCGTGGACGGTTCCCTGCCTGTCGCGGAGGGACAGCTTGACTGCAGGTGCTTTGTCGGGGTAAATTTGCTCCACCGTTCGGCGTTCACCCGGTTCAAGTATGAAGGATTCCCCGGATGAGAAAGTGAAGTTGCCCAGGGCAGTGCCGTTGTTCTTGACCTGATAGACGGCTTTCACCTGGCTTTGGAGCTGACCCCCCTGAGAGTCCCGTTGCCAGTGGGTGGTGACCGTCCGAGTGGCTTCCATACCCGGGGAGACGAATAACAAGGTCCGGGAGGTTGCGGTGGTCTGGTTGGTCCAGATCACTCTGGCCTCCAGTTTGGTGGTGCCTGTGTTTGGGGCGTTGCCCAATTCAAGGGAAAGTCTGAGCATCTCTTCCGGGTTGAGTGAGAAAGTTCGGGACAGGGAGAAGTTGCCGGCAGTAACCTCCACCCGGGCATCATTCACTGCCCTCACCCCCGTGTTCCTGAGCAGAACGGCCTGAATTACAGGGGTGCCCGGCAGGAAAGTGGTTTCGCCCTCCAGCTCCAGGCTTATACGGGGCTTGCCCACAAAATACTGACGGAAAAAGTCAGTGGTCTTGACTCCGCCTTCATAAGTCAGAGTCGGGCCACCGATGAGGCCGTATCCTGTGGAAACCGCCACCAGACTGTAAGTCAGGGTGGTGGTGCCTGAAAAATCCTGGCCCATGTTGCACACCAGCTGACTCTCGTCGGGTTGGCAGGAAGATGGATAGGCCACCGCCATGAAATGGGCGGGCACGGGGTCGGTCAGGCTTTCCAACCGCACCGGTTCCTGACTTTCAATAGTCAGCACCACTTGAAGGCTGTCGTTCAGATCAACCAGCTCCGCCCCGGTCACGGTTTTCTGAAGGGTCAGGGCCATGGCAGGTGCCAGAAGAGCCAGAGCCAGTGCCACCACCATTCTGAAGCCTCTTTGCACACTTATATGAGGTGCCGGGGGTATAAATGCCATCCGGCCGGCGTTTTGAAGGGCCGGCGAAGGGAGGTATTCCTGGAACCCGTCTGGCTGGGTTAAAGTATATTTATCACTTGGACAGAGGGTTTCTATGGTATTAGCATACATAATGGTTAGAGCCGATGCTGGCAAAGAAAGGGAAGTGGTTCAGAAGGTCAAGAGCCTGCCCGAAGTCAAAGATGCCCACATAATTTACGGCGAGTGGGACGCCATCATCAAGGTTGAGGTCAAGGATGTGGAGGCTATCACCGCCTTCGTGATTGATAAGCTCCGCAAGATGGACATCGTTAAGCTGACATCCACTATGATTGTGGCCGAGTGAGCAAAAAGCGGGAGATATCGGAACCCTGCGGGGGTTCTGATTGTCAACCTGACCTCCACCTGATTGTGGCTGATTGAACAAAAGAGGCATCCATAAGTTAAGGGTCAGCTCGGCATCTGCCCTGTTTGTGGTGACACACGTAAGGGAGGTTCCGATTGGGCAACCGGCGGGCTTTTAACTTTCTTCTCTGGTTCATGTTATGCTTTGGGTCAGGCGTCATATCAGTAGCAAAGGGGTAATACTGGCTCTGGCCGACAGGGAGCTCATGGATAAAAGTTTTGAGGAGGGTGAGCTGGTTCTGAGAATTAACAGTTTTTTCAAAGGGGTGCTGGAAATGCCTGAAGAGGCTCTGGCTGACCGTCGGGGGGTGGTGGCCATCAACGCCGTGGGCCACCGGGCCGTGGCTGCCGTAGTGGGGCGTGGTCTGTGTGGGGAAAATGCCCCAAAAAAGGTAGCAGGCGTTCCCCATGTTCAGATTTTCATGGTGGAAGCCTGACTTTAAAAACCGACAGGCATCCGGTTTGCATGAAACTTTGCCCCCGGTGTGGCCGTGTCCTCAAGCGCAAGAGATGGGTCAAGCCCACTCCTGCTGAACAGAGGCACGCCGGGACTTTTGAACCCTTCCAGAAAGAAATTTGCGACGACTGCACGCGTCGGCCTGAGGCTCACAACGCCATTCTCCAGATAAGGGGCATCCCCGCCGACGAGGTGGAAGCTCTGGTGGCCCGGACGGCCGAGACCAGTGTGAAGAAGGGCCGGCGGGAGGCCTGGTTCCGCAAGAAGGAGGACTTCCGCTTTACCTCCAAGGCCATGGCTCGTCAGGTGGCCGCCCAGCTCAAGGCCGCAGGGGCCGAACTCAAAGAGAGCAGCAAGCTGGTGACCTGGGACCAGCAGGGTTCCCGGCCTCTGCTCAGGCTCACCATCTCAGCCCGCTTCACTGTAGTGGCCGGCGATTTGGTGCAGACTCCCCGGGGCCCGGATGTGGTTAGTCGGGTGTCCGGGGGGTGGGTTTGGACCCGCGGTGGCAAAAAATTCAGAGTCAAGGAGGCCAAAAGGCTGGAGGCTGAAAATTTTAAGGGCATGGTGATTTCCGAGAGGCCCCCCATGGTGACAGTGACCGAAACCGGAGAAAGCGTTGAAGTGGAAGGTGGGCTGGCGGGATGCACCCCCGGTCAGGAAGTCCGCCTCAGGTTCCACGAAGGCAGATGGTGGGTGGTCTGATGCAGATTGGTCTGCTAGGCAAACCCAACGTGGGCAAGAGCACCTTCTTCTCGGCCGCCACCCTGAAGGATGTGGAGATTGCGGATTATCCTTTTACCACCATCAAACCTAATGTGGGGGTGGCCCATGTCCGGGTGAAGTGCCCCCATTCCGAAATGGAAAGGCCCTGCAACCCCCGCAAGGGCAGGTGTCTGGATGGCACCCGCTTTGTGCCTGTGGAGCTCTACGATGTGGCCGGTCTGGTGCCGGGTGCCCATCAAGGGAAGGGACTGGGCAACCAGTTTCTGGACGACGCCCGCCAGGCCAGAGTCCTCCTTATGGTGGTGGACGCCAGCGGACGCACCGACAGGGAGGGCAACTCCGGCAAAGGTCACCCCGTGGAAGACGTGAAGTTTGTGGAGGAGGAGTTTGACAGGTGGGTGGCCGGCATAGTGGCTAGACTGCTCCAGAACAAAGCCGGAACCACTGAAGAGGTGTTGGTTGAAGGCCTTTCCGGGCTGGAATTTTCCAAAGAGGCTATCCTGAAGGCCCTGGATGAGGCCTATCCCTCGGCATCGGACTCCCTCTCCTTCGCCACCACCCTCCGCAGGCTGGGCAAACCCATAGGAGTGGTGGCCAACCGCGTTGACCTGGAAGGGTCGGATGAGTGGCTGAAGGAGCTGAAGACGCTTGGCCTTCCCGTAGTTCCAACTTCAGCGGCCACAGAGATGCTCCTTCGGAAGGCTTCAGAAGCCGGCTTCATATCCTATCTGCCCGGAGCCTCCGGGTTTGAGGTGCTCCGAACGGGTAGCCAACCACAGGCTGACGCCCTGGAGTTCGCCAGGCAGTTTCTGAAAAAATACGGCTCAACGGGGGTGCAACAGGCTCTGGACCTAGCGGGTTTTGAACTGGGTCACATGTTGCCCGTCTTCCCCGTGGAGGACGAGAACAAATGGACCGACGGCAAGGGCCAGCTCCTGCCCGACTGCCTGCTGGTTCCCGCAGGGACATCAGCCAAGCAGCTAGCCTATCTCATTCATACCGACATCGGCGACAAATTCGTCAAGGCCGTGGATGGCCGCACCAAGCAGGCCCATGGGGCGGACTACCCCGTGGAGGCTGGCCAGGTGCTCAAGATTTCAACCAGGCGCTGACCTCGTCTTCGGACTTGCGGGTCCGGAAACCCAGAGGTGTGAAATGGGTTCTGACGGCATCCAGCTTTTCCAGCACCTCGGCCATGGGCCGGACCGGGGCTCCCAATTCCTTACACAGTTTATGAAGGTGGAAGTAAGGTTGTGGAAAATCCACCTCGCCGGTTATGAGGTCCAGGTGTTTCAGTGTCAGCTTACTACCTAACGCCAAACCGGCTTCCCGGGCGTCCTCCTGCATTTGTCTGACCAGCTCCTTTTTCCAGAGTTGGCCCATCCAGATAGGATGCACCCCGTGGTGTTCCCCCATCTGTTTCAACAGGGCGTCACATCTGCCCGCCCCTTTGTGGAGTTCAAAATAAACCCGGATGTAATGTCTGTAAACATGGGCGAAGACAGGTTCGGCCGCCACCTCCAGTTTGGCCCCTTCGCGGACCACGAAGCCCGCCAGGGCCCGGGTGGCCACCTCAGGGTAGTTTGGGGTCCTGACCGAATGAAAACCATACCGGCGCCGGCTCACCCTCGGATAGGTGCCTGTCAAAGCCGCAGTGTCTGTGGCACAAACCGCCAGCAGTTTCTTGGTGTTGAGCAGGGCACAGTGCACCCAAGGGGCCGGCGTTCCGAAGGGGTCCAGGTCCACGGCCTCCCAGAGGCGGGAGTGGATGGTTTTTTCCGCCCGGTTGTGGATGGTGGGCAGTTCAACTCCATTGTGGGTCGCGTTCTGGCGGGTCATCTCCAGAGCCCTGTCCGAAATGTCGTTGGCCACCACCCTCACGCCGTTCCGGACCAGCCTGACTGAGCGGGCCCCCGTGCCAGCGAAGGCGTCCAGCACCTCGTAGCCGTAGGCCCGGTAGACCAGGATGCTCATGTCACGGGCCAGGGCCTGGTCGGGATGATAGAAAACCTCCCCTTCCTCGGGCTTGGCCACGTCGGGCACCAGGAGTTCACTCTCCCCCTCCCTGACGGTTTTGAGGTTCTGGGTGGCCATGGATGCCCCGGGCAGGAGGGATTTAAGTAGCTTATTACCACTGTGGGGTTAAGAGAAAACTTATATTAGTGTCACCCGGAAGGGGTAGTTATGGCTGACGCAGATTTAGTGGCATCAATCCGAGACTACTTTGACCTCAATAGTTATGAAGCCAAGGTTTGGTTGGCCCTTTTGGGCCGGGGCATCGCCAGTGCTGGCGAACTGGCCGAACTCACTTCAGTTCCCCGTTCAAGGACCTACGACATTCTGGAATCCCTCGAGAGGAAGGGGCTGGCTATGATGAGGCTGGGCAAACCCATCAAGTACATAGCCACCAACCCCGACGAGGTCATCGGCAAGATGAAAAAGCAGATTGAGCTGGGGCTTGCCGAAAGGGCCCGTCGTCTGGATGACATGAAGGGCAGTAACGTGTGGCATGACATAGTCCAACTTTATTCCAAGGGCATAAAGAAAGTGGATCCCACCCAGGTATCCGGGGCCATCCGTGGCAGGCATCACCTGCACGACCAGTTTGAAGAGCAGTTCAAAAACTCCGAGAAGGAAATTCTGATAGTGACCAGTGGCATTGAACTCAACCGCATTATGGAGTATCACCATGCGGCCCTCAAAATTGCCAGGGACAAAGGTGTGGATATTCGGATTGCCGTCAGCAAGGACGGACTGACCCCCAAAAATCTGGAACTGGCCAAGGCAGTGGGTGAAGTGCGTCATTTGGTGGATATAGACTCCCGCTTTGTGCTGGTGGATTCACGCGAACTGATTTTTATGCTACTGCCGGAGCAGGACATCCACCCCAGCTACGACACGGGCATCTGGATTCACAGTCCCTTCTTTGCCGAGGCCCTGAAGGTTATGTTCACCCGTCAATGGAGTGAAATGAAACAGTTGTGAAGGGGGCGCTGATTTGGGCATATCGGGCGGGGAGTTCAGGCTTTATGTTGATGGGGCCGCCAGAGGTAACCCGGGGCCCGCCGGGGCGGGTGGGGTTTTGATGCTGAACGGCCAAGTGGTGGGCAGGCTCAGCGTTTTTCTGGGAACCCGGACTAACAACGAGGCAGAGTATGAGGCTCTCATCCGTGGGCTGGCTCTGGCCGTTGACCAGGGAGTTAGAGGTCTTGAAGTCTGCATGGACAGTGAGCTGGTGGTTCGTCAGATGCAGGGAAATTATAAAGTCAAGCAGGCCCGTCTGGCTGAACTTCATGTGCAGGCCCAAAAGCTGACGGCCGGGTTTGAACGGGTGGTTTTCACCCACGTGCCCAGGACTGAAAACAAGCTGGCGGACAAGCAGGCCAACCTGGCCATAGATGACTACGAGTTTTTGAAAAAACTGAAAAAATAAAAAAAGAGGCCCAAGCACGGGCAACCGCGTCGGGCCTCAGAGGGTAGGTCGGGTACGATTCTCTCCTTAATCTCCCTTTAGAGGAGTGTGAGACCCAGCTGGTTGGTGACCTCCACGGTCTGCTTGGTGGGTTCCCTGCCGTTGACGGGGCCAAGCACGTTGGAGCTCTGGACTCCGGTGATGATGGTCATCACCCGGATTTTGCCCTCAAACTTGTCGTCAATGCGGGCACCCCAGATGACCTGGGCGTCGCGGTTCAGCTCCTTGGTCACGATTTCACCCACGAGGTTGGATTCCTCCAGGGTCATGTCAGGACCACCGGTCACGTGGATGAGGGCGCCAGTGGCACCCCGGTAGTCCACGTCCAGAAGCGGGTTGGTGAGGGCCTTTTTGATGGCGGCCTCGGCCTTGTTGTCGCTGGAGGCTTCGCCCACCCCGATGACGGCCACGCCACCCTTGCTCATGATGGCCTTGACGTCGGCGTAGTCCAGGTTGACCAGGCTGGGCAGGGCGATGGTTTCCACAATACCCTTGATCATGGTGGAAACCAGCTCGTCAGCCACAGTGAAAGCCTGGGAGATGGGCAGCTTGCCAGCTATCTCCAACAGCCGGTTGTTGTCAATCACAATCACGGTGTCACTGACTTGCCTCAACTCATAGAGGCCAGACTCTGCCTTGTAAACTCTGGCCTTTTCCATCTTGAAAGGCATAGTGACCGTGCCGATGACAATCGCGCCCATCTCCTTGGCTATGCGGGCCACCACCGATGCAGAACCCGTACCGGTGCCTCCACCCATACCCGCCACGATGAACACCATGTCGGCATCTTTGATTAGTTCCTTAATTTCATTTTTATTTTCCTCAGCAGCCTGCCTGCCCACGTCAGGGAAGCCACCCGCGCCCAAACCCTTACAGGTTTCCCTGCCTATGAGTAATTTGGCGTCAGCTTCGCGGTGGTCAAGGTGTTGTTTGTCTGTATTGATGGAAATAATCTTGGCACCATTAATGCCCATCTTATACAGACGGTCGGCTGTGTTATTGCCGGCACCGCCCGCTCCCACTATTACAATCCTTGCCTGGCCAATTTCCCAGGAGTCCATGTTTTTTCCGTTGTTTTCCAAAGCCGATTTTATTATGAAGTCCATTCCGACTCCCTCCCTTTTTAACTATATATTGAGATATATAGCTCCGACTATCATAATGCATATTTATGCATCGGTAGTCATATCTTTAGGGCTTAGGTTAAACTCGCCGGGCAAACCGGTACCTACAACAACTTCCTAGTTAAGCAAATCAACACCTTGAAGGGGATTCAAGGTGACTTCCTAATATTTATTTGGGGTTCTGCTATTTATGGATATTTGACGAAAGATGTGTATATCGCAAATAGTGTTTTTTATAACAAGGTTCTTATATCAATCATGAAACTCCAGCGTGAATATACTTATACGTGCAACGCATATAAACAACCCGCGCGGTTGCTTGCGTGGTTTATGATAACCAGCAGGTGGAAATCCGGATGAAGGACGGCCGCCGCCTGGAAGGGGTGGCCTTGCCCAGTACGGACTTTTCGGACAAGTCAATTCTTATTGTCAAACTCAAAAACGGATACAACGTGGGGCTTTCCCGGAAGGATATACTCCGGGTTGAACGCCGGGGGAGGGTTGAGGGGATTGGTCGGATGGGCGGGGTCGGAAACATGTTGAAGGGAAAGCCATCCACCGGAACCCGGGACGTGCCCCCTGTGGGTGTGTTGGGCACCGGTGGCACCGTAGCCAGTCGGGTGGATTATGTTACAGGAGGAGTCAGGGCCTCTATGACGGCGGAGGAAATTCTGGCTTTCGTCCCGGAGGTTGCCGAATTTGCCGACATAAAATTTGTGAATTTGTTCAGCAAGTTGAGCGAGGACATGTGTCCCCAAGACTGGCCGGAGATAGTCAGGGCCACCGCCCGCCTGCTTCGCCAGACCGAGGGGGTGGTGGTCCTCCATGGCACAGACACCCTGCACTACACCGCAGCTGCTTTGGCTTTTATGCTTACGACCTCCAAGCCCGTGGTGCTGACGGGGGCCCAGCGGAGTAGCGACCGCCCCAGCACAGATGCCTTTCTGAACATACAATGTGGTCTGCGGACTGCCCTCTCTGACTTAGGCGAGCCCGTGGTCTGTTTTCATTCCTCAACCAGCGATGGCACATGTGACCTGATGAGGGCCACCCGCACCCGCAAGATGCACACCTCGGCCCGGGCGGCCTTCCGTTCAATCAATACCCCTGTTCTGGCCAGAATGGACAGGGGGGGAAAACTGGAAAAACTGGCCGACTACCTCCTCCGTTCTAAAGGGCCCGCGAAAGTCAAGGTGGATGTCCGGCTGGAACCCGAAGTGGCCCTGGTCAAGGTCCATCCCGGAGCCGACCCCCGTATTCTCAAATGGTATGCCCAGCGGGGTTACAAAGGAGTGGTGCTGGAAGGAACCGGGCTGGGTCATGTTCCGGTCAGCCCCTCCAACGGCAGAAGCTGGATGCCGGTCATCCAAAAGCTGGCTGGTGAGATGGCGGTGGTTATGACTTCCCAGACTATTTATGGTAGAACTCATCCTTTTGTTTATACCAACCTCCGCGAACTTTCACAGGCCGGCGTGATTTTTGCGGGTGACACTCTGCCCGAGACCGCCATGGTTAAACTGATGTGGGTGCTGGGTCACACTCAGAAGCTGGAAAAAGTCGCCCGCCAGATGCAGACCAACATCAAGGGCGAGCTTAACCCCCGGACTCTGGAAATCAGCCCTCCCTCCCAATAATTCACCCATCACCCGACGGCCAGGGCAACCTCTTTGGAGGAGCCACCGTAAAAATAGATTTTCAGGTAAAGCATTTTTCCGGAACTGAGACTGTAATCGTCCTCACAAAGCACACCAGTGGTGACCACTCCTGCGGGAACTGCGGTTGAAGTGGAATTGCAGGTGGTGTATGTGCTTGTGCTGTTCCTGCCCAGAATGGAGGTTATTGTAACTTCTGAAGAGCCGATGTTGAAAGAGGTGTTGTAGTAGTAGTTGCTGCAGGTAATTCTGGACCTTTGTCAGGAACAATTGGCTCTCCAGGATGCGCAAGAGATGTTATTACAGTTGGCGAAGCAGAAAAATTTGTTCAAGAAATTAGAACATTTGTTCAAGAAATTAGAACAAAAACAATAAATAAAAACAGGCATTAGAAATGCAAACAAAAAAGAGGATAAATAAAAACCCAGCCTCTCCAATCGGGGGGGAGGCGAAGCAGAAAAGAAATAAGTTATTACTGGTTGCAACCCTGTTTCTTTATTCTATAATTCTTATATC
>DSCG01000042.1 GCA_011049195.1 archaeon
CTGATTACCCGCCTGGTTTTTGGTGAAGCTTTTTCCCAAAAAGCTTCATACAGCAGAAGAGGTTGGGGGATTTCTGATTACCCGCCTGGTTTTTGGTGAAGCTGTCCCGCATGGCATCCTACGGATTTTCTAAAAACTCATATTCTAAACCCCTTGGGGAAGCGTGGTTTCAAGAGCCAGCAGGGAGGTATGGACATGGAGGGGCGTGCCCGTCCTCAGGGCCAGAGCCACACAGAAGGAGGCCCGGCCGGCCACCGACCTGCCCTGGCTGGTCTGGACGTTGCAGATGGTGCCCGTCCCATACGGCAGGACTTCCACCCGGGAGAAAGTGCTACTCTCCACCAGCTCGGCAACAAAATCGTAAAAGTTTTCAGAAGAATAGACGCCGGGAAACTCAGCATCACTGAGAGGAATTTCAAGCTGGCCACTCCGGCCCACCAACAACACCCCATCCGCCGTTTCACGTATAGCTACCAGCTCGGTGTCAGGGGACGGGGCCACGGCGGGTAGGAACATCACCATAATGGCGGCCCCCACCAGTATCAGGGCCAACACGGGTTTCACTTCACTCAAAAAGTCACAGATTTTTAAAGCTGTGGAACAAGGCCAATCGTGAGACAGACCAAAATTTTAATGACTATCGGCCCGGCATCCATGGACAAACTGGACCTGCTACTCTCCAAGGTGGAGGGGGTGCGTATGAATTTCTCCCACGGCGACCATGCAGGCCATCTCCGGGAAATCAAGGCCGTCCGCGAAATCAGCAAAGACCTGCCCCTGATGTTAGACACCGCGGGGCCGGAAATCCGCATCACAGAAGCTCTCAAAGTGGGAAAGGAGCCTGTTTCCCTCAAAAAACTCAAGACCTCAGTGCCTCTCAGCGTGTGCGGTAGCGACACCCTGATTGTGGATGACGGGAAATTCAGAGTCCATGTCTTGGAGGACGGCCTGGTATGCCAGAAAGAAGGCACTCTCAGGCGCGGAGCCAAAGTCATCTGCCACGGCAAGGACATAAATCTACCCACCCTCACCAAGCGGGACATCGCAGACATAAAATTTGGAGTGAATGAGGGCATAGACATGGTGGCCCTGAGTTTTGTCAGAACCCCGGAAGATGTGATTGAAACCAACACCTTGTTAAGGGACCTGGGGGCCGAGGATGTGGCAGTCATTGTAAAGATTGAACACTGGAAGGCTCTGGAAAATCTCCGGGAAATCATCAGGCTCAGCGACGGGGTCATGGTAGCCCGGGGTGACCTGGCGGTGGAGGTGCCCTACCAGCAGGTGCCCACCCTCCAGAAAAAGCTGGTCAAGATGGCCTTAGAGATGAGGCGACCCACTATAGTGGCCACCCAGATGCTTCACAGCATGATGACCTGCCCCACCCCGACCAGGGCCGAGTTGAGCGACATAGCCAACGCCGTTCTGGATGGGGCCGACGCCGTCATGCTCAGTGGGGAGACCTCGCTGGGCCAATACCCGGTTGAAGCTGTAGAGGTCATGAACACTATGGTCCAAGAGGCGGAAAAAGAAGTCAGGATGAACCTACCCCCGCGCACCATCACCGAAGAACTGGCTCTGAGTGCCAAAACCATCGCTGAAAAAATGGGGGCGCAGTTGTTCTGCGAAACCAACACAGGCAGGACAGCCAGAAGAATCGCCAAGTTCCGTCCATCAGTCCCCATTTATGTGAAAACGCCCACCCCCCGCAGGGCCCGCCAGCTGAGGCTACTCTGGGGGGTTCAGCAGGGCTTGCCGGATAAGGGCTATGTGGTCCATGTGGAACACCTGGCCGACCATCCCGGCATCAAAGTGGAATACAAAGGGCCGGTTCTGGCTCGTGGTGAAACCTACGGCACGGGCATGGTGGTGGGCGTGGTTGGCAAAGGTGTGGTGAGACTGGACGGCCGTAACAAACAACTGCCGGAACAGGCTCTGGGCGTGTTGTATTATGGCAAAGAAAATGACCCCTTATTGCAGGGTTGCATCCGCAAAGGCATCCCGGCCATCATACCCAACCAGCAGGTGGAAAATGGCGTCCCGGTGATTGTGGATTTTGACTTTGGCATGGTCATCCAGAACGACAATTACAGGTATGAAAGCCTGCTCAACCGCTTCCCGCAACTGAGAGGTCCTCGCTACCCTTCATTTTAAGCGGTTGGATATAGAGGCAACGGCCTGTCGAATGAGTTCGTAGGGATCGGCGGGGTCCGGACATAAAACCAAACGCTTCACTTCGTCCCATGTGAATTTCTGGAACGCTTTGGCCACCAGCACCTTTTCCTGGTTTTCAGTCAGGTAGGTTTCTCCGGACAAAAAGTAAAACCAGGCCAGACCATGAACAATATCCGCATCCATCTCATAAAAGTGGTGGCCTTCTGTGAATAAATTAAGGCGGGCCTGTTCCATCTCATCCATATTCACTTTTATGGTGATGGACTGGCCACGGAGCAGTTCACGGGCTGTCCCGGGGTCCATGGCCTTGTAGACATCCCCCAGGCCGATTATGAATTTGGAGAAGAACTGTTTGTTGGCTGCAAGGGTCAACTCACGGGCCTTGGAAGTTAGGGGTTTGACCATTGCCACTGAGAATTCCCCGCTGACTTCATTTCTCCGGGGACTGATGGTTACGGGAACGAAGCCGTTGCCCGCCCAGAAGCGGACCAGGGGGCCGGAAGCCCCGAAAACGGTGCCCACCCAATCATAATCAGGAGATGCCTTTTCAAGCTCCCGGATAGCGAAGCTACCTACCCCCTTACCCTGAAAATCGGGGTGGGCCACCAGCCGGACCACCCGGCGACCCTTCAGCCCAAAAAAGCCGGGGTCACCATAGTGTTTGGTCACCAAGTCCGGAACCACGTTGCCCTCGCCAGGCATGCCTTCAACCTGGGACATATTCACCCCTCCCTCTTCACAAAACTGATTCACTCCAACTATCTGCTTAAGGTCATTCCGTATCAAATGAAGTGAATGGTGCGGGGCATCAGCAAGGGTGAATAAATCGTTGGGGGTATTCTGGTAATGAGCTGCAACCATCAGGCCAATTGTGGCCCTAAGTGAAACCTCATCAGAGAACAGAGTCTTCATATCAGGGAATTCAGACTTCAGGCCGGAAATTCCGGAAGCCTCCCCGGGTTCAGAATTAAGTAACAGGGCATCATACAACCAACTTTCAATCGGGTCTCCGGGGGAGTAACGAACAGGCTCCCGAATAGTGAATGGGATAAAGTTTTTCAGGTATTTGGTGAACAGGTTTCCGAAAGTCCTACCGGCTCCTTCATAACCATGAACAGTGGTGCTGAAAATTTTTGGCACCTGTGAATTTGCCAGTTGTTTGAGGAGGGGCAGGGGAATGCCGGCTGCCTCATCAACCACCAGTAAATCCACCTGGCGGTCTACGGCGGCATCCGGGGCCATATACTGCACTTTTATACGTTTGCCCAACAACATCTGGGGATTTTTGAAGCTGTAAGGGATATTCAGACGTTTCAGCCCCCTCTCCAAAAAATCAAAGCAGGTATCCACCTGTGAACGTCTGGGGGCGGTCAGAATAACGTTGAGTTTCTGACCGCGGGCGCGAATGGCCGCGATGGCCAGCCCGAGGGCAGCACTCTTGCCCCGGCCCCGGTCTGCAGTCAGCACCAGAGTCTGAAGAGGTTTTAAATCCCGTATGGTCTGAATGAGTTCCAGTTGTTCACTGGTGCGGGCCAGACCCAACACCTTATCATCGGGGGGGGTAAAGGGTGCATGGGACTTGCTGAGTTTTTTGTGAATTGAAAGTTCATCACTTTCCTTTTCCCATCTTCCGTTCCTGTGAATGCTTATGCCTTCATACTCATAAAGTTTGCGAATTATTCTCGGGATGAAAAGATGACGGCAGTCCTTGAGAGTTCGGGGAGGGACGGTGAGTTTTTTGTGATAGCTGGTGCAGGCCAGAGCCCACTCCTCAAACTTGGGAGTGAGCAGGATGATTATTCCTCCTCCCTTTACAGCAGGTATAACCTTACCAAGGTCGTTGGCGTTAAACGAACCACGGAGGTCAAGAAGCAAATTCACATAAGTGCGACCAAGCACCTGGTCGGTGTCGGCCATGCCCAGAAATTTAAAACCGCTGTCAAATGGGTCCCATCCCACATGGAGGCCACCTTTGCTACCGAGAGTCTGGGCCCACTCCGAAGCCAGGCTGACATCATCAGTCACCAGCATACGCCTGTGGCCCCCATTACGGGCGGCTTCAACCACTGTGCCGAGCACAAAAGGTTTCCGGAATGTGGCTTTTAAGTCTTCTCACAACAGGGGACTTAAAGCCAGCCCGGAGGTCCCGGACGGGGTTCCAAGCTTGCGAGGGAGGGCGTCGCGAGCCGACAGGTAAGGGAGAGGTAACCCCTCCGGTGGAATAAGCCTTTTAAGGCTTGCCAATCCTCAAAAGTATGGACATTCAAGCCATGCAGAAAATGCTCATGGAAAAAGGTTTCATTTTCCCAACCGCCGAGATTTATGGGGGGCTGGCGGGATTTTTTGACTACGGCCCGCTGGGGGCTGAACTCAAACGGGCCATCCGGGAAAACTGGTGGACGGGCTGGGTTTGGGGGGATAATGATTTTCAAATAGTGGGTATGGAAGGTAGCACTATTACTCATCCAAAGACCTGGGATGCCAGTGGACACCTGGATGTTTTCCACGACCCCATGGTGGAATGTGCCAAATGCAAGGGCAGGTTCAGGACTGACCAGTTGCTGGAGAAAAAAGTCCGGGAGAGTTCCTGCGATGGTCTGAGTCTCAAGGAGCTTGATGCTCTTGTGAAAAAACACGGAGTGAAGTGCCCGGTGTGTGGCGGGGAGGTCAGTGAATCCCGCTGGTTCAACCTCATGTTCAAGACCGAGGTCGGGGCAGTTAATACTCTTGAAGCTTACCTTCGTCCGGAAACGGCCCAGCTGATTTTTGTGAATTTCAACAGGATAGTGAAAACCAGCAGAGTCTCTCTGCCTTTCGGAATTGCAACCATTGGCAGGGTTTTCAGAAATGAAATCAGCCCCCGAAACTTTGTGTTCAGGTGCCGTGAGTTTGAACAGATGGAATTGGAATTTTTCTTCAACCCCGGGGAAAAATGTGCCTCCTTGAAGAAAATAGAGGATGTGGAAGTGAATGTGATTGACCGAAAGGCTCAGGAGGAGGGGGGCGACGGCCAGGCCCGGAAAATGACTTTGAAGGAGGTAGTCAGACACAAACTCACCACGGACTGGCACGCCTACTGGCTGGGCAATAGCTGGCAGTTCGTGACCGGTCTGGGGGTGGACCCCAAAAAGCTCAGGCTCCGCCAGCACATGAAAAGTGAATTGAGCCATTACTCTGCTGACACCTGGGACCTTGAATATCACTACTCCTTCGGCTGGAAAGAACTGGCAGGTATTGCCAACCGCACCGACTACGACCTGAAACAACATGCCAAGGCCAGCGGGGTGGATTTGAGCATGCCTCTCTCCGAGGGGGGGAAGCTCTATCCCCACGTAATTGAACCCAGCTTCGGGGTGGACCGGCTGGTGTTCGCCCTGCTTGAGGACAGCTATCATGAAGAAAATGCCGGAACAGAGGGCAGACAGGTCATGAAATTCAGGCCCGGACTGGCCCCCATCCAAGTGGGAGTCTTCCCTTTGGTTAATAAAGATGGTCTGCCCGAAAAGGCCAAAAAGATAGTGAGCCTGCTCAAGGCCGGTTTCAGAGTGTTCTATGATGCCAGTGGCTCGGTGGGCAGGCGCTACCGAAGGCAGGATGCCGTAGGCACCCCCTTCTGTGTTACTGTAGATGGCCAGACTCTGGAGGATGGAACAGTCACAGTCCGGGAGCGGGATAGCATGAAACAGGACCGGGTGAAGGTTGAAGATCTGGAAGTATGGCTCAGGCGTAGGGTTTTTAAAGCCTGAAACCAGCCCATCTACATGATTACCCGTTTTGAGCACGCCCGCGTTCTCGGGGCCCGTTCGCTCCAACTGGCCATGGGTGCCCCCGCCCTGGTCAAAGTGCCCCGGACCGTTAATGTCGAAGACCCCATGTCCGTCGCCAAATATGAAATCCAGAAGAAGGCGGTGCCTATTTCCATAGTCCGCATACATCCCGACGGCCACCGCGAAGTGGTTGAGGTGCGGTGAATTTGGAGCGGGAAGTTTATCATGAGGAAAAACTGGCCGTTATTGTTGAGCTGGAGGCCGGCAGGCTCAAGGTCATAGATGCCAGTGCTGACTCCGGCTACGGGGTTCGGCTGGGTCAAGACGGCAAGCTGGGCTTCGGATTTGCCAAGACTGAAAAGAAAGCGGAAAACTTGGCTGGAAAAGCCATGGTCAGGAAATTTGATGGTTTTCCCGGACAACCTGAGCGAAAGGGACAGGAAGTTTGTCATGATATTGCGGAAGCCATGAACCCCGAAGTGCTGGCCAAGCGGGTTCAGGAGATGGCAGGGGTTTTGGGAGCACCGACCTCCGTAGCTGCTTTCGCTTCAGTAGTCAAGCGTCACATCTGGAACAGTAATGGTCTGGACCTGACCGAAAAACAAAGCTGGGTGGGCTACCAGGCCTACACCGCCCGCGACGGTAGCGAGGGCTGGGAGAGCTGGGAAGGCCGGCAGGACGAAAAGGAGGCTTGGATGAAGACGGCCCGGACGGCGGAGGATTGGTGCCGGAAGTGGCAGGGGGCCGTTCCGGAAGGGGGGGAGATCAAAAACCTGCCGATGGTGCTGTCCGCCAGGGCCATCAGTTCCCTGATGGGGGTGCTCCTCCTACCCAACTTGTCGGGTTCAAGGGCTTTGCACGGCCAGACTCTGCTCAGAGTCGGGGAGCCTGTGGAAAATGCAGGGCTCAAACTGATTCACAAACCGGACCTGCACCAGAGTGCCTTTGACGGGGAGGGCATGGTCCCGCGGAAATTCACAGTTTTTGACGGCGGGCTGAAAACCTATCTTCACACATGGGACACCGCCCGGGAAATGGGAGGGAGTGCAGAACCTACAGCCACTGCGGCCCGGAGCTGGCAGACCTACCCTGATGTTTATCCCCAGGACCTTGAGGTCAAGGCTCCCAAATCTGAACTAAGTGACTCAGATAGTTTCGTGTTTGTGAATGACCTGAGTGGCGTTCACACCGTGGACCCGCTATCCGGCAGGTTCATGGTGGAGGCTCACCAGGCATTCGTCATGCCGGACTGGCAACCGGTTCAGCCCTTTATGCTGAGCGGGACGCTTGGTCAGCTACTGGCCGGGCGGACTTTCATGAAACCTGAAGCCAGGGGCAACTTTTGGTTGCCCGCTCTTGAAATCACACCTCAGTAGGTAGCTCAACGCCTATTGAACTTGAGAGGGTCTCACCTAAAAGGGAAAGCTTCTGATAATCGTTAAAAGTGGTGGGTCGCCCTATCAGATTTTGAAGTTCAGGATATCTCAGGACCCTGTATCTACCCGCCTTGTCAAAATAAACATAAAACAGGTGGTCTTTGGGCATCTGAAAATACTTCTTGGCCCTCTTCAACTGATCGTAGGCCTTATGCTTGGAGTTTTCGGTTTTTAATTCAACAAAGACCAGATCACCTTTCCGGCTTTTGGATTTTACAAAATCAAAATCCCCTTCCTTCATATCACGGCATATACTGTAAAACTCAAGTAGAGCTGTGTCGTGGTCCGCCAGATAAAACAGACAGTCAATATCGCCCAAAGGCTTTTTCCAGCTGTATCTGCGACCATTCCGAACCTGAGACTCTTTGCGTTCATAAATCACATTAAGGGCACACCATACCCTGACGCGTTTATTCCCTTGTTTAACTTCAATGGAATACATGGGTGAATCAAGGGGCGATTCAGGGGTTTTCTCCATTGCCTTGGTTAAAATGGGGTAAAGTTCCTCTTCCACAAACCTAACGTGCGAGCCTGGAAACAAAGTATGAACCATCCGTTCGGTTGCGGAATAATGGAGCCTTTCGCGTGCGTCCTTAAATCTGAAAGAAGGTTGGGGCATATAGCCTAACACGGGGGGCACATTAATGGATTATTAAACTGGAAAGCATGCATTTGAATGTATAGGTTCATCAGGGAGCCGACGCAGGCTCTTGGGAGGTAGGGAGTGAATATGCTCTTTTACCTTGGAGTATTCTGGCATCAAAGGTCTCGGGGGAAAGTCGGACAGAACGAGAAGTGGGGTTTAAATCTAGCAGGGGTCGGATGGCATACCCCTGTCTCTCAACTCCGACATAAAACAGGGCATCCGGGGTTGAAAGGTTAAGACAGGTCTCAAAACGGCTCAGCTGTTTTTTGGCCTTACCGCTTCTGCCATTGGTCTTGAACTCAATCACACTCAGATTGCCTCGGTTGTAAGCCTCACGAGCCAAGCCATAGTCGCCATAAATCAGGTTCCCACAGATGAGGTAAAACTCAAACAGAGACGTGGGGCTGTCCCCCCTGTAAAATACACCATCCAACTCGCCTTTCTGCAGAATTTCCTTAACCTCCCCTTCCTCGTTGCGGAGCACCTCAAAATAGGGCACGTTGGTGGTGTAAAAGACCAGCCCTGCTGAACTCTTCAGGGTATAAACTTGGAGTTTGAAAGGACGGGCGCATCTATAGCCCGGAGGGAGTTCAAAAGAAGCATAACCCACATGCTCAAGGCCGAACCGGTTTTCAACAAAAATGTGCTGGGCCCAGTCATGGATTTCAGGGGTTGCTCCAAAAGACTTTTTCACGGGAGCCGGCTTTCCCTCGGAAGCATCTTGCATGCATACTCTGTTGCAGGAATATTAATACCTTTCACTCCAGCTCTGAAGCCAGCACACCCAGAACCTGAGTTCTGGTCAGATGAGTTTGCCAGAGAGCAGTGAATGATTGGAGAGCATCTGGTTGCCGGACCCAGACGGGCTCAGGGTCAAAGCGAACCTCGGTGAGAAGCAGGGGCTCCGGCGGGGCGGTGCGTCCCACCGGGTCAAGGGTGCCCACCAGCCGGCGTATCTGGTTCCAGAGAAAGCCCGCGGCTGTGAAGTCAAGGGTCCAGCCGTAGGGTTGTTTGTGAATGGTGATGCTGTCAAGGGTGCGGACGGTGTCCTTGTGGGCCCGGGTGTGAAGGGCAAAGTCATGGGTGCCCTGGAATTTTTTGAGGGCCTGGACCCTGGCCCGGGCATAATCACCCACCAGGTGGTAGCGGTAGGAACGGGAGACCGCACCCCGGACCCTGAAGCTGTCGGGGACCTCGGCGTGGGCCCACACCACCATGTCCCGGAGGAGGTGGTTGAGCCGTTTCAGGTCGGGGGGCTGGCCGGTGTAGGCGAAAACGTTGGCGAGGGCCGAGACCCCTGCGTCTGTGCGTGAGGCAAAGCCGTGGCGTTCGCGAAGGCACCCCAGTTTTTTCAGGGCCGGCACCAAGTCACCTTCCACCGTCCGGCAGTGGGGCTGAATCTGGGAGCCGTGAAAGGCCCACCCCAGGTAGGCCACCTTGAGGAGTATCACCAGAAAAGCCCGCAGGGGGGAATAAAAGCTTAAGCCGGACTGGACTCGGGAGTAAACGACACGTCCTCCCCTGAAGCCGTCCGGGTGATTCTTCGGTATTTGCGCTCGGCATTAAGCTTCCGACACAGAACGTCGTACTCAAAGACCTCAAAACTGTCATCCTCGTCATTGCCAAATATAGCCACCAAGTTCTCGGCCGGCAGGTTAAGGCAACGACCCAGTTTATACAGTTGCTCAAGGGCGGTCATCTTGGTGGACCAGTCTGCATAACTTTTGTATTCCACCACCATGAGCTTGCCCCTCTGACGAAGGTCCCTCAAAGCAAACGCATTGGCCTTGACCTTGCCTGATGAATGGCAAGCTTCGGACAGGCAGACAGGGCTTTCATCAAACGGGTCTGAGTATAATAGAACATCCGCCTCGCCAATCAACTGATGCCGACCTTTTTCCATGTTAAAAATTTCAACATTAAATTCAACAGCGTAAGCATCCCGCTGAGCCCCCAGATAAACGGGTATAACCTCACGCACAGACCGGTCGTGACAGTTGAGCATAAAAGAAGGCGGTCCCGAGCTTAAAAATAAGCCAACCCGCCCAAGAGGGGCGATGATAACTCACAGTTACTCTGACCTATGATGAGTCTGTTATCCACTGATGGAGTGGGTCATCAAACGGGGAGTTTCGTGGCATGCACCACGAAGCGCCATTCCTTGGGGGAGATTTGTAACTCCTTCCGGGTTTCGGTGATGTGGAAACCTTTTTCGCCGAATGGGGCCAGCTTGGCCTCCAGTTCCTCGGGCATCGAGGCCACATAAGCAATCACCCTCCCGCCGGGTCGCAGGGCCAGGCCGGCCAGCTCCAGAAAGGGCAGGGAGCCTTTGGGCAGGGGCATGACCACCAGATCAAATTGGCCGGTTTCCCTGACCAGTTGGGGAACCACTTTACGAACATCCCCGGGAAGAAGTTTGATGTTTTCGGCCCGGTTAAGCCGGAGGTTCTCCAGACCGTAGCGGTGGGCAACTGGGTTCAGCTCAACCCCCACTATCTCACCCGCCCCGGTGAGTCTGCGGAAGTAGATGGGGAGGGGGGAAATACCGGAAAAAAAGACACATACCCGGTCATCCGGTTGGACATATTTGGTGAGGTGCTCCCGCTCCGTCAGCTGGCGGGGGGAGAAAAACACCTTGGTCACATCCAGCTTGAAGCGGAGGCCGTTCTCAGTGTGAATGGTCTCGGAGATGGCGGGCCCGCGGGAGGCAATCATCTCAAGAGGTTGCACCCGGAAGTCGCCCTCGGCCGCCCCGGTTTCCATGTAAATGGTCTGCAGATTGGGATGAAGTTTCAGGAGATGCCGACCTATGTCCCCCCGACGGAGTTTGAGCTCGTCCGGGATGAAGATAACAGCCACTTCGCCAATGATGTCGTAGGCTGAAATGCCGAAAGCCTCGGCCAGGCCGGGCACCTTGTTGCGGGAGGGCAGGTCAGCCTCCACAAAGCCGGGCAGGTCGGCGGCTCCGGGCTTGACGGGGATGAGGATGTGGTCCCCTTCCGGCACCACCTGACGGGTGGAGTCGTAGAGGTTGGCCCGCTTCAACTCCCCAATCTTCCGCTGGGCCTCACGGTTGGGCACCCGAACGGCATGCATGACATGACAAAGGAAGTGGTTTTAAAATGATGATTGAGGAGCTTACATGATACTGATTGACATGAGTGGGACTATTGTGGATACCGACAGCATCATGCCAAAGGTCCATCAGGAAGTCCGTTTCCCCCTTTTCAGAAAGGCCGGTTTTGGGGGGAGTTGCGAGCAACTCATGGATGTTTTCAGGGAAGTTAACCGGGAGCTCATTCAAAGGGTGCATTTCTTTGAAGACTATCCTAAGGAGGTGGCCAAGAAGCTGGAGCTGAAGCTACCCCCCGGTTTCGCTGTTGAGCAAAGCCAGGCCTTCCGGGATTTTTTTGTTAAGGAGGTTCGCCCGGTTGAGGGTGTGAGAGAAGGATTGGCGGAGCTGGCAAAGATGGACGACCTGGTGCTCTTCACCAACAGCTTTGACGAGCTGGTGGTGCCAATACTGGAAAGGTTTGAACTGCTCAATCATTTCGCCGACCTGGTTTGCATCGGGGGGACGGGTCTCAACAAGAAACACGGCCATGTTTTCCCTGAACTAAAAGCCCGCGGAGCCTGGGCCATCGTCGGGGACAAGCCGGAGAGTGACGGGTTGGGGGAAAAGCACGGCATCCGTTTCGTGGATGTCCGCAAAGGCTGGCCCGCGGTGGTTAAAGAAATAAGAGCTTTAAAGCGGGGCGGGCAGGTTTAAGGTGGAAGCCGACCTGCAAATCGGGAAAGAAGGCTGGGAGAAAGCCGTGCCCGAAATCCGGAACAGACTCAAAAAGCGGGCCGAGCTCCGCATCAAAATCCATCAACCCCTGATTGAAGGCAGAATGAGGACATTCACACAGGGGGTGGCTGACCAGGTGGCAGCCCAAACCGGTTCTAAAGTGGTCATGGTGATGGGCCGGACTTTCGTGCTCAGGAGAGTGAAAAAATGAAATGGACGCAGTTTCCCAGAATTGAAATTGGTAAGAAGGGAGTAGTTGAGGGTCGCATAGTAGCCGTGCCCATCTCCCCCACCCAGGGGGTCGCCCGGGAGATGGTGGGCACAGCTCCCATGGATGACAGGTTTTTTGAAAGCAGGGGGACCCGCCTGATTGAATATAAAAACAAACTCATCATTGCGGTGGCTGTCCGTGGCCCGGAGGACGCCCGCATGTTCGGGGCCAGTGCCTGGAAGGCGGCCGAGCAGTTTCTGGGTCCCGTCAAGTTCCATCTGGTGCCGGACTTCCTGCCGGAAGGGGAGGTGTTGGAAGGAGCCCTGCTGGCCAGCTACCGATTTGGAAAATACAAGACCAAGGCTGATGAGAGACCCTGGATTGTCTTCCACGGTTCCGAGAACCTGGTGGAGCGAATAACCGCCAAAGTCCGCGGGGTGTTCGTCGCCCGGGACATAAGCAACGAGCCGGGGAACACCTTGTATCCTGAAAGTCTGGCGGAAACAGTGAGGGACGCCTTTGGGGGCACCCGGGTTGAGGTGGAGGTCCATCCCTTTGACTGGCTGAAGCAGAAGGGTTTCGGTGGTATGGTAGCCGTAGGCCAGGGCTCCACCAACAAGCCCAGACTAATAGTCATGACTTATCTGAAAGGTGGCGACCACAGAACTAAATTGATAGTTGGTAAGGGAGTGACCTTTGACACGGGGGGCATCAATCTCAAACCCACCGAGCACATCAACGGCATGAAACTGGACGTATGTGGGGCGGCCGCCGTCATAGGGGCCATGTGGGCCATCCAGGCCATGGACCTTCCCCTGAATGTAGTGGCTCTGGTTCCCGCGGCGGAAAACATGCCCGGCTCCGAAGCCACCCGGCCTTCCGACATAATCACCATGTACAACGGCAAAACAGTAGAGGTGACCAACACAGATGCCGAGGGCAGGCTCATCCTGGCGGATGCTCTGGCTTACGGAATTGAAAGGTTTAGCCCGGATGCCGTGGTGGACCTGGCCACTCTGACCGGGGCCTGTAGCGTGGCCTTGGGCAAGAGGGTGGCGGGTATTCTGGGCAACCATAAAGGTCTAACAAAAGACCTGATTGACGCAGGTGAAAAGGAAGGCGAAAAAATCTGGGAGCTACCTATGTTTGACCACTATCTGGAGGACATGAAAAGTGAAGTTGCAGACTTGGCCAACGCCTCCAAGGAGCGGTATGCGGGGGCCTGTAACGCCGCCAAGTTTCTGGAGCAATTCGTGGGAGGTCACAAGTGGGCCCATCTGGACATAGCAGGTCCTGCCTCTGCAGAAAGTGAATGGGAGTGGAACCCCAAAGGCGGAACCGGTTTCGGAGTAAAGACTTTAGTGAATTGGCTGAGCATGAGAACCTAAAATTAAACTAAAAAGTGAATGGGTGAAGAAATGACAGAGTATGCATACATAGTTGGAACAAATGCGGAATTCATCAAGATGTTCCCGCTCATGAAGGAGCTGGACGGGACTTTCATTCACACGGGACAGCACAACCTGTCTGAGCTGATTGAGACTTTCGGGGCACGGGAGCCAGACGTGGTGCTGAGCCCTCCACCAGAACATGGGAAGACCAGCAAGTTTATGGGGAACCCGGCAAAAGCCACGTTTTGGAATTTAGGAGGCATAGTCAAAATTGGAAAACTTCTTCGGAAAGAAAGACCGGACATAGTCATCTATCATGGAGATACCATGAGTACAGCGGCGGCGTCAATCGCTGCAAAAAATGCAAAAATAAAGGCAACTCATGTTGAAGCAGGCTTAAGGTCTCATTATTGGCTTGAACCTTTCCCTGAAGAAATATTCAGAAAAGAGGCGGATAAAAACGCAAACTTGCTACTGGCCCCCTCCAAACTTGCGGTGGGAAACCTTGAGAGTGAAGTCCGCAAGGGAAAGGCGGTTTTTAACACGGGCAACACCATAGTTGATGCCGCCATGGAGGCCTACAAGCTGGGCCGGAAGGTCCAACAGGATGTCCCGAAGGAGGAGTATGCCATACTCACTTTTCACAGATTTGAAACCCTGAACAATCGGGCTAAAATGACAAAGATAGTTGAAATGGTGGAGCATGTATCCATCCCCGTTTATTTTTTCGCCCACGACCCGACCATTCAGGCTCTAAAGAGGTTCGGGTTGTGGAAGAGGATAAACCAGAAAGTGAAAGCCGCCCGGTTTGCCAACTATGTGAGCTTCATCGGGTGGCTGGCGGGTTCACGCCTGTTGTTCACAGACGGGGGGAGCATACAGGAGGAAAGTCTGGTGTTCAAGAAACCCTGCTTTTTGCTGAGAAACCGGACAGAACGTATGGCAGGACTGACTACTGGCCTGAACTTCCTCACCCGGTTTGATGTGGAATTCACAAAATCAAAAATAGATGAGGTGCTCAGACCGGACTGGTCGGCCCCTGATTTTGTGAACCCCTACGGGGAACACGGAGCCAGCAAGCGGGTCGCAGACAGAATAAAAGCTTTTTCAGAAAGCATTTAGCCGGAGGGGGACCCGCCGACAACAGCTTCAGTTTTCAGGTAGGGCCCTCCCACTGACACCCTGGCCCATTCACTCCCCTTACCACAGGTTCCGGGAAACAGCTGGAAATCCCGTGAAATCGCGCTTACCTTCAGAAGAGTCTCAAGGGTGGAACCCAGGAGAGCCACCCCTCGCACCAAACCGCGGGCCTCCCCATTTACCACTTCCATGCCGTATTTGGCGGTGAAATTGAAAAAGCCCGTGGCAGGAGAGGTGGTGCCTCCGCGGGAGCCGATGAGCAGGTAGCCGTTTTTCAGGTCTTCAAGGAGCTCCTCAAGTTTCAGGTCGCCCGGGGCGAAAAAGGTGTTGCTCATGCGGATTTGTCCGACCCTGCCCCGGCAGTTGCCGGTTGATTCACTTTTCATCTGGCCCGCCGAGTGGCGGTTGTGAAGGAGAGTCTTCAGCACGCCTTCATTCACAACGGTATTTTTTCTGGCGACCACCCCGTCCCTGTCAAATCCGTAGTTGCCGAATCCGCCTTTGATGGTGGGATCGTCCAGAATGGAAACTCCCGGAGAGGCCACCTGCTGACCGATTTTTCCAGTGAGCACAGATGCTCCGGCCACTACATGATCAGCCTCGGCGGCGTGGCCGAAAGCCTCATGAGCCAGCACCCCCGCGAAGTGGGGGTCTATCACCACAGGCTGAAGCCCTCCTTTGGGTGCAGGGGCGTTGAGCAGGTTTTTGGCCAGACGGGCGGTTTCGCGGATGGTCTCCTCCGTCAGAGTTTCAACCACCTCCCAGCCACCCAGCCCCGCCACCACTTCAAGGGCGGTTTCCATCCTGTCGCCCTCCGTGGCGATGGCGTTGAAAATGAGTTTGGTCTGGGGTATAGTCTGGGTCAGAACTGGACTTTCGCCTGTGGTGTTGGTGAAGCTTTCAGTTGTAACTCCGTCAGCAAAAATGATTTCACTTTTCACTCCTTCGGCTTCGAGAATATCCGCCACCCATTTAACAAATGAAAGTTTCTCCTCCAGGGACTCCTGAATTTTGAGGGGCCGGATAGTGAAGTCGCGGTCGGCCATCCTGCCAGGGCCCAGGATTTCAGAAGCACCTGACGAGGTTTTCAGAAAGCTGACCGCCCGAACAACTGAAGGCTTGGAGGTGCCCACAGCCCAGGCTCCTTTGAAGTCACGGAAAATGGTTTCGCGGTTTTCCCCTGCAACGCACTTCTCCAGCACCCCATTCTTGAAATGAAGCTGGCTTTCTATGGTTTCAACAGTCCTGCAGTCCACAACCCCCATCCTCGGGAGCTTATTTATTGTTTCCTCTGGCCTGCTTTGGCTTTCAGAACCAATAGGTCAACCGGGTCTGCCTGGGCCTGTTCAAAATCATTCTGCATGCCTTCCAGGGCTTTCAACATGGCCACTTCGGTCTTGGCTTCTTTGGGCAACTCCTGCTTAAGGAGTGCCAGATGAAGAGGATTGACGGCCCGCTTGCGGACTTTGGGCCCGGCCACCAAAGCCTTGCCATCCTTAAAGTCAAGGACGACGCAGACACCCTGGTCCCGACCCACAAACTTGACACAAACCCGTCCTTTACTTAGCATATGCCTTCACCTTCTCCTTCTGCATTTTGCGCGAACATACTGTGCATAAATTGGGATGTGCCCTGGCGACGCGGTGGCCCCCCAAAGAAGCTCCGCAGTAGGCACAGCTCCGGGTTCCGGTTTTGGGCTTGGATGGAGCCCTATAGGAAACGCGGCCACCCGGTGTGGGAACCTTAAGTTTCTTGACTCTTTTCTCGCTAGGACGCATTCAACTCCCTCTTTTCACCCATTTTAAAGTTTATCTATAGAGTAGCTTCTTCACCAGGGTTTCCGAAATAAGACTGGCAGGAATGCCCAGAAGCAGGAAAGCACCGAACCAGCCCATTTGCCAGCCAAAAATGCTGAAGGTCGTCTCCCTGAAAAGGGCCTTGACCCCCCAGATAACCCCCAAAATAAGAGGCATGATGTAAAGCTGGGTCTTGGTGGTTTTCTTCATCTTCTTCATATTGGCCTGGTTCATGGCCTTGAGAGCATCCTGGTCACCCTTCTTGGCTTTCTCCATGTGCTTCCGGATGTCCTCGTCAAGTTCCCTCAGCTCCTTACCACCAATCAGCTTCATGAGTAGATTGACTACAAACATGTAAGCCACCACAATCAAACCGAACACTAACAGGTCATTCATCTAAATCCCTCCGTAAAGAACCCGCGCACGGCAGGACTCATGTCCATGGCGTACTGGGTCACTATGGTCTCATAGGCTTTGTATATTATCATCACCGAGAGCAGGATACCCGTTCCACTTGAAAGGACGCTTGTGAAATCTGAGAAAGCTGCCAGCATGCCGACAGCCACGGCACCCAAGTCAGTGAGGAAGGGGATGTAACGTTCAAGGACTTTCTGAAGCACCCGCGGGTCTCTGCGGAAGCCGGGGATGCCGAAGCCGGAGCCCTGAATTTGCTTGGCCACCGAACGGGCGTCCATGTTGGAGGTAAATACCCAGAAGCGGGCGAACATAATGGCACCCGCCACCATGAGAACGGTATATGTGAAGGCCCTGATGAGCATTTGGAGGAAGACCCCTCCGGTGAACACCCCTTTGAAGAAACTCAGAGGGGAAAAGATAAGGTAATAGACCAGGTCGCTGGGAGGGGAAAGATAGAGGGCCAGACCCCCTATAGCTGCACCACCGGCATCAAAAACCCCAAAGAAACCCAGCCCGCGACCGGCCAGCAGACGGGCTATCATACCAATGTTGGCGATGAGCGCCGCCGTAAAGATGACGGGGATGTTAGAGGTATAGAATAAGCTAAGGGGCCATCGTGTGATGGCTCCACGGACCCGGGTGAAGGTCAGAGGAATTTCCACCTTGATGCCGTTGGCATAAACCACCAGGGCGAACACCAGCAGGGTGAAGAGGAGGGGTACGAAAGCCGAAAATGCCGCCATTGGATCCCCGGCACCTATGTACTTGAGGGCGGCCCAGAACTTGCCGGTTGGCATGGTGGGGTTCTGGGGGTTTGCCATAGGGCTGAAGGCAGAGGTTACGATCTGGCTACTAACCCCCGCGGCGATGAACAGGGAAATGCCGGACATAAAGCCCCACTTGGAGCTTATCTGGTCCAGGAAGATGAGTAGAAGGGTGCCCAGACACAGCTGGAGAATGAGAGCCAGTTTGCCTGCCAGTGTGCCACCTGCGGCAGGTAGTCCACCAAGGAGCACATAGGCCCCCGCTTCAAAGACAGTGACCAACAGAACCAACACCCGCTCCAGCTCCTCATATCTTTTTTTGCCGGCAGGTGTGCTGATATCTATGGGCAGAATTTCAGCCCCCACCAGCAACTGCAGGACGATACCCGCGGTGACTATGGGTCCAATACCCAAAGTGATGAAGGAACCGAAGTTCCCTGCCAGGATGGCCCTCATATTCTGGAACTGGTCCACCGCAGCAGGGGACAGCCCGAACAGAGGGATGTTGCCCATGAGAAAATAAAGACACAGAACAATGATGGTCCATTTGGCCCGTTCATTGAAAGACAGTCTGCGAAGGGGTTTGCGAACCTCTGGCACCAGCCGGTTGACTGTTTTCAGAATCACTCTTGCTCACCAGTGCTTATGTTGCCCCCGGCAGCTTTTATCTTTTGCTCTGCCTTGGAACTCCAGGTCGGAACAACCACTGTGAATTTTTTGGTCAGACGGCCGGCCCCCAGCAACTTGTCAACACCGTGGTCTCTGAGATTAATGGTCTCGCCGACAGGGAAGCGCTCCTCCAGCCAGGAGAGGTTAACGGTCTCGGCCTGCCGGCCCAGACTGCCTCGGGTGAAGCCATATTTGCCGAAGTGGCCTATCCTGCCCCTGCGGGAGCCGATGCCCATGGCGGTCTTGCCACCCTTGATGGTTTTAATCCACTTGGCACTCTTCATGCCAGCATAACCGGAACCACCACGCCTGCCTGCCTTGCGCTTGTGGCTACCGTGTCCGTGTGTGCGGGTGCCTCTGCCTTCTCTGGCCATAGTCCATGCCTTGAAGGGAGGTTTAAAACGTTTTTCCCCGGTCCGGCCTTGAATAAAAATTATTAAACACAGGCTGTAAAATCTAAAGTGACGCCGAAAGAAGGAATTTTAGTCCCTGTGCAAAATACACTGGCAGACGTCGGTTGGGGTATATTTGCAGTTATAGTTGCGGTAGTAATAGTAGCAGTAGCAGGCATTTTGTGGTGGATTCGTTCTCAAAACAAATCTTTACAGTGACGCGAACCGGATGTAGTTCTCATACACCCTCAAACTTTAGTTCCTTGTGGTCGTGGACGGCGATACCTTTCCGCTCGTAAAGCTCCATGGTGTTGAGCGTGGTGACCTGGTCAGGAGTGAAGCCCAACAACTTCACTATTTTCATAACCGTGGCCTCATCAGGGCCCTCCACCTCCACATAGGGTTCCAGCAGGGGCCACCAGTCAATGCATACTTCCACTCCGGGGTGGCCCTTCAGCTCCCAACTCTCACGGCGGTTCTCCTGGTAGGAGGTGGGTAGGATGCCCGCCTTGGTCAGGAGCAGGTGCATGCTGTCAAAATCCCCTACTTCAACCTCAAGCTCGTCTGTGTCGCCCAGTTTGTCGCTCTTGATGTGTTTGAAGGTGAGAGTGGTCTTCCGGCCGTCGTCCCGGAGCCGTAGCCAACGGTGGGAACCGGGGACCATGTCGTGAGGGTGATAAACATAGCGTTTCATATTTTGGGTGCCTGAGGATATGGCCCCAAGAGCGACCAGCTTCCGGCGGAGGGAGGGTAGGTCCACTTCCAGCAGTTTGACCTCAAATTCAGTATGCACCCCCCAAGCAGGGTCGGCCACTTTTAAGCCTAACCGGTTCGGCAAATAATGGGTGCATACATATAAGCCCCGAAGGGGAAGGCCACCCATGTCCGAAGACCTGACCATCCGGGAGGGCAAAGCAGGCAGTATGTGCTACCGGGAGTTTTACCGGATGGGCGGGAATGGAGACAGCGAGCCTGACCCGAACGAGGAAGTGGTGGTCCTCCTCCACGGCCTGGACTCACACTCAAACACCTGGCTGGCCTCCAAAGAGGGGGCTTCACACCCCGGTGAGAGGGAGCTGACCAAAGGGGCCGCCCCCGACCTGGCTCGGCAGGGTTACAGAGTGATTATATTTGACCTGCCGGGTCATGGCAAGTCTGACAAGCTCCCGGATTATGAAGTGGAAACCCTGGGCCACGAACTTTACAAAAGTCTGGAGGAGCTGGGTCTGGATAAGCCAGAAGCCCGGGTGAATTTGGTGTCCAGTTGTTACGGGGCCAACGTGGTGCTGGGCTACGCCAAAAACTACGCCGACCACATGCGGGCCGCCGTGCTCTCGGACCCGGTCATCGGCTTCAGGTATATCCCCAAGAGGCGGCTGGTGCGGCTGCTGATGTCCATGCAGAGGGTGCTCCAGCACGTCCCTGACTCCTTGAACTTCATCAGGCTAGCCCGAGGTCGCCAGGCCAAGACCGAGCAGAAGGTCGGGCTCGACCAACAACAGGCTGACTTCACGAAAAATGGCCACGGCTATTACCTCCCAAACCGGGACGCCTTCAAGATGGTTCGGGGTCTCATGAATTTTGAGAAACGGCTTAAGGAAGGTTATCTGCCGGAGGGGGTGGGCCAGCGCATGGTCATCAAGTATGTGACCCAGCGTAGCTATCCCATGATACCCGAAAAAAAACTGGAGCGGGCTTTCCCGGGGATGACCGCGGAGTTCTATCCCTTTGAGTGTGGCCACCATGTCCAGATGCACCCGCAGTGGGCGGAGGAGATGGACAATAACCTCAAAAAACTGGGCTCCGGAATGGAAAAATACACCAACCCGGAAGGCTGAGGGGCCGGTATAGTGTTATTTTTTAGTGGTTAAA
>DSCG01000006.1 GCA_011049195.1 archaeon
CAGGTAATAGCGGGGCTGGTGGCCAACGAGGCCAGCCACGGCTACAGGTTCTGCCCCTGCCGGACCATCACCGGCAACCTTGAAGAGGACAAGCCAAAAATCTGCCCTTGCAAGTGGCATGTTGATGAGATAGAAAGGGATGGGTTCTGCAAGTGTAAATTGTTTTACGCCCCAAAAAAAGAGGGTTAAGTTGATTTAACAACGTTAAGCCTTTAAAGCTCAGAGCGTAAGCGGAAGGTGTTTAAGTGCGAAGTCTCAGCCAGAACAGTCCTGCCCATCCTGCGACGGGAGCTGGCAGTCATCCTGAAAGATAGGGGCTTAAAGACGGGGGAAATTGCGGAAATACTGGAGACCACTCCTGCCGCAGTCAGTCAGTATATTTCAGGCAAGCGTGGCAAACTTGCTCTGTCCGATGAGGAGTTCAGGCAGTTGAAAAAACTGGCCGATAAAAAAAAGCTGGCTCATTCGGATATTTGTAACTTGTGCAGAACAGTAACTAAGCGTCTGGAGCTTTGAGGCCCAGGGTCTGGCGGAGTTGGCAGGTTTTGCATATGAGTTGTGAAGCGGGTTCGCCACAACATTCACACTTCTGCAAATTTCCTCCAGATTTTGGGGGGGTTTTCTGTAAAGCGGGCAGTATATCCCGGAGGTAGGTATTGATGAGCTTCAGCTTGAAGCCCGGATGAAGGGTTTCATACTCATTGGCCATCAGCCTCATTTCATACCGGAGGCTCTCGCGGAGGTAAGGGCACTCCCGGTCCGGCAGGCTGGGGTAATGCAACAGGCCATGGATGGTGAGAGCTTTTTCCGGAACCCGAATGAGGGGCTTGAAACGTGGCACAAAAAGGTCGTCAGGGGTCTCGCTAAGCTCCCCCTTCCGGCCGGCCTGGCCCACATTACCTGTAAACAGGTTCATGAGTAGGGTCTGAACTTCATCGTCAAGATTGTGAGCCAGTAGGAGTTTGGTGGCCCCTGCCTCCCGGGCCACCCGGTTGAGAAGGTAGCGACGGAAGGCCCCGCATATGGTGCATGAACTGACCTGAGAGTCCTTCCTGCGTTTCATTATGCTGTCCAGATTTGAACCCAAACTCTCCCTGAAAGTAACCACCGTCAGAGGAATGTCGTGGAATTCACAAAATTTTTCAAGGAACTTCCGGGTGAATTCACGGTAGCCTGTAATACCCTCGTCAATCAGGATGGCTTTCAGGGGCAGAGGATTATTCCGTTCACAGTTCCAGTCATGAACCATTTCCAGCAGGGCTGTGGAGTCCTTGCCACCTGATGCTGCCACGGCCAGACTGTCCGAGGACTTGATGAATTTTTTGAGTTCAGCGAATACTTGTGACCTCAACCATTCACTCAGATGGTCCCCACACGTCAGCCGACCGCCTGAGCCATGATAAACCGCCGGTCTGCCACATCTGCACTCATCCACCAGACCACACTCTGACAAATTTTACTTTGTCGCCTGTCTTGAGATTTTCAAGTTCAGTAACCACCGTGCCGTTGAGAATGGGAACATACTCATCAAGGATGAGGTTAAGGTGGTCCATGAGGTCCTTGATGGTTCCCCGGGCCTTCAGCTCCACCGTCTGCTTCTTTTTTTCAAGCTCCACCTCAAGTTTCATGGAAGGGGTGGTTTCCTGACCTTAAAAACTATTCATATCTCAGGGCATCAACGGGCTGGAGTTTAGAGGCCCAGCGGGCGGGTAGCAGGCCTGCAAGCATACCCACCACAAAAGCGACTCCTGCCGAAATCAGGAAAAGGTAGGGGGTTATGAGGGGTTTCAGGTTCATAAATCCGGAAACTGTGGCGGCAGTGGTAAAGCCAAAGGCAATCAGATAGCCCAGAACTATACCTGCTATGCCCCCAACCACGCCCACCAGACCGGCTTCCAGCAGGAACATGACCAGAATTTGGAACTGCGAAGCTCCGATGGATTTCAGGACACCTATCTCACGGACCCGCTCCAGAACAGAAACATACATGGTGTTCGCCACACCAACACACCCCACCAGAATGCTGATGGAAGCCACTCCAAGGAATACCACATTCACAATCCCCAGAATGGAGTCCATAGTTTCCATCCAGCTCTCAGTGGTCATCACCTCAAAGTCCTCCACCCCCCGGTGACGCTTCAGAGCCCGGGTCACAGAGTCAAGTTTGGAGTCATGGACTTTGCCAAAAATCATAATAAAAAATTCATCACTCCCGCTGAGGCGCCAGAGGTCGTCGGCGTTGGTATATATGTTCCGGTCATCCTCCCCGTTGCCTATGCTTTCCATGATACCCACTATCCTGAAAGTTTCACCGGCAAGTTTGACCTGGTTGCCAACCCGAAGGTCATAATCCTCCGCAAAACGGGGGCCAATCACAATTTTTCCGAGTTCCCCATCATTCAGAAATCTTCCGCTCGCCATACCAACACCAGAATACATATTTTTGAACAGGCTCATTTTGTTGGACTCAATACCTATAACCGATTTGAAAAAGGTGTTTCCCTTGACCTCCATCTCCAGTCCGGTGTAATAAGTTCCGATTGCAAAACGCACCACTGGCACCCTTTCAACCACTTCAACATCCTCCTGAGTGAAAGTCCCCGAAAAACCCATGCCCGCAATAGCTTTGCCAGTAACGGTCATCATGTCCGCCCCGAAAATCTCCATCTGGTCCACCAGACTTTCTCTCATACCCCCGTTAAGACTGACCAGACTGAAAACCAAGGCAACGCCTATGGCGATGCCCAGAGTGGTGAGGAAGGTCCGCAACTTGCGATGAAGTAGCGACTTAACCACTAGCTTTGCGACCTCTAAATTTACGGTAGACCACATAACCAATCCCTGCCAGTATCAGAAGGCCCCATATGCTGACGCCCCCCTTCACATATGAGTAGGTGAGCTGGCGGGTGATGTTGTGCCGTTCACCGCCCTGATTGTAGAAGATGACAAAATTCACCTGCACCGGGTTCTTGGTGGGGATGAATTCCAGGTCGGTTGAGTCGTAGTCCCCCTGTGTCAGGTCACCTATGAAAGACCCTTCCTTGAGTTTTATGTAATCCCCGTCCAGCAGGCGAACCGAAACGGCCCTCATGTCATCGCTACCCTTGTTGGCAATCACCACCTCAAGACGGGACTCCCCTTTGGTGATTTTCGGGTTGAAAAAAAGTTCGTAGCCTTCCGGGCCGGTCACCTTCAGAGGAACACTTCGGACATAGTCACCGACAGCCACCTCAAGGGGATAGATGCCCGGGTCGCAGGTGGTCCTAACCTCAAAATCCAGAACCCCTGAAGTGAAAGTCTCAAGATACTTCCTGAGCTCCCCTTCCAGACAGGAAGAGGAAAGTGAAACCACCGGACTGTAAAGGGTTTCGGGGGAAGTGATACTGAGAGATAGGACCCCCATCCCTCCTGACGGCACCTCTATGGGTCCTTCAATAGTTATGGGAGCATCCACCACCCGAAGGCCCAGGTTGAAGGTGCGGGTCATTGAAGCATTACCGTATGAATAAGTCAGTGTGAGGGGCACCTGTTGGAAGCCCGTTTCACTAAAGTAGAAAGTCACGGGAAAAGTGGCGGGCAGAGCGGAACGGTAAAGTGAATCCAGGCCGACCACATCGCCGTCAAGACTCAGCCATACATCCCTGCCCTCCCCGGTGAAGGTCAGGTCAAGTGAGGTGTAGCCAGTATATACCACCGACTTGGAGGCGGAGATGGAAAGAGGCAGGTCTTTTTCAAAAACCACAGGCACTACCCACTCATTTGAATGCCCCTTCGCCAACAGGTTATACTGCCCCGGCTGGTCTGCTTTCACAAAAAGAACCACCTGACGGCAATCCGGAAGGATAGAGGTGCCGGAAAAAGATTGGGCCACCTCCCGGGGGGACACCTGAAACCCTGGGGCGGAAAACTCAAACCCCACATACTCTGTGGTGGATGAACAGAAGGTCAGATAAACATAACCCTGTTCCTTTAGGGGGGACGGGGCAGTCGTATAGGCATCAAAGGTCAGTGCAAATCCGACACTCATCAGCAGGAATAGGGCAAACAGTTTTCTCATGAACCTGTTTCGGCCCGGCGGTTTTAAGCTTTTCCCGGAGCTTTCCGGGCCTTCGCGACCCTTTTTATCTGACGGACCTGCTGTATCTGACCGTCCCGGAGATAAACCACTCTGTCTGCAAACACCAGGTGCTCCGGGTTATGGGTCACGGTGACTACGGTTTTACCCTGGTCGGCCAGCTCCCTGAGAATGGTCAGCACCTTGTGGCCGGTTTTGGAATCAAGATTGCCGGTGGGTTCATCCGCCATTATCAGCTTGGGGTTGTTGATGAGGGCCCTGGCGATGGCCACCCTCTGCTTTTCACCCCCGCTGATTTCAGTTATCTGGTGATGGAGCCGGTGTTCAATACCCAGCTGTCTGGCTATATCTTTGGCCCGTTCACGCTGGGGACGGCCAGCCAGAGAGGATGGCAGAATTATGTTGTCCAATACATTCAGAGAGGACATAAGACCAAAGTCCTGGAAGACATAACCCATAAATTTCAGGCGGAGGTCGGCCCGCTTGTCTTCGTCACGGGGCACTCTCCGGCCTTCAATCTTCAGACTCCCATGGGTGGGGATGTCAAGCAGACCAATCATGTGGAGTAGGGTGGACTTACCGGACCCGCTTGGGCCCATGATTATCAGAAACTCCCCCGGATAAACTTCAAGAGTCACATCACAAAGGGCCTTGACAAACTTGTAGTCCTTGCAGGCACCTTCAAGGGAGATGAGCGGATCCGGAGCCACAAAGGCCGGAGGGCGGGTAACTTAAAAGGTTATCAGGCCAAACATAGTACCCAGCACCAAAGCCAGAGCAAGACCCATCACAAAAGGGCCGGTCATCATACGGGCCATAGTTGAGAAAATAGCAGTATTATTCTTGAAGTCAGGTGTCACGGTGGGACCCATGCTCATACAGTATAGCGCAGGCCGGGCTTAAAACTTTAGCCCTTTACCACGCCGGGATTATCCCTTTACCACGCCGAGAGGCACCAGACGGGCTACGGGGGCGGATATACCCGCTTCCTGGACCACTTTCACCACAGCGTCTATATCCTTGTAGGCCTGTGGAGCCTCTTCAGCCAGTCCCCGGATGTTGCCGGTCATAACGGCCACCCCACGCGCCTCCAGTTGCTTTTTGATGGAGACTGTGGCCAGTTCCCGGACCGCGGCCCCGCGGGAAAGCAGACGTCCCGCTCCGTGACAGGTGCTCTCAAAACTCGGAGTGAAGCCGAGGCCCACCAGCACGTAGCTGGCCGTGCCCATGGAGCCGGGGATGATGATGGGCTGGCCGGTTGAACGGAAAATTTCCGGCAGTTCAGTACGACCGGGACCAAAGGCCCGGGTGGCACCTTTTCTGTGAATGAAAAGTTCCCGGCCTCCATGGGTTTCAAACTTGCCTATGTTGTGGGCCACATCGTAGAGCAAGGGAAGTTCGCACCCAAAAAGTGAATGGAAGACTTCGCGGACATGGTGGGTTATGGTCTGACGGTTCACAAAGGCGAAATTCACTGCGGCCTTCATGGCTTCCAGGTAGCGGTCGGCCTCAGGGGTGTAAAGGGGAGCTGCCGCAAGTTCGCGGTCAGGCAGGCGGAGGCCGTATTTTTGTGAAGCCTCCAGCATGACTCTGATGTAATCGCTGGCCACCTGGTGACCCAGACCACGGGAGCCGGTGTGAATCATCACTCCGACCTGGCCCGGCTTAAGGCCAAACTGTTTCTGAATTTTTGCGGGGCCGAAGACACCCTCCACCTCCTGAACCTCCACAAAGTGGTTACCCGCCCCCAGGGTGCCCGCCTGTTTGAGACCTCGGGCAAATGCCCTCTGGCTGACGGCTGAGGGGTCAGCCGGCATACATCCACCTTCCTCGGTGTGTTCCAGGTCCTGCTGGGAGGCCATCCCCTGTTTGGCCAGGGCCCTGACGCCTGTGGAGAGTATTTCTGTGAGCTCGGAGCGGTCAAGGGCCTGTTTGAAAGAACTGCCCAGCCCGCTGGGTACGGCCTTGAAAAGGGCCTCCATCAGCTCCCCCATGCGGGGGGCCAGTTCCTCCCGGGTCAGAGGGGAAACCAGTAGCCGGATACCGCAGTTGATATCATAACCAATTCCGCCGGGACTGACCAGTCCTGTCCCGTCTGCAGGGAAGGTGGCAACCCCCCCAATGGGGAAGCCGTAACCTTCGTGACCGTCGGGCATGAGCAGGGCGGAGTTCACTATACCGGGCAGGCAGGCCACATTCTGAATTTGCTGAAGGGTGCGGTCCTTGTGCATGAGGTTAAGCAGTTGTTCGGAAGCAAAAATTCTGACGGGGACTTTCATGGCCCCGGTTTTTGGGAGCTCCCACTCCACTGGGCCCAGCTTGCGGGTTTCCATGTAGGGGGAAGGCACAGCACTTTAAAATGGGTTGCCTGAAAGAGGGGTATGGGATTTACTCGTAAACTTGTGGTGGGCTCGGCCACCAATCTGGCCAGCCAAAATCTGACCAGGGCTTTGGACGGGCGGGTCGGTGTGGAGTTGCTTGATTCAGATATCGTGGATTTGCACGGGCTGGAAAAGATAGTCTCCCGGAACGACCTGGTCATAGTGGCCAGCTCCCACAAAAGTGAAAAGGGCACCCCGAGCCTGACGGCCCACACCCCCGGCAACTTCGGCCCGGCCGAGATGGGAGGGGAGCCGGGCAGGCTGGCCATCAACCCGGCCCTGTATGTGAGTGAAGCTGTGCGGGAGTTCGCCAGGCTGAAGGAACGGAGACCGGCCTTGGCGGGATATGACGTTTGTCTGGAGGTCACCCACCACGGGCCCAGTTTCAGCCAACCCATAGTTTTTGTGGAAGTCGGGAGTTCGGAAAAGCAATGGCGGGACATGGAGGCCATACGAGCTGCCGCCGATGTTATAGTTCACCTGCTGGATGCCAACCCGGAGGGTGAGGTGGGACTGGGGGTGGGTGGCACCCATTATGCTCCGTACTTTACCAAAAAATGTCTGGAAGGGGTTAATTTCGGCCATATTTGTCCAAAATACGCCTCGGATTATCTGGACAAAAAAATGCTGGAACAGATGGCGAACCAGACCTGGCCGAAGCCGGAAGTAGTCTGGATTGACTGGAAGGGCACCCCCGGCGGGTTACGGCAACAGGTCAGGGCTTGGGCCGGAGAGCTCGGGCTCAAAGCGGAAAAATGTTGATATTAACCTTAAAGATCTAAAACTATTTTTTCCAAGAGGTCACATCATAGTGTTTAGAACGAACATGAACGGTTCCTTGCGCGTCTGCAATATACCCCCTGTGGTCGTTTGGCCCCGAGACAGGACTATCTTTCTTACGTATATCCGTCGCAAAAAAAGTGACCTTTTTTCCCAAGGTCATCAGAGAAATCCACCCCGTTTCAATATTAATCGGAAAATTCGCTTGGTCATTCATTCTCCTCACGTATCCTTCTCGTCTTAGTTAAAGTTTCCATAATTTCTTCAACTTGATCAACGGGCAAACTCAAGCGTCTACTGATTTCAAAAATACTCACACTCTTGACATTCTCACTTTGAAGCATAGACAAAAAGGATTCAATATCACTTTGCGCAATCTCTTTGCTTACAGTTCTAAACGCACGTAATCCCAAAGACCCTAGCTTTTCCTTTAACTTTTCGTCCACAATTCTCTCAATAACCTCATCAATACATTGGGGGTTTGAAGGCTTCCAAAAACCGCTAGTACTCCACGCATTAAGCATTTCATTTCGCAAATCTTCCGGCAGAGCTCCCATAAAATCTCCACTAGCAGGAACAGTGACTTGTGAAGTACTTGGAAGTGTTGTTTTTCCCATGACTCTCACCGGTTACTCTAGGAACTTTCTTAAGATCCAATTTCTACTTGAGGAAATAACACTCAGTTCCTTTTTAAAGTGTTCGAAGGTCGGATGTACTAAAAGAATTGAATCTGTAGACTTAATCTCAATTTTAAGCTCATTTTTACCGTTTTTAAGCTCCTTAAAAACGGGAGTTTTCTGGTCAGGAATTATCTGGAAGTGTATTGCACTAACGTTTAGAGACCCAACATCCTTAAACTTTTCTTTAAGCTCTTTCAAAACTTTTTTATCAATTAAGTTATTCAATACCAACCCTTTTGAAACAACTTGCGTCTCACTCTTTTCTGTTATTTGGTTGGATATAATTGACACAAGAGCACCTATACATCTTTATCCGAGGCGATTAATATCCCTTTCGTTTGAAAACCGAGAGATTAAAGCGGAAAAATGTTGAAAGCCGTGATGGCCGAAAAGATGAAAGCCAGGGCGATGGACAGCCAGCCGGGGGTCCGGGTCTGGGCGGGGAATTTTCGGGCGGCCCTGAAGTGGGCCAGGCAGGCCAGGACGGCAAAGAGCAGGATGCCCACGCCGCAGAAGCGGGCCACCAGTTCGGTGAGGGTCATGAGCTGGTAAGTGTGGACCAGGACGTAGAGGAAGGCCGCCGGGAAGAAGAGCAGAGCCAGGGCGGCCCCGGCGTGGTTTTCACTTTTGGCCACCTGGGTTATGGGATGAATGAAGGAGTTGGAAACACTGACGAATGAAGTGTAAAAAGCCAGAACGGCCACCAGGGACATGACTACACGGAGGACGGGGCCATGATAAAACAGAAGAGAGACTGTGCTCAAGGGGCCCATGGGACCCACTGAAGCCGCCGACAGGGCGTAGGCTACGTAAAGCAGAAAGGACAGAAAGAAAGCCCCGAAAAAGGCGGAATACCTGTCCCTGTCGCGGGGAAGCAGGTGGTAGAGTTCATACATGGCGAAGTGGCCGAAAAGGGCGAAGATGCTGATGGAAAGTAAGAAGGGGACTGAGGTCCATCCGGTCAGGGCGGGCACTGGGTAAGAGGCCACCAGCAGGTTGGCGGGAATAAGAATGGCCAGCACCACCAGCAGGGCCAGGGTCAGATACATGGAAACGGAGGCGGACAGCTTGCCCTTGCGTATGACCAGCAGGGCTGCCAGCACAAAGAAGAGGGTGCCCCAGTACTGGGCCCCGCCACCCAACAGAGCTGACAGCTGTTCGCCGGCCCCAATCACATAGGCCACCAAAGCACCATAGGTGAAGACGGCCAGAGAGATGCGGACCAACGGCTGAAGGCCTTTGGTGAGGAAGGCTTCAATAGAAGAAGGCAGGTCCTTTTTTGCAAGTTTGATGAGGTCCAGAACTATGAAGGCCAGCAGGGCCATGAGCAGGGCGGCCAGGCACAGCACCCCCGTGCCCAGTATGAGGCCGGTCTGTTGGAAAAGCAGGGGAAGGAGGAGCACCCCCATGCCTATGAAAGTCGCAATGGCGAAGGCAAAGGGCAGGAGCACAAAAGAGGTATGGTGGGGCAGTATTTAATGGTTAGTAGCGGTTACTGGCCGGGCTTCCGAAGATGGCGGACGCGGTATTTTTCAAAAATGTCCGGCGCGACATCCTCCGGGACTTCCACCACCAGGGCGTCAAACTTTTTTTCCTCCCAGTCGGGGGGCATCCTCCACTTGAGGTCGGCCTTTTCCAGCCGTTTCAGTTTCAGGCCGGTCTCGGTCTCCAGTTTTTTCAGCTCCTCAATGTCAACCAGGATGAGCACCCCATGAGTGGGTGCGGCCTGTAATTAAGGCTTGTGAGAGCCAAACCATCAAAATCCCCACTTATCAGATTGAATGCCTCTTTGAAGTTTGGGGTGGGGTGAGGGACATCCAGGAAGCGAAAGACTGCCCTGCCGAAATGCCGGGCTTCAGGATATATCCAAAAAAAGTTCCCGCACTGCAGCTTGAGCGGCCAGAGGTTCCAAACCAACCAAAAGGTTGGATGATGTAAAATCCATACTCGTTACAGTCAGGTGGTCTGAATACCAACACTCACCGGAGGACAAGCCGGAAATTTTTGTGGTTTATGAAGGCACGGAAACCTATCTGGATGATTTTGCCCTTGACCGGCCCGTAGGGAAATGGCGGGAAGTTGTGAAGGGTGGTATCCTGAACCCATACCGCCAGCTCACCATGGAAACTTATTTCCGACCTTAAAGCTGGGCCAATAAATCCTTGGCGGGCTTGCCGTCCACGGTCAGACCGATGCTTTTGCAGGTGCCGATGACTTCCTTGAGGGCCTTGGCCTCGTCGGGGGAGTTCATGAACTTGGCCTTCTGCCTGGCCACTTCCTGCACCTTGTCCATGGAAATGTCACCAACCACCGAACCATCTGCGGTGCCCTTCTCCAGCCCGGCGGCCTGACGGAGCAGGTCAGAGGTCGGGGGGGCCCCCACTTCAACTTCAAAAAGTTTAGTGGTCATATCAATGATGACCTTGACGGGGATTTTCATGCCTTTATACTGCTGGGTCTTCTGGTTCATTTCAGCCACCAGCTTGCCGGTGTTTATACCAAGCGGGCCCAGCACAGTCCCCAGAGGGGGGCCGGGGGTAGCTTCACCAGCCTTGATCAGGAATTTCATCATTTTTTTTGACATTTGGCTCACTTCACTCGCTTGATTTTATCAGCCGGAGGGTTTCGATGGGCAAGGTTGTCGGGATTGGAATGGCGGCCTCTATCATCTCCACCGTGGCCTCCCTTTTCACAGAGTCAACCCTTATAACTTTTGCCTTCTCACCACGGAAGGGGTCGCCCACAATTTCCACCAGGTCGCCTTTTTTGAGAGTGATTTCAACCTGTTTGGACTCAATGGCAGTTTCAACGTCCTTCATTTCCACTGGCGTATCCACCACCCCACGGGCGTTGTGAATGCCGGCCACAGCCGACCGGACATCATCCAGGGACTGGGCCTCCACAAAGACATAGCCCTTGACATCCTTGGGCACAAAGGCTGAATAAACAGCATAGCTGAATTTCCGGGTGGCTCTGGCTATGTTCTCCACCACGGAAGCTTCCCTACCTAAAGTGGTTCTCACGGCGTATATCATAGTACCTACTCCTGTTTCTAAAGGCCCATCCAGCTGAAGATGATGGTGAAGAGCATACCCGCCAGACCAATGGCAAGCATACCCAGACCCACCACAGTAGCGGACTGCTTGAATTCCTGTCCTGTGGGCTTGCGGGCAATCTTAAGGACCCTCTTATAGTCCCCGACGCTCATTCTTCAACCTCTATGAACTCAATCCCAAGCTCTTTGCCCATGCGGTCCTTCTCCCGTTTCTCCATGTGCTTCTCTTCGGGATAGTAGAATTTGCCCAGCTGGGCCCCGGTCAGGATGACCAGCACACGGATGTTGTTGCCCATGGACTCGTCAGGCTGGCCGACACCCCAAATCATGCGGGCATCACTACTCAGATACTTGCTGATGAGGTCTATAATATTATAGGACTCTTCAAGCTTCAGGGACTTGCCCCCCTCAATATAAATGAGGGCACCCTTGGCCCCGGAGAGCTCTAC
Organism: archaeon; assembly: GCA_011049195.1. GTDB lineage: Archaea > SpSt-1190 > SpSt-1190 > SpSt-1190 > SpSt-1190 > SpSt-1190. The sequence goes on from DSCG01000006.1 coordinate 11,421, forward strand.
ATCCAGCAGGGGGTTGTTGACGGCCTTGAAGACGGCCTCCTCGGACCTTTTCTCGGAGTCACTTTCACCTACACCAATGAGGGCGGTGCCCGCACCGGACATCACGGCCCTCAGGTCAGCGAAGTCCACGTTCACCATGCCCTGGCTGGTCACCATGATGGTGATGGCCCGCACGGCGTTGGACAGCACCTCATCAGCCACCCGGAAGGCGGTGATGAGGGGGAGGTCCGGCACAATCTCCAACAGCTTCTGGTTGGGGATGACAATAATGGCGTCCACATGGTTGTGGATGCGTTCCAGACCGAAACGGGCGTTCTCCCAGCGCAGCATGCCCTCGTTGTTGAAGGGCAGGGTCACCACGGCAATGGTCAGGGCCCCGGACTTCTTGGCCAGCTCGGCCACCACAGGGGCTGCACCAGAACCGGTACCGCCACCCAGACCACAGGTGATGAAAGCCAGGTCGGGGTTGCCGATGGCCTTCTTCAGGTTGGCTTCGTCCTCCTTGGCGGCCTGTTCACCCACGGCAGGGTCGGAACCCGCACCCAGACCACGGGTCAGCTCACGGCCGATTAGAATTTTGTGAGGGGCCTTTATCTTGGCCAGGTCCTGGGCGTCGGTGTTGATGGCCGTCATGTCGGCACCCTGAACCCCCATTTCCTGCAGGCGGACTATGGTATTGCCACCCGCACCGCCAACACCCAGCACTTTTATGTTCGGCTGGTGGCTGTTGAGAAACTGTTCGTAGTCCCCATTTTCAGGGGTTTCAGACCTTTTTTTCGCTGTTTTGACCATGCTTTTCATGTTTATCACCAATCTTCTTATCTACAAACTCCACAGTTTTAAAAACTGTGTATGTGAGCAACTCAGTCCTCAGACGCTCCTGGGAAGCCTCGGGCACCCCCTCCAAGCGGATGGTTTGACCATCCACAGTATATACAGGAGGCTCGCCGAAGTGGAAGGTCAGCAGGCCCTTCATCTGTTCGTCCAGTTGCTCCACTGCCCGGATAACCTTCACCCGATAGTGTAGCTGACGACCGGCCAGGGGATGGTTGAAATCCACTATAATCCTGCCGGAACTGACACTTACCACCTGACCCAGGCGGTTGTCTATGGTCAGTCGCAACCCCGGATAAGGAGCAACCTGCTGTTTCCGGAATTCCTGAAGTTTGTAGAGTTTGATGAGTTTGGCATCCCTGCGACCGAAACCATCCTCGGGGGGAATGTCCAGCTCCCTCTGGTCACCGGGTTGCATCTCAAGCAGAGCTTTCTCCACCCCTTTGATGAGGTGGCCCGCCCCCATGATAATGATCAATGGACCCTTGGCCCCTTCGGCCTCCTTGGGATTGGTGGAGTCAAAAATTTCTCCATTGTCAAGTCTGCCACTGTAGTCCAGCTCTACAAACTGACCGATTTTCACCTCTGTCCCTGAGTTGCCCCTTAATAAAGTTGTTCGTTGGCCTGAAAGTGGTAAATTTAGAAGGTTGTGGTCGGCGGTTAGTAAAGCTGTTCGTTGACATAAAGATGGTGCAACAACAGCATCATGGTCACCAGAGTGATTATCCACGGCACAGGGGTTCTCATGAAGACAGGCAACAGCATGGACCTGCCCAGCATGAAGAGGGAACCCACAAAGAAAGAGGCAAAGATGATGGAAATCACTTCCTCATCCCTGTAGGCAAAATAAATGGAAACCACTGCTATGAGAGTCGAAAGGGAGGCCACTCTGAAGGCCACTACGTTGGTCAGGTAAAAGATGGAAAGGGCGGCCACTATGAGTAATACTCCCAGGAAGCGACGGAAGGTTCTGCGGAAGAAAGCCTGAGGCCCGGCCAGAGCCACTCCTGTCACTATGAGCAGGAAGGCCCACGCCTGCTGGCCAAAGTGGGCTCCGGCTACCGCCAGCCCCATAAAGAATGACAGGGAAGTCAGGAACCAGTAAAAGATATTCTGGATGGCGAAGAAATTATGACCCAGATAACCCTTGGCCTCCAGACGGTCTATGAGGTCTTCAACATCAGAGACGGCGGCCCCCAGCCAGGTGGCGAAGAAAGGATAAACATCTTTACCTTTGCCATATTTCTTAACGAAATTGCGGGTGCGACTCTCCTGTTCATTCAACTGCTCGGTGTGGGACAGCCACTTCTCAATCCGGAGCAGGGGGGCAAAATAAAACAAGAAGGTCAGGTAGGACAGGGCCACTCCCATGAGAGTTAGCAGGCCAAATTGAAAGAGAATGTCCTGAAGTGAAAGCACAAAGGCCACCACCATAAAAGTCACCACCACGGCAGCCATGGCGGGCTTGTGCTGGTCATATACCCTGTAGAGAGCCTGCCGGGAGGCGTAGTGCCGATAGGCCAGAAAGAGATTGAAGAAAGTGGAAAAAAGAAGCACCACAAAATACGCCACGGGAGCTACAGGATCATACTTGGGGAAGAGCAGAGTGTGAATCACAGCCAGCAGGCAGGTGGTAACCAGAGCTGTAAAGGTCACCAGAGAACCCCTCCTCAGTGAACGAAGGAAAACTGTGCTGGTGATGAAAAGCACCAGTATGAGACCTTCCAGGGCAAAAAGCAGAGGGGTGTCCAGATAGGCCATGTTGGAAAAATAGGCGGAAACCCCGGCGAGAGCGGATAGTAAAATTACCAGAAAAAAATCACTTTTGGGCTTCACCTGATGAGTTATGGGGGGTGACTTTTAACTTTTTCTTACCCTCTGCCCGGGCTTCAGCCAGCCGGCGGTCGGTCTCCTGAAGATGCATGAAGATTTGACTGGCTGTCGCTCTTAGAAATTCAGCCTCCCGGCGGTAGGCCTGGATGGTGGCCCGGCTTTCGGCCAGACTGGTTTCTAAAGCTTTGAGCTGGCTGGCATGAGCCTCCCCGGCGGGAGTGGGCGGGAGCTCAGTTGAGTCTGAGGCTTTGAAGGTCTCTTCAACTTCGGCCATGGTCAGGGGGGTGGAGGCCAGCTTCAACAGAAGGTCCACCAGTTTCGCGGGGTCGGAGTCCCAAACCTGCTCAACAACCTTGCCCAGACCCAGCAGGCGGGAGACTTCGGCGGGGCCTTGGGAGTGAGCCGGAGTGACCAGTTGAAGAAGCTGTTCCCGGTCCATACTCAGCCAGTCAGTAAAAGCAGGTGGCACGTAAGCCAGGCCTTTGCGGATGTCCCGGCTCCTCCAGGAGCGAAAGACCAGGGCGTGCTGGATGATGCCTGCAGAGTCCGTCACTACAAGGTTGCCCCTGCCAAAGAGCTCGGCCACCAGGCAGAGGCCGGTTTCGCGGAAGCGGAGCCGGATGATGCGGTCACCATTAACTTGTTCTATCCCTTCCAGCCAACGGTTTGAAAACAGTTTGCGGAGGAGCATACAGAAGGAATCCGGACCGGGGGACGGGGCAGGGGCATAGTTGGAAAAGTAAAAGCCACCCGGCCGGAGGATAAGATATCTAGCCACGCCGGACGTCTGTAATATGAATATCGGGCCCCGCCTCTGAACCTTCCCCACTCTCACCGGCAGATTTCCGGCTTCTGTCAGGCTTGACAAAAGTCTGTGCACGTCTAATCCGTTCAGCAACATCCTCACCAAAGTAGTCGTAGAACTTACGGGTCAGTCTTAAAACTTTGGTGTTGCCTTGTGGGTTGGCGACGACCAGGCCCATCTCCTCCAGCTTCCGAAGGTGTTCATAAGCCCGGTTGCCACGGGCCTTGACCAACTCACTCTGACGGACGGGCTCATAGTAGGCCACGGTGGCCAGGGTGCGGAGTTCGGCGGAGCTGAGTTCGCCCTTGCCCAGCATCCAGAGGTTTTCAAGGTACTGGCCTTCCACAGTCATAATGGCAGTGTTCCCGTCAAACTGAACCACAATAGGGCCACGGTATTTGTCCTCCAGGTCGTCCACGGCCCGGGCCACTTCAACCTCCGGGGCGTTCAGAATTCTAGCCAGTTCCTGCAGACTGAGCCGTTTGCCCGCCATGAACAAGGCAGCCTCTACCCAGTTTGCTAACTCGGATGTTTCCATTCCATTCCTCCTGTTCAACTTTAAGGTTGCCCTTGTTAGCCAGATGTAGCAGGGACAACAAGATAAGGGGGCCCAGAGCCTCAATAATCAGAGTGTCCGGCAGGTCAGCCAGCAGACGCTCCATGAACCTGCTCAGGTCCAGGGCATAAAATTTCAGGTCTGGACGGCTCCTGCGGGCCATGGCCTTGTCCTGCTCCAGCCGGAAGGCACTGTTAAGGGCATCCAGCAGTTCCACCACGGTTATCTTGCGTTCCACCCGCCGGGAGACGGGCACAATTTCAACTTCGGGCACCCCCAGGATAGCACCGGGTTCCGGGATACTGGTTGCGGTTTTTTCATCAAAGAAATCACTCTTAAGCTTGAGTAGCACGGCGGCGGTAAGGACGGCGTTTCCGGAAATCCTCAGGTCACCCTGCGGAGCCCTCTTCTTGATTTCGCCAACATAAAGGTCACAGAGTTTGATGAGGTCAATGTCCCAGGGGTCCAATTCCCCTTCCTGAATAAGATTTACTATGCGTGGCTCCACCTTATGAAGGTCACGCAAAGACAGCTCAAGGGGGTCCACACAGTAGTTACACACCAGGTGGTATTAAAACCATGGGGTATTTTTGGTCAAGGTGCTCTGCAGAGCATGCTACGCATTTTGTCTTGCGGGACAAAAAGCTTGGGTGGTATTAAACCATGGGGTATTTTTGGAAAAAGCTCAACTAAAAACGCCCGTCCCGCAGGACGGGCGGGGGGTTTCAAAAGGGGCGAAGCCCCTTTGTTTTGGTCAAGCCCCGCGAAGCGGGGGTTGGGTGGTATTAAAACATGGGGTCAGCCGGAATGCTCCACCTTTATCCAGGTATAGGCCAAAGAGACCAGAACAGGTCCCACCACCAGTCCGGAAAATCCGAACAGGGCTATACCTGAAACCATGGACAGCAACAGGATGAGGGGGTGAATTCTCCCCCTGTACTTGATACGGAAATACGGGTCACCGATAACCTGCCAGAGAGTCAGGAAAATCACCACAGCAACCACACCCCAATACTGGCCGGCCATCACTTTCTGCGCTATAACATATCCATACACCATCCATCCCGCTACAATAGGAATGGGGCCAAACAGGCCTGCCACAACGGCATAAAGCAGGGCCCTGGGGGTGGCCGTGAGAACCAAAACCAAAGTTCCGATGAGGATGTAGGCGAACATGCTCACAAAAACCCCCAGAATTATAGAACGCAGATTGTAGCTGGCCTCCTCAATCATGGCATCAGCCTTTTCAGGAGGGAACAGGTTTCGGGCGGCATTTTTGATACGATGGCCGTCCAGCAGAAAATAAAAGGTCGCAATAACGGTCATCAGGATTTTGATGGCCATGCTTGGGAGTGAATTCACAAGCGATAGTGCAAAATTGTAAATGGGAACCTGAGAACTGAAGTTAATCAGTTGTAGCTGAACCTCTGGGGAAAGCCTGTTGAAAATATTCACTATGTAAAGGGCCTGGTCATAAAGATAAACTGAGAAATGGTAGGCTATGAAAATTATCAGGGCGGTAGCACCCAACGTCAGTAGGGCCGCAGTCAGATAGCCTGGCCGGCGCTGATAAACGGGATAAAGTGTCATGGCAACAATGGTTGCCAGAACAACGGGCCCCAGCATGGGCCGGAAGAAATAAAGCAGGAGTATCAGAATGAGCAGGAGGTCCCTCATATCAAAAGGATGATAAGAACCTAATAACCTTTTCCCAGAGCAGGGTAAAGGGTCCACACCGCCTTTCCAGTGCCATTGGGAGGGTTAGAGTGTGGTTGCCCCACGTGCCACGGGTCAGCACTTCGGAGATACCACATGCCGGCAGGTCAAAGCACTCCTGTTCCATCTGCCAGCCGGTCAGGGGGCCGGGCCGGACACACACAGTCTTCCCGGATTGGGTAAAAGTGAATTCAGGGTCCGGGACGGAAGCGATATTCACAAAGTTTGTTTCTCCATTCACAGAAATAGTGTGGCTCCCCGAACCAACAGGAACCCCGAGCGACAGACTTCCACGGACCAACAGTTCCTGACTTTCATCATCTATTATGACCTCCGCGTAATCAAGGCCCCAAAGATTCACAGTCAGGTTGCACATGTCAAAACATGCGGTGGGATAAAATAGTGAATAGTTGAGATAGGATGATGGGGTCAGGTTGTAAAAACACTCACCACACATGAAGGGTCCTCCATTCACTTTCCCGGTTACATTTCGGCCCGTATTCAGGTCAATACAGGCATCCACCATGAAGCTGTCGGGATAGGCCTCGGGAACAGGACACCCATATGCGGTTGAAACCCGAAAAGTTGAGTTGGCAGTCTCCTCCTGAAATCCAACCACATAAGGCACATGGTAGATGTGGTCTGCAGGAACAACTGGGGTGCGAAAAACCAGATACCGGGTGTTGGAGCCCGGTTTCAGGACAATGACCCGCTCGCCGAAAACCAGTTCCGGCTGAAAATCATGGGGGAATGACCACTTCAGCGGAAATGCCACGGGCACGGGAAGGGGGTTGTTAGCTCGGAGGGTTATGAGAACATGTTGGCCACTGCCGGTGTCGGTGGCGTTGGTGGTCAGGTCAAAACTAAGGTTGGTGCGGGGGGTCATTGCCAGCTGATAAGTCTCACTGGCCACGGCCTGGCCCGTGTATGACAGCAGGACAAAAGAGTGGTTGCCGTTCTGGCCCTTGTGGGTAGTCACATGCGAAGCATCCACGACCCCGAACTGACCAAAGGTCACGTCAAAGGGTTGCCAACCGTATTCGGTCCAGACTTCTGCCCATGCGTGGGGTAGCCAGCCCGTGTCCCCGAAAGCGAAGCCACTGATATAGCGGGCGTTGTAGCCCAGATGACGCACCAGCCCCAGCAACAGGTGAGTCTGCTCATCACAGGTACCACGACGGTTGGCAAATGTCCATTCGGCGTTTTCGGAAGTCTGGCCCAGTTCCATATCATAAACCACGTTGGTGTGAATCCAGCCGGCCAGAGCCACTGAAGTCTCAAAAACAGTAGGGCGGACCAGACTGTCCGCTAAGGCCTGCATGCCGGAAGTGGCCGTGGTCATTGAGCCGGTAGTATAGGTTTCCCCTTTTTCATAATCGGTCTGAAAAAAACGGGCCACAGTACAATTGACGGTGCGGTAGTATGGCGGGAAGCTCAGCTCGGAGGGAGTGCAGTCAGCGGTCTGACCGGCCACGTTCAGAGGGTATTGCAGGATGGTGAGTGTGCCTCTGCCCCCGGAAACCACCACGCCGGTGGCAACCTCCAGTCCGGCCTGGCTGGTGAAAGCCAGAACGGGGGTAAGAACAATTAACCAGCAAAACCAAAAGTGGCGCCGCACACCAAAGTGAGCGGTAGCCCCTAAATAAGCTTCCTGTTAGCGACCGGGCTTGACATACTTCCGGGCCACCTTGCTCACCAGTTCCTTGGTGCCCAACCCCAGGGAGATACCCAGCCCCAGGGACAGACCGAGACCCGCAGACGCCACCAGTACCAGCAACAGGTAGTTGAGCAGGCTGGCGGCCTGGGGATAGACTGAAGTCAGGGCCAGAATAATAGTCAGATAAATGGCCACGTAATAAACTATATCGCCCAGATGAGAGGACTTGGAATAGGTTTTGAGTCCTTTCCGGAGGAAGCCTGCCACCTGCAGACCGATGTAGGCCACCACCACCGCCTCCACCAGGAGAACGGCCAGGGCCTTTATCTCGTCTATGAAGGCAGCCAGGGCCGGAACCTCCAGCACCATCATGGCGGCCATGATGAAATAAAGGTAAGTGTACCATTCCGTGAAGAGCTTGATGAGCTCCACCAGGTCTATGCCCAGGAAGGCGGGCTCAGCGTTAATGGAAGCCAAAGCCTCCTTGAGCTTGAAGGCCTTGAGCAGTTTCTTGACCACGAAACCCAACAGTTTTCCGGCCAGAATACCGCCAAGGAGCAGGCCCAGAGCTAAGAGTAGCTTGGCACCTGCGTCGGTAACTATGCTTTGTAGCATCTCGGATATCATGAAGAGGTATGGTGGGGGACATATACAAGCTTTTTGTTCCGGGGGGCTACTGGGCAGTTGTCCCGGAAGCCCTTTAAGGTCAGGAGGCTACAGGGAGTATGGACGGAAAAACCATAAGAAACGGTCTCGGGGTCATAGTAGTGACCGCCATCACCTCTCTGGTGCTGGTGCTACTGGCCATCCTTTATTTTGGCGTCACGCTGTGGACCATCAAGGCCGCGAGCACCTGGTTCTTCGGAACGGGTCTGGACGCCAACTGGGCGGTCCTGTCTGCCGCTATAGTAGCCGCCGCCAGCGTGCTGGCAGGGGCTATTGAAAAGAAAAGCTTCTGAAATCGGACGAGTGATGTAGAAGGTCGGCTCCAGAGGGAAGTCTGCAAATTGTTACCGGCACGCCGGGGTTGAAGGTTTTAAAGCCCCACCACAGAAGTCAAATGTGCTGGCTGTCAAACCCCGTTTGTATCAGGAAAAATTGTTGGCATCGGCCGTCAGGGGCAATACTCTGGTAGTGCTCCCGACCGGGCTGGGCAAAACTTTGGTGGCTGTC
>DSCG01000003.1 GCA_011049195.1 archaeon
AATCCCGCCCGGTCCGCACAAACCCCACTTCGCGGGGTTTGATCAAAATCAGGCCACCAACTACGGTTGGTGGCCTACGTGGTCCCGCTTCGTTAAGCGGGAATCCCGCCCGGTCCACTGAACGCTTTAGAAAAAAGTCTACAAAAATGGTTTGAACGCTTTTTGGTCCAGCTACCCTTACAGGCATCCTGCGGATTTTCCTAAAAGCAGGCTTTTCTGCACCCCGCGGTGCTTGTTATGGCAGGCACCACGAACAGTTTCAATCTCTAGCGGAAACCGACTTCACTTTTGGCCATTGTCACTTCAGGTCACTAACCACCTTTTGAAAATCCACGCTCTTTTTGTCAACGACGTAGAGTCTCAACCGGTCCCCTTCAATCATACAGGGCAGATAATACAGCAATTCACCACCTCTGGCGCCCCAAAATTTAAACTCACCATAACTCTGCTTCTCCAGCAGTTCTTTTTGATTATTCAGGTCCTCTTTTATTGTTCTTGAATTCTGTTGCCGATAAACTTCCGGCAGTTTATCCTGCTGACACTGAGCCTCCAGCATACCATGGGCCCACACTTCCCATTGGTTGTAGGGCAGATCGTGTTTTTCCAAGCTAGATTTTTCCAAAAGCCCAAAATTTACAGGTTTCTCAGACATAATAGTTCAACCCTCCGGAATTTAAAAATCAATATATAGCTGACCGGAGCATGTCTTAGGTGTATTACCCCAATTATTACTGGGTTCAGCAGAACCATTACCCTCCCCCACCCACCAAAAGCAAGGCCTGGTTGCCTTGGGCCGTGATTTTCCTGCTTATCCTGGTGTCGTTTTACACCATTTACATTTACATCCAGCCGGAGTTCGTGTTGAGGGAGGTGGATTGCAGTCAGAATTACGTGGTCGCCCATTTTATCATGTCCAAGTCCGGTCGTTTTTTCATGGGCAATTTTGAGCTGAATATCGGCGGAAAAATCTATGAAAAGAAAATGACTTCCATCGTGACTGAAGGGGAGCTGTTGGATGTGGTTTTTCACACCTCTCTGGCTCCCGGTAGCTATCAGGGCACAGTTGGCTTCAGGGGAGTGCCTGCAGGCACCTTCAGCTGTCTGGTGCGTTGAATATGCGTTAGCCTTATAATGGGGCCTTTCGGATTAAAGCAGAGGTGCATAAATGTTTGAGCTCGTTACCTTCAGGCAAAATGTGCGGGTGGCACCCCGTCTGTGGAAGGAGGGGAATATTAAGGAGGCCACCAAGCAGGCCCTGGCGGACCTGCAGGGCAAGATGTCCCACAACGACGGCATGCTCCTGGCCGTCACTGATATCAAAGATATTGGGGAGGGCAAAATCCTACCGGGTGACGGTGCGGTTTATTTCTCAACCACCTATGAAGCCCTCATGTTCAAACCTGAGCTCAACGAAGTGGTGGATGGGGAAATCACTGACATGGTGGAGTTTGGGGCCTTCGTTCGTATAGGCCCCATGGACGGTCTGGTCCATATCAGCCAGGTGGCTGACGACTTCTTTTCCTACGGCGACGCGGGGGTCATTCAGGGCAAACAAAGCAAGAAAGTCATCAAAAAGAGTGACCTGGTGCGTGCCCGTATCATAAGCATAAGTCACAAAGCAGAACCCGCCAAACTGGGTCTGACTATGAGACAGCCCGGTCTGGGCAAGCCCGAGTGGTTTCGGCCCGAGACAGAAGGCAAGAAAAAGGAGGGAGCCTGATGTCATCCAAAGAACTCAAGGCCTGTCGCAAGTGTCGCCTGTTGGTTAAAGGAAACAACTGCCCGGCGTGTCAGGGCACCGATCTGAGCCCGACCTGGGCCGGCCTGGTGGAGATTATTGACCTTGAAAAATCCGAAGTTGCTAAAAAGATGAAGGCCTCAGTTCCCGGCAAGTATGCTCTAAAGGTGAGATGAATGAAACTAACCATTACAAACAAACAGAACAACCCCCTGTTGGGGCGGTTGGAAGTCAAGTTCAAGGTGGAACACGAAAAGAGTGCCACCCCCGGTAAAGGTGAGGTGGCCGATCTGTTGGCCGCCAAGTTAAACGCCAATCAGGACTTGATGTTCATCAAAGAATACACCACTTCTTTTGGTATGAACGAAAGTCAGGGCCTGTGTCTGGTTTATGAGAATGAAAAAACCCTGAACCGGGCGGAATCCCATCGGAACCTCAACCCCAAGAAGAGGGTGGGCAAATCCCCCGCTAAGGCTGAAGAGGCTGGAGATAACGCTCCGGAAGGTGAATGATATGGGCAAACATGCCACTCACAAGAAATCTGACAAATACACGGTTGATGCAGGTAAAGTGGTTCGTCAGGGCCGATTTTGCCCCAAGTGTGGCCCCGGGGTTGTCATGGCCAGACACTCTGACAGGTTTCACTGTGGCAAGTGTGGCTATACTGAGTTCCTCAAGAGAAACAAGCTTCCTGCACAACCCGTTTCGGACCAGTAAGGTCATCTGGTTTTCTTTTTTGGGCTTTACACTTAAATATGCCCTCGGGCATGGGTTAGTGTGTATGCTGAAGTTCTTGAAACCGCCCAACGGCTGAAAGAGGGCCAAATCAAAAGTAGCAAGGAAACGGCCCGGGCCTGTCTTCTGACTATAGAGCAAGTGGTTGATCGCAAGGATTTTGATGTCAAGAAAGAGGAGGTTGTGATGACCCTGCTGTTGCCCGGCAGACCTCTTTCCTTCAACTTTTTAAGGGCGGTGCTAAAACTGCAGGACAAGGCCAAAATCAAGCAACTGATTAAGTTTGGTCTTTCTTATCTGGATTCCTCTGCTGGCGAAGCTGTTAAACATGGTCTGGACATCATCCGCGAAGGGGACCGCATCATGACAGCCTCCCGGGCCACCAACGTGGTTAGTTTGTTGCGTGAGGCCCACAAAACCCGGAACTTCAGCGTTCTGGTGGTGGAGTCCCGACCCGACAAGTCAGGAAGACGCATGGCTCAGGAGCTCATGGATGCAGGTATCAAAACAACCCTCATCTGTGATGCCGCCGTCAATTACTTCATGCCTGAAGTGGACAAAGTTATTGTCGGGGGGGTTGCTGTAACATCCTTCGGCCTTATAGACCATGTGGGCGTTAGCACCATCGCGGTGTGTGCCGCCTGGCACAGGGTTCCATTTTATGCTGTGGTGGAATATCTCAAAGTGTCCGACAGATTGATAGTAAATGAAGAACCTCCCCGGGAAATATGTGATCACTTGCCCTCCCGCAACCCGGCCTATGACCTGACCCGCACCGCCCTAATCACAGAATATGTTACAGACCTTGGCCGGTTCCCCTCTGCAAAGTTTTATGAAACCGCAAGGGCAAGAGTGGAGAGGCTGATATCATGAGTGTGCTTGAAGTTTTCTGGTGGCTTTTTCTTTTGGTGATGGGCTTCCTGGCAGGCCTGCTTACCGGCAATTTTTTCGGAGAGAACAAGTCCGAGGAGATGAGATACAAATACCTGAGTGGTGAGCTGAAATGATTGACTTCATAGACCTTGTGATTATCGCGGTGGGTTTCATAGCGGGTCTGGTTGTGGGTTATCTAAGGGGCATGAAGGAAGGCAAGGACCGTTTCTGGAGAATGCCCAGCGCCAGCTGGAAGGCGAGAAAGCAATGATACAGATGGGTATCGTCGGTGACGACCTGGAAACTGCTTTTTTTGCAGCCAAACGTGGCTTTCTGGTCATGGGCCTTGACCCCCGCATGGACAGCCCTGTGAGGAAGGCGGGGGTGAACAAGTTCGTGCTGTTTGGTGATTCAGAAATTCTGGATTCCTCTATCCGTCTGAACTTTCCAAACAAAGCTCTGGCTGTCGCAGCAATGGTGGACTCTGCGGACATTCTGGTAATCACCGGTGGAGGGGACTCCGAGCTGGTCAAATCTGTGGCTACCGTGCGTCACAAACCGGTGGTGGAAGGCAAGGGACAGGAAACCGTGGAGCTTGCAGCGGAACGTGTGGTCAGATACAACTTATTCGGCAAGAAAAAAGGATGAACCTTTTCATTCTGACTTGGCTTTCTTGGTCTTGGTGGGTTTGTCCGCCTTCTTCCCGTCTTTTTCGGCCTTGGCAGGTTTTTTGTCCTTGACAGGTTTGGCCGGCTTCTTTTTGGTTTCAGCCTTGGCCGGTTTTTCCTCTTTCACTTTTTCAGGTTCCGGGATCGGAAGTTCCACAGGTGCATCGGGTGCCCCTTCGTTGACCAACTCTTTTTCCAGTTCTTCAGCAGGTTTTACCGGAACTTTCTCCTCTTTCACTTTTTCCGGTTTGCCTTCCTCTTTTTCAGAACTCTCAATTACGATTTCGTGAATTTCATCGCTGAACTTGGCTTCGGGCGGAATGATAGCAACCCGGACACCAATAACCCCCAATTTCTGGATGGCCACTTCATATGCCACTTTTCCGTATTCAACTACTTCAAAACCACACTTGCGGAGGTTACCGGCGTTGAACTTCCAAGTCTTGGCCCTCTTGCTGGGTAGCTTGCCGGACAGGCGGATTTCCACTCCACGGGCACCTGCAGCAATGATTCGTTGGACCATGATGGTGGTAATCCTCTTGAAGTTGCCACCCTTTTCCAAGGACTTTGCTATACGCCATGCAACAATGTGAGGGTCTAAGAAAATATCATCTATTTGTTCCACTTCAATATGTAGGTTTTCCACACCGAACTTCTTTTCAATTACCTGAGTCATTGCTTTGATGTTTTCACCGCCGGACCCTATAACCAGTCCGGGCCGGATGGCGTAGATGGTTATGCGAGTGCCCAGAGGAGTCTTTTTTATGTCAGCATGACTGAAGCCCGCAAACTTCAGTTCCTCCCGGAGATATGTGGCAATAGTGTATGAACGCTTGGCTTCGGTTATGAAGAAATTTCGTGAGGTCATTTATCTTTCACCTTTGGTTTTGGTTTTTCACTTTTCACATCTTTGGGTTTTGCTTTTTCGGGTTCCGCAGGCTTCACTACTTTTTCAGTTTTTTCACTTTTCTTTTTTTTGGCATCCCCCTGCGACCGTGCAAGTGTAATTATCAGATTGGTCCTGCGGGCCCGCTTGCGGGCTTTGCCTATTGCCTTCCCCCCCCAGGGTTTTTTGTGAATGCCCCGGTGAGCCTCAACACTCAAAATAACCAACGGACTCTCCAAACCCAGATAGTCTGCGTTGGCCTGGGCATTGTTGATGAGTTCCATAAAAGCGTTGGCCACTTTGAGAGGATACCTGCCAGGCCTGCCGTGGTGATGTCCTACCTCTTTGTTATGTCTGCGCAGGATTACCGGTCGCCTCTGGGCTACTACATCCTCAAGGAAGCGTAAGGCCTTGTCAACCTGCATGCCACGTATGTTGGTGGCCACCTCCACCGAAAATTTCGGCGAGATGTTCAGGTTCATGGCCTTGGCGGTTGCGGTTTTTTCCATGTTTTTCCCTCACTTCAGTGGAATGAATTTACTGCTCCTGGTGGCACCCACACCGGGGCTACCGTGCTGGATTCTTTTACGGGTGAGTGAAAATTCCCCCAGAAAATGACCCAGCATCTCATAAGTGGGTTCCACTCTCTTCCAGTCGTTGCCACTGTGAACCATGAAAATCACCCCCAGCATTTCAGGCAGGATGAGCATGTCCCTGCAGTGGGTCCGGATGGGTTTCTGTCTCTTGCCTTCTTTGTAGGATTTGACTTTCTCCAACAATATCTTCTGGGCGGGGGTGAAGCCCCTTTTAAAAGTGCGTCTCTGCCGGGCAGGCATGAGTTTGATGAAGTCTTCCGCAGTCATGTTCTCAAACGCTTCAGGTTCAAGACCGTAATATGTTATTGCTTTGGCCATTCATTTCACCTTCGTTTGCCCGTCCTCCGGGCGGCTATGTAACCCACCTTTCTACCCCGGGGAGCTCTCCGCGAAGAGGTCTGGGGTTTACTGGCGTGGCCGTGTTTGCGACCACCACCAAAAGGATGTTCAAACGCGTTCATGGCCGAAGCACTGACCCGGGGCCAGTATGCATGCTTGGCCTTCTTAATGTGGAACTGACTGCCTGCACGGAGGATAGGTTTTTCCTTGGTGCCCATGCCTGCAACTGTGCCTATAATCGCCCTGCAACGGGCATCAAGGACTTTAACCTTGCCACTGGGCATTTTGACTTTGATGTTGTCGCCTTCTCTTGAAAGTACAGTGGCGGCGTTGCCCGCGGTGCGGACTACACGACCTCCATCGCCGGGACGCAACTCCAGACAAAAAACCTTCTGACCCTCCCTCAACCGGCCCAGTTCCACCCAATTACCTTCACTGAGGGGGGCCTTCCCACCCGCAAGGATTTTTTGGCCGACATACATGTCCTTGGAGGCGGGCACCCATAACTTTTCACCATTGGTGAATTCAATGAATGCCAGGGGCGCGCTCCGGATGGCATCCCTTTCAAGACTCATGACCACTCCTGTTTTGTCTTCTGTTTTGCCCATACCCTGAGCAGGCTTGTATTTGAAGCTGGGGCTTCGCCAGATTAACGTGCCTTTGCCGCGTCTTTGCTGGTTCAGTCTTTTTCCCATTTTTCACACCTACAACAGGCCAAGGTTGGTGGCCAGTTCAACAGCACTGTGTTCCTTTTTGAGCTTTATATAGGCTTTCTTGACCCCTTTCTGGGTCAGCAGGGTGTTTACCCTTTCCGCCCGCACCTTGAAAAGTTCATGTAGGGCCTTCTGGATGTCTTCCTTGTCTGCGTTTTTGTCCACCACAAACACTATCTTGTTCTGGTCCAGCAGGCGGATGGCCTTTTCAGTACCTACGGGATGTAACAGAACCTGGGTCGCGTCCCGCGCTTTCATTTGTTTGCCCACCCCCTGCTTTTGAGCTTGGTATTTTTACCGAAGCCACATTTGACACAAACCCGGGTTTTCCTGTTGAAGCCGGGCTGGCCACACCTTCTGCAGGTTATATGGAGACGGGTTCTTCCCCTTTTGCCGAAAGAAGGTGTGCCTTTGGTCATTTCAATCACTTGGAGTTACCATTAAAACCGTGTCGCCCCTAATGAGTAGCCGGCCGATTTTACGGCTCAGCTCCCCGCCTCCGAGTTCTTCAGCCCCGTCCAGGACGAGATTGATGTGAATGTCGAAAGCCAGCAGGCAACCCCTGATGGTCTTGCCATTCTTTAATTCGACCATCACGGTCTTGTTCCTTGCCTCGCTTAAAGCGTCAAGAGGCCGTTCTATTACCATTTTGTCACCTACCGTTGTCTGGTCAGTCCTTTTTTAAAGCTTGCTGACGCCCAACAGACTGCTATCACCGGATACCCCTAAATAAAGCTTGCGAGAATTCGGGGCGACGAGAAGGGGATAGCATAACTTTTAAAACGGAACCTCCCTCACAAGGGTATGGCCATAGTTCATAGTAAAAGCCTGCGCAAGCCTACGGGAGGCATGAGAAGGGCCGCCCGCAAAAAGCAGAAGCACGAGCTGGGCAGGCCTCACTTGCCCGTGACCGTTGGGTCTGAGAAGCGGAAGCTTCTCCGCGGTCGGGGGGGCAACACTAAACAGGTGATGCTTAAGGCGGAGTTTGCCGTAGTGGCTGACGGAGCCAAGACCCGGAAAGTGAAAATCACTGAAGTGGTTGAGAACGGTGCCAACCCTTTTTTCATCCGGCGCAACATTATTACTAAGGGTGCTATCCTCAACACCGAGGCCGGCTACGCTCGGGTTGCCTCACGACCCGGCCAACATGGCACAGTTGATGCTATCCTGTTAAAAGACTATCAACCGGTGGACAAAAAGGCACTTAAAGCCCAGAAAGCTGCCAAGGCAGGGAAGTACGGCCATGCCGGCAGGGCACTTAAGGAACTTGAGGCTGACGCGACTCAGCTGGCAAAACCCGCCAGACCGGCCAAGGCCATACTAAATCTGAAGGCCAAAGCCAAAAAAGAGTGATGACGGTTCCGTTGAAAATTGTGGCCGGACACAAAAACTTCTCAGGGCCCTCAAGCACCAACGACGTATTTTTGGAGGTTTGACGAGCCTTAAACTCCCGCGGACTCCCAGGAAGTAATATCGCACCGACCTCCGTTAGAACCCCTGTAGAAATTCCGACACCTCCGGCCGTTCATCAACTCCATAGGAAGCAAACCGGCACCGACCTCCCATGCTTTTTAATTAAAGAATGGTTATGTGGCCGTGGATGATGCGGTTGCAGGAAAGAAGGCTCAGGAGTTGGAAGCCAGCCTGCCGGTCAGGGCCGAGGATTTTTTGCGGGACGTGGTTATGGAAGACATTCTGAAGGCGACTTCAGAAGGGGACAAAGCCCTGTTGGTTGATTTCACCGCCTTGGACAAATACGACCTTGACCTGTCCGACCGCCTTCGTTCCCAGCCGGAAGACACCCTGCGACTGTTTGGAGAGGCTCTGGAAAACATGGCCATTTCGGAAACACCCATAAAAATTCGTTTCTTCAACCTGCCTGCCTCCTGCTCCGTCCGCATCAAAGACCTGAGAAGCAGTGATTTGGGCAGACTCATCAACGTGGAAGGCATCATCCGCCAGGCCTCCGAAGTTAGGCCTGAAATGGTGAAAACTGTCTGGGAATGTCCCATCTGCGCCAACGTCATCCCCATGTTCCAGACGGGAGTCAACATAGAAAAACCGGCAGAATGTGTGTGTGGTAACCGCAAAGGCTTTCTTATGAAGAGCAAGGAGCTGAGTGACGTCCAGAAAATAACCATTGAAGAAAATCCGGAAGCCCTGGAGGGCACGGAGCAACCCTCACGCATTTCAATTCTTCTGAGACACGACCTCGTTGATCCCACCTTCCGCAAGAGGATTGTGCCTGGCAATCTCATCGGGGTGATTGGCGTCCTGCAGGAGGTTCCATTTGAAAAAACCGACGGCAAAAGATTTGACATTATTATGGAGGCCAATTTCGTGGAGGCCAAACATCAGGAATATGAAGAGCTCAAAATCTCTCTGGAAGACGAGGAAGCCATCCGGAAAATTGCCTCCCATGACCCTTGGACCAATATTGTGAATTCCGTCGCCCCCTCCATCTACGGCCACCAGAAAATCAAGGAAGCCATGGCCCTTCAGCTGTTCGGGGGTGTCCGCAAAAAACGGCCAGACGGCACGGTCGGCAGGGGCGACATACACATACTGCTGGTGGGTGATCCGGGTGCCGGAAAATCACAACTGCTACAATACATGTCTAAAATCTCCCCCAAGTCCCGTTATGTGGCCGGCAAGGGGGCCAGTGCTGTCGGCCTTACAGCCACAGTAGTCAAGGACGACTTCCTCAAAGGCTGGACTCTGGAGGCGGGTGCCCTCGTGTTGGCCAGCGATGGCATAGTGTGTATAGACGAGATGGACAAGATTGCCCGTGATGACGTCTACGCCCTCCACGAGGCCATGGAACAACAGAGTATTACTGTGGCAAAGGCCAACATTTTCGCGACCCTGCGAGCCCAGACCAGTGTGCTGGCTGCGGCAAACCCCAAATACGGCCGATTTGACCGTAATACCCCCATTGCCGAGCAGATATCCATGCCGGAGACCATCCTCTCCCGTTTTGACCTCATCTTCCCTGTTAAGGATGTCCCCAACGTTGAGAAGGACCAGATGTTGGCCGACCACATCCTCCAACTCCAGATTACTCCGGAAACTGCAACTCCTGTGCTGGAGAAATCTGTACTCCGCAAATATGTGGCTTATGCCAAACGACACATCAAACCCCAACTCAATAGCGGGGCGGTGGCGCTTATCCGGAACTTCTTCGTTGAGCTACGTAGAAAATATGTGAATGAAACTTCAGTTCCCATTTCCCCGCGCCAGTTGGAAGCTCTGGTCAGACTCTCGGAAGCATCGGCCCGTATGAGGATGAGCCCTGTAGCCAATGAGCTGGATGCTCAGAGAGCAATAGACCTGCTCACTTATGCTCTTTATCAGCTGGCCTTTGATATGGAAACCGGCAAACTGGATATTGACAAAATAGAAGGCGGAGTGGCCGCCAGCAAGAGAAATAAAATGATGACAGTTATGAACATCATCCGGGACCTGGAAAACCAGTTCGGCAAGCGGGTGCCCAAGGCCAGCATCCTTCAGGATGCTGAGGCCCGTGACATCAGTATTATTGAGACTGAGCAGATACTGGATGAACTCCGTATGAAGGGTCACATTATAGAGCCCAAGCAGGGCTATATTGAGAGGGTGTGAATGCGGACAAACACGGGAAAAGAAAAATCACTTTTCATGATTCACTCATTTTCGATATGGTTAATAATTTTGGCGAAAACTTGTCGTTTGATTACGTGAGGATGACTGATACTATGAAACACACTGAAACCCCCGGCATGATTGATAAGGGTTTTCAAATATTTTTACCTGTCGGTGAGCTTGAAGGAAATCCTCATGTAAATTTTTATTGGAACATTCATCCGAAACTTAAAGTTCGGACATATCCATTCTCGCTGACGATTCACTTACCGGTCAGAGGGTTGGTTCATTCATCGGAAGTTTTGTTTCGGACCCTTATATTTACCGTAACGGTTACTATTTGGTTGCTGATACCGGCTACGTTGAAGTTGAACCCGCTTACAGGAGGCAGGGCATCGGTAGCACCATGAAAACCGTCTTTGAAAAAATAATTATTCAGACCTGTAAACTGGAGAGTTATCATAAAGTGGTTCTCCTGTCCCCCCAGCAGAATTTCAAAGGATATTTTATGTCCAAATCTTTGGGTTACCGGGGTTTTCCACCACTTTTCGGTTGGGGTCATTCTGTGAAATATATGGGCTTAAACTTTTATAAGTGATAACTACTTCAGAGTGGTTGTAGAAACCTCAAAAAACAGGGATACATCCGATTCTCTCATAATCCAAGCTATTATTGAGGTGGGATACTCTGAAGTCTCAGAGGTTCTGGATTACCAAAAACTTTTGAGTAAACGCGATTGTCTTCCTTTTGATAAGCGTAGCAAAGGACTTATTGACTTATTTGAGAAATGTCATGAAGGAATTCACGGTTACCTGATTGGAGAAATTGGGCCGGTTGGTATCTTTCTTGCAGAAGGTTTTGACCCTAAATCGTAATATGAATTATGGGATGTAGTTTATGCGTGGGATGAAGTCAAAAAAACCCGGGCCGGATTTTTTAAATTCCGGTTATTCCCAAAAAACGAAAGATATACCCGTTTAGTGAATGGCGAAACTTTCAATTTTTTTTGAAATCTGAACAAATTTTGGTGAACGACCCATATCAACGCAAAGGCATCGGCATCAAATTGCCTTTGAGACGGAAGGAACTTTTACGAGAAGTGGGGCCGAACATGCCACCCGTAGGGGGTATTTTGCCTTTTATTCCAAAGGCAGGACCGGCGGTATACATTCCCCCATCGATGACCGTAAAGCGGTGATAAAATGCCTGAACACTTCAAAGGACGCATATTTTTCTGAAATCACTCAATAACTTCCACAGAATCCACTATCCCGTCCCCGTCCTCGTCAAAACCCTGCACCACTATGTAACCGTTTTTGTGAATGCGATCGGGGAACTTCTTAAGGGCAAGGGCCGCAGCCCTCGTGCCCGCCCGACTCCGGCCTGCTACCATCATAAGCTTCCTTTCGGGAGCCTCAGGATGGTCGGCGACGGCTACAAAACCCACCCAGTCCTCAGTGTGTTCTTTTTTTGCGGAGTGAATGGACTTTCCGTTAAACCTGACGGGAAAAAGTGAATTATACTTGGCCGACCACAGATTCACAACTGGCCCCCCTAACAAGATGAGGTTGTCTTTGACATCCCGTATTTCCGTGTCTTCAAAAACGAAGGGCCACTTTAGAGTGCCTATGCCGGCGAAAAAGCCCGCCACTTCTGCAGCGATGTGACCGTCCCGTGCCCGGGCTCTGTGAGGTCCATGGGGGTCCGGGGAACCCACTACCAGCCGGGCGTCCACCAACCCCCCTTTCACAAAAGGGTCAAAGCTCTGACGGGTTTCCAGCAGGTCACCCCCTTGAGCGCACTCCATGACAAAACCGAAAGCCAGTGCAGAGGGAGCCAGCAGTTTGGCCCGGCCACCCCGCATCTGTTTTTCTTCAACCTCACGCACCAGACCTGCCCGCTTTAGTTTTTTGATGTGATAATATATTTTTTGCTCAATCATGTTAAACTGCTTGGCGATTTCAATAGGATACATGGGCTTCCGGTGCAAAGCCTTGAGGATGTTGATTCTGAGGGGGTGTGCCACCGCCTCCAGCACAAGGGGTTCTGAGGACACCAGGGCCGGATAAAGCCGGTCTTTCATGACCACGGCATCATTCATATAAAAAAAATTATACCAGCTTTAAAAGATTTTTGTAATATCGGGGAGGGAGCATATGGTTTAAAAATCCCCCCAGTCAAAACGTCTATGTATTATCTGGGTGCCGTTAAGCGTCTGATTTCCGATCCCCTGCTTTACGTTACCCTTTCCCTGCTGATTTTTGTTCCCGGTGCCAACCTGGCTGTTATAGGTTATCTGGTGAACCTGGCAGGAGTGGATGGTCCGGAAGCCCCGTTTGGCAATTTCCGCAAACGGTTTGTAACCGGAGCCCAAACAGTGGCCGTGATGGTGGTTTATCTGATGTTACCTGCCGTGGTCTACAACTTTTACTCCCTTCAGGCCACCCTGCTGACCCTGTTGTTCATGTTTCCCTTTCTGGCTCATTCCCTGGTGCGGCTGGGTATGGGGACTTGTCTGGAGGAAGTGCTGGAACTGGAAAATCTGCTACGGGCGTATTCCCCCCGTTTTCTGGTCGAACTGTTTAAAGCGATGCTTTTCACCCTGCTGACTTTCGTGGTCATGCTGGTTGTACCCCTGCTGGGCTGGATCGGTATTCTTTACGGGCCCCTGGCTATCTTCATGTCCCTTATGGGTCAGGCCTATCAGGACCACTTTGTTTAAATCTGGGCGTGCCCGGATATGAAAAGGGAAAAAAATGAAGCCGATTTTAGTCTATCTGCCTTATGAAATCCTGCGGGCAGCCCTGGGTTTGCTCCCTGCTCTTATCGTTCTGAACGCTGGCGGGTCTGCCATCCATATAGGTATGCTGGCCGCCCTTTCTTCCTTCTGTAATATGATGGGAGGTTTCTTCTGGCCCCGTTATCTCAAGGCCGCCAACCGGGCCAGTGTAATTATTATGGGCTATTTGGGTCTTTTTTTGGGTCTGGTTCTCATGAACCAGCCCCGCCTGGTATTTCCGGCCACGGCAGTGGTTCAGTTCTTTCCCCTGGCCATCTTTTACGCTGTAATGTCCGCCATGAAAAACAATGAAGTTCTGGGTAGCAGTCTGGGTCGTTTTTTCAGGTTCACCAGTATGGCCGCCGCCGTAGGCTATACTATTGGTTTGGTGGGTACCAGCCTGGTTGCCCCCCAGACTCTGGCCATGTTTCTGGCCTTTGGAGCCCTGGCCAGTATACCTTTTGTGGCCACCACCATTGGAGAGGAGGGTTTGGCTCAATTGTTGGATGGAGGTATGACAGAGTTCAAGCGTATGGGAAGTTTGCTCACATGTGGTAGGATCAGGCTACCCCGTTTTGATTTCGGTCGGGAGCAACTGCCTTTTCTGTTTACTTCAGCCATCTTTTCCATATGTTTTGGCATGGTGTTCTCCCAGAGGGCAAATGTGGTCAAAAGTTGGTTCGGTTTGGACTGGCCTGTTTATGCCTTCATGTTGATTGATATCTTTTTCAGCATTCTTGTTTATGGCGTGGCGGGTAGATTTGAAGGGCGCGGACTCAGGATTGGCCACACTTTGCTGGTATTCTGCCTGCTATGCTTCCTGGCGGCCCTTCACTGGTTCAGCATCCCCCTTTTGGTCATTGTATACATCCTGTCAGGGTTATTCTGGCCATTCATCAATATTTTCTATAGTGCATACGGTCTGGGCATCAGTGAGGAGCTGTTGGGGGCTAACCTTTCCATCCGGAGCACCTTTTACATTCTGGGAAGTTTGACCAGTGGTTACTTCATAGAACAGTGGGGTTTCTTCTGGACCTTTGCCGTTGCCCTGGGTATTGTGATTTTTGCCCCCCTGCCCTTCCTGCGGGGTAACCGCGACAAAGCTTTAAATGATGAGTGAGCAAGGAAGCATGCTGCTCGGCCCGTCACGAGCTGCCTGCGGGCGGCGAGGGATGGGCCACGTGTCGACTTCGTAAAGTCGGGGCCCATAGCTCAGTTGGTCAGAGCGCTGGTCTTATATGGCCACGTCTGATATAAGCCTAGGAGAGCCAGAGGTCCAGGGTTCGAAACCCTGTGGGCCCAGAAGCTTTTTAGGAAAAAGCTTCACCAAAAATCAACCGGATTCGCCGGTTGACTCGCCTTCGGCAGGGTGAGTTGATAACTGCTCATGCTGCCGACCGAGGGGAGGTAGCATCGGTGTCGGCTGACGTTTCAGTCGCGGGGGTGGCGGAGTCTGGTCAAACGTGCAGGGTTGAGGTCCCTGTGGCTAGTGCCTGCGAGGGTTCAAATCCCTTCTCCCGCACAAACCCCACTTCGCGGGGTTTGATCAAAAACGCGTCACCCGCAGGTGACGCGTAGGAGGTGTCGGAATTCCTGCGGGAAGTTCCGACTTCGGATCCCTTCTCCCGCACAAACCCCACTTCGCGGGGTTTGATCAAAAACGCGCTACCCACCGCAGTGGATAGCGCAACTGGTCGAGCTTGTTAAAGCTCGGTTCAAATCCCTTCCCCCTCACAACTGAAGCGGCAGTAAAGTTTTTATTGGGACCGACTTGAGCTTAGATGGCGTCTGATATTACGACTTATCTCCGGACTGAGATGTCTTTTGTGACTTCGCCTTTCACTATTCTGGTTGAGGCTCAGAAACTTGAAGAGGCGTTTGAGGCGGGACACGATCCTGAACTCGGGGAAACCAGCTTTTTTCTCTATGGGGATGCCATGCGCGGGTTCTGGAACCTTAGACCCGTCAAAACTTACCAAAGCTGCATGTCTGCCGTGAACATGGCTGACGAGATGGCGACGCTGACCAAAAAAGAAGTTGGCAAAGGGTCAGAGGCTCATTTAACGTGGTTGTATCGCCAGCACGCATATGCCCGTCATTTGCCCGCCCTCGCGGAGAAGGCCCGTCGTTGGAGTGATGACGGCGACAAAATTATGGCGGATGCATACTTTATGCTTTTCAAGGCCAAAAAGTCGTTTGCGATTTTTTCCAAGGAGGTGTTACGTTCTGAAGACCGGTTCAATCTTTATTGTGAAGCTCAAGATGCTGCGGATGAATTTTTCAAATATGCGGACAGAGTTCCCAACTATAAAATCGGAAAAATCAATGATGTCTACAACGATTTAAGTTTTATTTCCAAACAAACCGAAAAAATTTGTAAATGCCGGATTAATGAACGCTTGGTGGGTGACCTTAGCAAGCTGGAGCGGGTACCCCACCCTCTGAAGAAACGGGCGCTGCAGCTGGTGGATCTGCCCCAGTTTAATGACTCTTATAAATCCCCCTAAAAGCTTCAAACATGGACCTTGCTCTAGGCATGAAATTCGCCACCCAAGACGCCGACATGTTCCTGACCAACGTGGCTAAACTGGAACAGGAAGGCGTGACCATCGGCGGCTTTGAGCTCCAGGCCATGCGCCGGGACACCCCCGAAACGGTGGTGGCCGCAGTGGACCTGGTCCGGAGCCAGTTTTCGCCCCGTTTTCAGGGCCTGCACCCGCCCTTCCCCTGCTACGCTGACAACGAGTTCCTGAAGTGGGACCAAATTTCATCCGATTTGAAACTGGACTACACCGTGCTTCACGCCGCCGTCCTCCGGGGTGACTGGGCTTTCCTGGAACACGAAGTCCGCCGGTTGACGACTCAGGCAAAGTCTCAAGCTTTTCTGGAGAACATCCCCCTGCGACTGACCCAGCCAACCAAAATTTGTGCGGGTTCACTAACCGAAACATCCCGTCTGCATTCACTTTTATTATTTGACATCCCGCACGCCATTCACAATTTTGAGCACAGGTTCGGTGATTCACCTGACCCGGTTGAACAGGTCCGTCGGGAGGGGTCACATCTCAGAGCCGTCCATGTTGCCGACAATCTGGAAAGTGCAGGCATCGTGCCCGTGAACGGGGGTAGCCCCATGTTCCAGGCCATTATGGCCGAGCTCTTTAAACTCCCCGGCTTGTGGATGGTGGCCGAGCCCAAGGACGGCCACCTTGACGGCGGCCGCGGTCACAAGGATACCTGCAGGGAGATCTGGAAATTATGGCAGGCCTGGAAGGACAACCACAAGTCATAAGTAGAGCCCTGCTCTTAGGTTTTACGGATGGCTGACACTTTCAGGGTGGTGCTGACCGGTGGGCCTGGCAGTGGCAAGACGACAGTTCTCTACCATCTCCGCCGGATGTGCAAACAGAAAGACGTGGACGCCTGTTTTATATAGGAAGCCGCCCGTGACATCAAGAAGTGGGCCCTGAAGAATAACACCGGGTGTCTGCCGGAGAGGGCCTGTTTGGGAAGGCATACCTGGTGAGTCATCAGACTGGAGAATAACACCGGGTGTCTGCCGGAGAGGGCCCCTGGCTGGTTCCAGTTACGGGTGTTCCGGACCCAGCTTGCCAGGGAAAAGAAATCCACTCAGAATATAGTGTTTATGGACCGTAGCAAAATTGATGGGGTTGCCTATTTCCGGTTTGCCGGCCTCAAGCCCCCTGCATGGATGACCCGCCGGATAAAATCAGAAACCCCTTATGACATAGTCTTTTTCTTAGACTTTCCCACCTACAAACAGGAAGATGAAAGACCGGAAAACGAGGCTCAGGCCAGGCACCTCGCCGACCTCACTTTCCGGACTTATCAGGACTTTGGCTACGAACCTGTGAGGGTGCCTCCCCGAAAGGAGCCCTGTGAGCGGGCGGCTCACCTTTTGAAGCTGGCCCTTGCGACAAAAACCAAAAAGCTATCTATTGAATAGTCTCTTCTGGACTTTGACTGCATTCACAGGACATACTTCCGCACATGTGAAACACTTGATGCATTTGGACCTGTCTATATGCGCTTTGTGACCTTTGATGGTTATAGCATCCACGGGACAGTTGCGGACACAGGTGCCACATCTGGTGCAGGTATCCAGAATTTCGGGGGCGGCTATCAGGCGGGTGACTCCCGGCAACCGGGGCAAAGCCCCTGCTAGTCTGACCAGCTTATACGCTTTTGGTAGTTTGAGATTAAGCCATCCCTGCTTCAGGGGGCCTTCTGTTTCGTAGGCACCCATCAGCCCCAGCTTCTTGGCCAATATGTCTGTTCTGACTTTGAAATCAGGAGTTACTATACTTATGGCGGAATGGTCCACCTGAAAGGGATTGGCTCCGCACAACAAAAAGCCAATCTCCACCGGCGTACCTCCTTTGGGTCCGTCACCTTCCATGCCCGTGATGGCATCCATCAGATGGAATGACGGCACCCTTTCCGTTATGGAACTTGCCAGGTCCACCATGAGAGCTGAGAAGCGGGCGGGGTTGGTCAGACGGGCGTGATATTCCTTTTTGGCCTTGCGTGGAACCAGACCGTAAAAGTTTTTCACTGCACCCGTGAAACCTGTTAGCTGATGAGTTTTGAATTTGGGCAGGTTGACCAGAGCATCCACCCGGGTCAACCCTTCACTTACTACCACCTCCTTCAAACCGGATAATCCCCTGAGGGGCAATCTTACTGGGGGTAGCTTGTCAACTTCCATCCACCTAACATCCAAACCTTTGAGGGCGGGCCCGATGCCGGACTTGTCCAAAAGCACTTTGAGTGGAGTGGGGTAGGTGGCAGGACTGTCTCCAACCCAGACTTCACATCCCCTGTCAAGCAACACCTCTACGGTGGCTCTGACAAGTGAGGGATGAGTGCAAGTGGCGGTTTCAGGAGGATCAGGTCCCAACAGGTTGGGTTTGACCCACACCTTGCGATTTTTGAAGGGCACCAGCTCTGCACATTTTTTTAGAACAGACACCTCTTCATAACCCGCCTTGAAAACATGAACTTTTGAAGGGGCCATGTCCTTCGGATGCGAGGGTCTATATCAGTTTATCGGCCAACTCGTCCAAGGCTTTGAAGTCCGCTTCCCTTGGCAGGCCCTTGACCAGTATAGGCTCCAAAATTTCCGCGTTGAGACCCCCCAGGTCAGCCTTCAGTTGTTCCACCATGCGACCACCCCAGCCATAGGAGCCGAAAACCGCGATTTTCCGGGTTTTTGGCTTGAGCATTCCCACCAGTCCAGCGACATGTCCGGCCAGTGGGTGGGGGCCCGTCAGAAATGTGGGAGAGCCCAGCACCAGGGTCTTGGCATCCACCAGGGCCATGGCCAGCTCCCCAATATCCGCTTCAACCAGATTGAAGATTTTCACTTTCTGGCCCTTTTCTTTCAGGGCCTGAACCAGGTGGTCCGCCATAAGCTTGGTGCTGTTGTGCATGGAGATGTAGGCCACCAAAATCTCATCTTTTGTTTCATCTGAGGTCCAGGCTTCGTAGGCATCCAGAATGATGCCGGGGGATTTCCAGACCGGGCCGTGACTGGGAGCAATCATTGCAGGGGCTAGCCCTTTCACAGTGGCGGTGTGTTTTTTCACCCACATCCTGAAGGGCATCATGATTTCAGCATAATATCTTTTGGCAGCATCCAGGGTTCTGTCGTCATCCTGTGAATACAGGGCTTTCTGGGAAAAATGTGAACCGAACATGTCGCAACTGAAAAGTATGTTGTCTTCCACCAGAAAAGTGAACATGGTTTCCGGCCAATGCACCCAGGGAGCCAGCATGAACTTGAGGGTTTTGCCCCCCAGGTCCATCTCTTCACCATCCTTAACTGTTTGAAATCTGTCTTCCTCAATATGCAGTAAATCCATCAGCATTTTTTTGCAGGTTGGGTTGGTGACCAGTCTGGCCTCCGGGAACAACTCCAGAATTTTCGGGATGGAACCGGAGTGGTCCTGCTCGGCGTGGTTGCTCACCACGAAGTCCAGACGGTCAACGCCCAGCTCCTTCAGGTTGGCCACCAGCTCCCCGGTCTTGGCGGGGTCCACGGTGTCAATAAGGGCCGTTTGGCGGCTGCCCCGCACCAGGTAGGTGTTGTAGGAAGTGCCGTCGGGCAGAGGGATGATTTCGTCAAACAGCTTCCGGTCAGGATGCAGGGCCCCGACCCACCAAACCCCTTCCACTATCTCATTGACACTCATTTTCGTCACCTTATACCTCGGTCTTCCACAGGCCATGAATATTACAATACTCCCGAACAGCCAGCGTGTCCGCCGTCAGGCAGAAAGTTGCCTCAGGTTGCTGGCCCGGTTCCAGAAACTTACGGTAGGTTTTGCCGTTGGCAATGACTTCAACCCATTCAATGAAGTGCTTGGCCTCCATAGGGTGGGCGACTTCCCCCACTTTAACTTTGATGCCGTCGGCGGTTTTTTCCACCACAGGCACATGCTTTTCCAGACCCGCATCCTCTGTGTGGGCATCCATCAGTTTCATGGGTTCGCCACAACAGACCAGCTGACCCACACCATCATGCACCACTTCAACTATGTTACCGCAGATTTCACATTTCCAGATTTCCAGTTTTTCAGTCACACTCTCACCTCCCATATGTCAGGCCTCGCGGCCTAAAAGCATACGCATATGCATACCTAACCACACTCGTCACAGCCACAGGCCT
>DSCG01000023.1 GCA_011049195.1 archaeon
CACCATTAACCCTGAATATGGTCTGTGGATAGGGGTGCTGGCATCCTCGGCCAGTCTGGCCGCCTTCCTGAGCTCCTTCTTAGGAAAGCACTCCTTCATCACCTACAAATTTGTGAATTACCCCGCAGGCCACCTGAAAGTTCTCCGCTTCATAAGGGGCAACCCCCGGGCCGCCAAGGATGTGGCTCTGGAGTTTGACATCCCCCTCTCAGTTGCCCAGCGGGTGCTGGAAGACCTGTTGAGAGGTGGTCTGCTGGAGAAAATGGGCGACGGGGACAACAAAACAGTATATTATTTCCCCTTTGAAAAAAATCTGGTCAAGGAACGGAATTGAACTTAACGCGTCTGATGAGAAATGCCAGCAATAGGAAGACCACTGAAATCAGGAGCATGCGACCATCCAGAGACAGGCCTGAAAGCAGAAGGAGCACCACATATGCCAGTTGGAGCAGGGCGAACCAAATCACCAGACTGCCTGCCAGTCGCTTGAGCTTCTGCAACAGGTTTTTCATGCGTACATCAGCCTCCACACCACTTTTTCAGGGTTCTTCCGGGGTATAACATAAGTTCTGGCCTTGGGCACCTTGTCAAAACTGGTGAACAGCAGGGCACACTTCTTGGATTGGGCCACCTTCCTGACCTCATCCACCATCCTTTCATCCAGACCGGGGGTGATGAAGAGTAGCTTGCCCGACTTGTTCAGGTTGGTCATCAGCTCCCGAACACCCTTGTCAAACACCCGGGATCTTTTCCAGTAAAACATCTTTTTGGGTTTCTTGAGCAGGCCGTCATATATCAGGAAGGATGCGAATGAAATGCCCGCCTTTCTGCACCATGTCTCTATTCGGTCGGCCTCTCTACCAATGGCATCCCGAAGCACGGCCTTGGCCCCCTCGTGGCTGAGGTGGCGGAATTCGTCCCAGTGTTTAATGAGGAAGGACAGCAGGTCCCGTTTTTTGGTGGAGTATGGCATGAAAGCCCCGTCGGGATTTATGAGGTAGATGGCGACCTCAATATCTTTACGGGTGAAAATCTCCACGAAGGCCCGGCAGAAAGCCATCATGGCCTGCTCGTCCTCTTTGGTAATTTTGGGGTTTGAAAGGTCCACCACCAGCACCCACCTGTCCTCGGCCAGACTGTAAAAGTCCTTCTTCAACAAGACATCCCCCCCTTTGGCCAGGCCCTTCCACCAGATGCGGGAAAGGGGGTCGCCGGGGGCGAAGTCCCGGATGCCCGCGAATTCCAGAGAACTGCCACTGACCTTCTTGATGAGGTCTCCCGTCTCGCGGAGCTGGAAGGGGTTGCGAACATAGACCGCATTCTTCACTTTAATGTGAGGGAGCACTGTAATTTCCGCAGGTTTGTCTGTGGCCCGGAAAAACTTGGAGAAGAAAAAGGGGAAGGTGGCCAGCTGAAGGGAGAGCACGTCAAACCTGTAGTAGCCCACGGGCATGCCTTGTGGGGCCTCCACCTTCAGAGTGTATTTATCCCTGAAAAAACTAGAAGTCGCGGAAACTTTCAGGTTTTTGAAAGGTAACTGGGGAAAGGAAAGTAAAGGTAGCGGGGACGATGCAGAAATGGAAAAGTGAATGGGGGCCCCCGCCTCAAAAACCTGTTTGGGTAGCTCCGGAGTGAAAACGGCGAATCTCAGGCTCAGAATTTTTATCAGATGCATAAGGAAACAGGCCAGCAGAAAAGCCTCGGCGAACAGGGCCACATCCATGTAGCTTGTCAGCAGAAGGGGCAGGGCCAGCCAGGCCAGGTAGGGAGGTAGAAAGCCCACCAGATTGCCGAACACCGCACCCATGGTGATGCCGGCCCGGACGGGAAACAGGAGAGGCAAGAGAAATATGGAAGTGTAAAACAGGTTCTTGACCAGCTTCTTCTTGCGGAGGCGGAAGACCTCCCGCTCCACAGCACTGCGGGGCAGGGTGACCATCTTGAGCGTGAGCCATACCGCCGAGACCAGCAGGCCGATGGCCCAGGCTCTCAACAAGTGAGGGGCCACCAGGGCAAAAATCACCCAGGCCAGGTCCAGATTGGGGTTGCCCAGCCGAATACCCATCAGCAGGTCTTTGATGGGCAGAAGGGAAAACAGAAAAAGGGTCAAACCCAGCAGGCCCCTGACCAGCACCACCTTCCACTGTTGTCTCATGGCGCATCCACCGCGGCCAGCACATCGGAGACAACCCCTGTAGTGGTCGCCCCCTCAGCCTCATGTTCCGGTTTGATGCCAATCCTGTGCTGTAAAACCCAGACGGCGTATCGTTTGATATCAGAAGGGGCGACATAGCCACGGTTGTTCTGGAAGGCCACCACCCGGCCCACACTCATGAGAGCTATGGAAGCACGGGGACTGGGGCCCCAGGCCACTACCGGACTCTGGCGTAACTTCTCAACAATAGCGGTGATGTATTCAATCGCAGGTTCCGAAACCTGCACCTTGGCAGCCTCCTCCCGGAGTTTAATGATGTCGCCTTTGTTAAACACCTGTTTGATTTGGGAGGACGCCCGGGCAACCACCTTGCGGACTATCTCTTTCTCCCCTTCCTTATCAGGGTAATTCACATTCACTTTGAAAAGAAAACGGTCCAGCTGAGCTTCCGGCAGAGGATAAGTGCCCTCCTGTTCCACCGGGTTCTGGGTGGCAATCACTATGAAGGGCTTCTCCAGAACATGGGTGGTGCCCTCAATGGTCACTTGTTTTTCCTCCATGGCCTCCAGCAGGGCACTCTGGGTTTTGGGGGAGGCCCGATTTATCTCGTCGGCCAGCAAAATGTTGGTGAAGATAGGTCCCTTACGCACCCTGAACTCCGCCTTCTTGGGGTCATACATCATGGTGCCCACTATGTCAGTGGGTAACAGGTCGGGGGTGAACTGCACCCTCTTGAAGTCCGCAGCCACCAGAGTAGAAAAGGTCTTGGCCAGGGTGGTCTTGGCCACACCAGGGGGTCCCTCCAGAAGCAGGTGACCGTTACACAAAAGGGCCGTGAGCAGGCCCTTGGTGATGTCCCCATAGCCTACCAGCACCTGGCCGGCCGCATCCACAAAGTCGTTGAAAGCTTTCATCCTCCCATCCTCCTGAGCGAGAAGGCGAACACCAGCACGGCGACGCCCAGCAGATAGTAAAGGGTGTTCTTGGGCAGTATGTCCCACAAATGGTTACGCAAAAATTTACCGGCCGCCTCCGAGAAAGTGTCCATCATCTCTTTGCCTACGCCACTGTCCTTGAGCATGTCACCTATGTCGTCCAGAGTTCCACTTCGGGCCAGCTCCCTCATGTAGTCCCGGGCCATCTCATAGATGGTGCTGTAGTCCAGCCCTTTCATAATATCCGCCAGAGCTTTCAAATCCTCCGGCCGGATGTTCTGCATGATTTGTTCCAGCAGGTCCTTGGCCAGGTCAGTCTGTAAGCCTTCCATAAACTGATTAAGTTGTTCCAGAGTTTCCGGGTTCAGGTACTTGCTCAAGTCCATGTCATTCATCTTGTTGAGGGCATCCAGCAACTGCTGGTAGTGTGAATACCCGGCCTGCCCGCTCTCCAGAGCCTCGTAAGCACTCATGAACTCGTTGGCCAGGGAGGGGTCAAGATTGTTAAGGAAATCTATGGCCTCCTGTTTGGAGTCAAGGCCCAACCCCTCCTGAATAAAAGTTTCAAAGTCTCCATATCTTTGTGAATAATATGAATATTTGGTAAAGTCATACTTCCGCAGGTAGTTCCAGTCAAAAGCCTCACCCCCTTCTGTGCGGAGGGCAGCCATCTGCTCTGCCATCCCCTCCAGAGAGGAACTGCCAATCACCCGGGCCCCCTCACCACCATAGTAAGGCAGGATGGTCAGATTTCCATAGGTTATGTTGTCTGCAAGGTGACCGTCCTGCACAAAGGCATACGGATAGCCTTGGCTGTCAAAAAGCACATAGGTGCCCTGTTGCTGGAGCTCTTCCAGCACCGAAGGCAGAAAGGATAAGGCTTCCACCTCAACACCTTCACCCTCACCGGGGAATATAACCCGGGCACTGGCGGGAACGAAGGCCAGAAACAAAGCCAGAACCATCAGGAGGGGGCCCGGCCTCAGGTTATCATATTGCCTTGAACTGGTGGAACAGCTCTTCAATTTTTCCCTGTTCATACGTTTTTACACCTCCATACATCTTGCCCTCATAAGTTTCAAAAATGGTCCGCAGCACCTGTTGGGCTTCCTCCTTTTCTTTGGTATGTTCCAGAATTTTCTCTCTGGCCCGGAAACCCTTGCCCATTTCCCGAGTCACAACCCCGCGCCGGGTGTAGGTGCTCACCACCAGATCATAAAGACCTTCAATAGTGTGGGTTGGAGCCTTCAGACTCTTCAGAGTGAAGCGGGTGAACCATGTCATGAAACCCATGTCGGGCCGTTTCTTCTGGTAAATTTTTTTGGCCACATAAAAAACGATGGTAAAAATCAAAATCAAGTCCACCACAAAAACCACCATGAGCACAGGGGTTTCAGCCATCACCTGAAAGATTGATTCAAGCATTCATATCCACCTCCGAATTAACACAAAACCCAAAGCCAGCAGAGCTGTCAGCAGGGCGAGTATGAAAGTTGCCCGCATGCCCTCAGATTGGGAAAGAACAGAAATCTTGATGGTGCCTTCCGCCAGATAGTCCTCATAGCCGGGGGACGAACAAGTCAGGGTGAAAGCCAGCACACCTGAGTTACTCAGGTTCAGGGGCAGACTGGTCGGACCCTCCGCCAAAAGGTTCATGGACAGGTCATCCACCACCAGGCCCGACACCGTTGTCAGCCTCCCCTCCAGCAGGCAGGGTATCTGATTAGGAGTATTCAGGGCGAGCTCCATCTGAAAAGGTTCCTCCTGCTTGACACTTGCAGGGTAAATCAGATGACCTTCAAGAGGAAGAGGCAGGACGTTGAGAGTTAGAGCTTTCTGGCCAAGTTCATACCCGTATTTGGAACAGAAGACTTCAACCCGGGTGGCGACCGGGCCCGCAGGAGCCACCAGACCGACCGGCTGGAAACTCGGGGTGAAATGAGAGGTGCCGTTGAAAACAACGGTGCAATTGGCGTCCGTAATCCTTGAATTGGCCCCGGTATAGTGGCCGGGGGTGACATAAAAGGTCTGGAAGGAATAAATTGAAGATGAGGAAATGCCTATCTCGGCCCGGGTGCGAACGGCGGTGGCGGTAAGGGTGATGGTTCTGAACGCCGCCGTATAATCAGTGGCTGCACATGAGAGGGTAACTGTTTTGTCACCCAAAAAATTCAGAGTGGCACGGTAAGTGTAGGCGGTGGAATAGCTGGTTGATGAAGCCTGGGCCAGGTTGCCATATGAAACCATGCACTCCGCCCCGGCAGGAGCCACCCGGAAGGGCAGGCTTATGGTGGAGCCGTATGTGCCCTGTGAAGTGGTCTGGTCCAAAGTTATGGCAACTGTGGGTTTGGACACCTCAAAAGTTTCAGAAGTGGTGAGGGGGGTATATGAAGTCTTCTCACAGCTGACCTCCAGACTGTGACTGCCACTTGTCACAGGGGAGAGGGTGCCATAATAATACGACGAAAAGGAAAGAGGAGTGTTACTTTGAAAAACCCCGTTTTTGTAAAGGCTGGCTGAACAGATGGAACCTCCCAGTGGGCTCCCGTACCTGTCCTTGTAATGGGCGTATATGTAAATGGGCTCGCCGACCCGATAACTGGAAGAAAGCGTGAAAGTCAGCTGGGAGTTGGGTAGCACATCCACATACACTATAGTTTCATTGTCGTAGCAAGTCAATCTGACTTCGTGGGTGCCCACCCACTGATAAGCCTGGAAAAGAACGGAAAGGGTGGCGTAATCCCCATCGGTGCCCATCCAACCATTTCCGTAAAGGTCAGAACCCCTCCAGATAGAATAAGAACAGGCCGGGCTGGGAATATAGGTAGAAGTGGTTGAGTTGATGACGCGGACTCGCAAATCCCAGGTGTCCTCATGATAAGTTGAAGTGGGGGGGTTATCCGGAATAATGGCGTGGGCCCGGACGGGGGCCAGGACCAGCAACCAAAGAAGACCGAATAAAAGGGCTTTGCGCACATCAGACCAAGCCGAGGGCATAAATAAGCCTTAAGGCGGACTTCCCCCCTGAAACTGTTAAAAAAGCCTGAAGTAACATCAGACATGACGGAAGCGGATTTTCGTGATAGGGTGGAAATTCACAACAAGCTGGTTCGGGACCACATCCCCGGCATCATCCGGTCCAAGGGCGACGTGCCCGTCATTCACACCGCCAACGACAGGGAGTTCTGGGCCAAACTCAAAGACAAACTGAAGGAAGAAGTGGATGAATTTCTGGCTACCGAAAAGCCCGAAGAGCTGGCCGACATCTGGGAGGTGCTTGAAACCATTATGAAGCACAAACGCATTCCGACCAAAAAATTGGCCACCATCAAGACCAAAAAATTCAAGGAAAGGGGGGGTTTTGAGCACAAGGTCATCCTTGATGAGGTCCGGAAAACAGTAAAAACAAAAAGAAAGGGCAAAACGGGGTTTTAAAGACTCCCGGCGGAGGGAAAGCCATTTCTATGGAATAAACCAAAAGATAGTATGAAAAAATTATTAGGCCTACTTATGCTTGTGCTGGTAACGGCTCAAGGATGGGCTCTCACCATAAAGGATGACGCCACCGGTGGCGACTGTGCCTCGGTGGGTGTCTGGGATGCGGAAACCAAAACCTGCACCCTGACCTCGGACCTGACTGAAGGTATCACAGTAACCAGTTCCGGAGTAACCATTGACGGAGCGGGCTACACCCTAAACGGTCCGGGTAACGGCGACGGGGTTTACCTGTCGGCCAGAGTGGGGGTGACTGTAAAAAACCTTAACATCATGAACTTTGGCTATTGCCTGCGCATGACCGGTAATTCAAGGAACAATCTTGTTGAAGGCAACACCTTCAGTAACAGCCCTTACGGTGTATTGTTGTATGACTCCCCCAACAATGTGGTGAGGGACAACACCTTTCACAACAACCTAAACTGCCTGGTCACCCAACACGGAAGCAAAAACATTCTGGAGAACAATCTGATTGAAAACTGCAGTGTTGGCATATACTCCGGCTATGGCACTTCCCACCTCATCAACCACAACACCGTAAGATACAACAATTACGGGGTCCAGCTTGGTTCTTATCAGTACAGCTCGGACACCAGCCACACCATAGTCAACAACACCATAACCGGCAACCAGTTTGGCATTTACATCAAGTATGCCACCAAAAACATGTTTTATCACAACAACCTGATTGACAACACCCGACAGGCCTATGTGTTTGAGAACGCAGTAAATAGTTTCAATATGGAGGTCCCGGAAGGAGGTAACTTCTGGAGTGATTGGACGAGTCCCGACGCGGATATGGATGGTTTTGTGGACAGCCCGTATGTGTTTTCGGGAGGACAAGACAATCTGCCCTGGACACAGATAGATGGTTGGGAAATCCAAGACAGGGATGGAGATGGATATTACCCTCCGGAAGACTGCAATGACAATGACCCTGAGATAAACCCCGGCGCAACCGAAATCTGCGATGGCACAGACAACAATTGTGACGGAGTTATTGACGGTCTGGAACGCAGTTGTGGAGAGGGTGTCTGTCTCGGCACCTCTGTTTGCGAAGGAGGGTCATGGAGTGACTGCTCCAGCAAAGGCACAGACGCCGGCATTTGTGCAGTGTGTGACAGTGAAGGAGTGCCGGAATATGATGAAACCCAGACAGGGGACTGCCTGCCCACCTCCTGTCCCGAAAGTGGATGTGGAGTGGCAGGTTGCGGGGAATTCGTGTTTGGTGAATACCCGGCATACGTTGAGAACGAGTGTTCGGGCATTTACACCTGCACCCAGAACATCTGTGAAGAAGAAGTGATTTGCGAAGCGGACTCGGATGGAGACGGTTACTCCCCCAGCTGTGGAGATTGTGACGACAGCCAGGTCGCAATCAACCTCGGAGCTGAAGAAATCTGCGACCAACTGGACAATAATTGCGACGGCCAGACGGATAATGTGGATGCCGACCGCGACGGAGTGAATGACTGCACAGACGACCTTTGTCTGGGCACCCGCACTGAAGGAGCCGCATGGAAGGCTCTGCTACCCTGGCATTACGCCGACACTGACAATGACGGGGTGTTTGAAGTTCATCTGGGATGGAAGAAAGGCCTCCTGGACAGTGAATACACCCTTGAAGACACCCACGGTTGCACCTGTGAGCAGATACTCAGTTGCTTCCCCGGTGAAAACAAAGTGCTCATGGCAGTTGGTTGTCCGCAGGGCATACTGAAAATGTGGATTCAGCAGATTGGCTGGGCCAAAACCTGCAACTTCAACTGGAGGCTGTGCAACTCGGAGCACGGTAATGGAAACAAGTACTGCCAGACTTTCAACGACAAAGGTAACAAGAAATAAAGGAATGATGAGGGGGCTGAAAGGCCCCTCCTTCCATTTTTCAAATCAAAGCGTATATGAAAGGCGAAAGGGCACTACTCTGGGAGAAAATCACCAGCAGGCTCGCGAGGCCAAGCAGGATTAGGAAAGGAACCAGCCACCAGGCTTTCCGGGCTCTGAGAAAATACCAAAGTTGGGATATTACGCCCTGTCGTCCGGTCACGGAACTACCCCACGAACGGTTTTAATAAAGTTTCGAAAAGGCTTTCGGAAACCCAGAGATTGCCGGCTTCATTGAAATGGTCATCGATTGCATGAAAATATTCCTCTCCGCTCCCGGCATATTCAAGCAGGTCCAGATAGGAAAGGCCGTTCAGGTCGGCCCATGCTTTCATCTCATCCTGAATGGCGTGGCTTACTTTTTCATTCCTGCTGAAAACAAAACCCAACTCACGAAGCTCCTCAAAATAACCGGGGCTGAGCTGGTATTTTGAAGGCACCAGCACAAGGGTGACGGGTATATCAGAATACAAATCAAAAATAGTTTTCAGGTTGGACTGGACCTGACGGGCCTCCTTAAAATCATTACCCAGGTTCTCATAGTAAATGTGAAAATCCCCAACCTGATTGGCCTTGTCCAACAGGCCAACATTCACTTCACCTCTGCAGGCCATTTCCTTGTAGGATTCGGTAACATTATAGGTCTTCACGCGTGGATATTTGCAGGTTGGGTCAAAACTCAGCTCCCTCAGTCGCTTAACAATTTCAAAATTATAGAGGAAACTGGATTTCGGCAGTACCAGGTCGTTATCCACATAAAACAAAATCAGGACCATGTCAGGGTCGTAGTCCCTGAAGGCCTCCGCAACCCGGAAATAGTCCTCCGTATTCCAACCGGGCTTCCCAAGACTGAAGACTTCAAAACCCGTCATGTTTTCAAGAAGCTTGTCGAGGGTTTGAGTGTTGTCAACTCCCGCCCCATAAACAAAAGAATCACCAATCAGGAAAATCCGGGTAGTATTATGTTCTTTGGATTTTGAAAACTCCCCGTCCCGGAAACCCAGGGAATTAACGTTTGCGACATATTCAAAATCAACAGTTTTTACATAAACCGGTCCCCGTCGGATGATGGCGGTCTGGCATCTTAAAATAAGTTCAAACCCGCCGACAAGAACCGTGACTGAAACAAGCATCAGAATATAATTGGCCCAGTTTTTTGAAAGGTGGCGAGCCAGGGCCCGGGTCTTCAGTTGAAAAAGGACGGCGACACAGAGAAAAAATAAAGAAAAAAGCCACAGGAAGTTATTTATGGCCGGGTTCCGGATGACCCCTCCGGAGGAGAACATCCACCCCACAAAAACAGGGTTGGTCACCAGAAAAACCAACAGCAGGCCAACGCCCAGAAACCTTACCACTCTGCACCAGTCAGTCCTTGGCATATTTTTCACTGTCCCACATGTGTTGAGGATTATCCTCTCTTTTTATCAGAAAACGTCCCATGGCCAGATAATCAATACCGGTCCCCATCATGCATTTGTATGCATCAAAAGGTGTGCAAACTATAGGTTCCCCCCTTATGTTAAAAGAAGTGTTTATCAGAAGGGGGATGCCGGAGAGCTTTCCAAAAGCCTTAATCAGATTGTAGTAGTCCGGGTTCTGGTGGCGTCTGACCGTCTGGAGCCTCCCACTCCCATCCACATGGGTGACGGATGGAATTTTGCGGTGCCATCTTTTTCTGATAGGATAAACCATAAGCATGAAATCCGTCGGTTCAGGAACCGGCCGGTCGCACTCAAAATATTTCAGGGCATCGTCTTCACACACCACTGGAGCAAAAGGCCTGAATTTCTCCCTGTGCTTGACTTTCAGATTCAGGACGTCCTGGGCGTGGGGATTGCATGGGTTGGCAAGAATACTCCGGGAACCCAGGGCTCTCGGTCCCCACTCCATCCTGCCCTGAAACCATCCGACAACCTCGTTGTCAAACAGTAGCCGGGAAACAGTTCTGATTAAGTCTCCGGGGGTTTTGAATTCAGTGTATTTCACACCGTTGGAATCAAGGAAGGCTTTCACAAAATCATTAGAATAGCAGGGCCCGAGATAAGCATCAGTCATCCTGTATATTCTCTCCCGTCCCAGAACGGTGTGCCAGGTGTGAAGCGCGGCACCCAGACTGGTCCCCCCATCAGAGGCATTGGGCTGTATCCATATTTTTTTGAAAGGTGTTTTTTTCAAAATCTTGCCGTTGGCCAGACTGTTCAGGGCCGAACCTCCGGCCATGACGAGGTTTTTCATTCCGGTTTCACGGGCAACATACTTCAGCAGGTTCAGAGTGGCTTCCTCATAAACCATCTGCAAGGCGGCGGCAATGTCCTTGTGACGTTGGGTCAGGTCATCCCAGCTTTTTCTGAGGGGGCCACCCAGAAGGTCACAGAGTTTTTGTGAAGGCATTCTGTCTCCACGGTCAAAATCAAAATAGGCCATGTCCAAGCCATAACTCCCGTCAGGTCTGATGTCAATCACCTTGCGGAGTTTGGAGTAAAAAACATTGGTTTCAGGTTTCATATCCCCGTAGGCACTCAACCCCATTACCTTGTATTCAGAGTTATTCACTTTGAAACCCAAGTAGGCTGTTATAGTGGAATAAAGCAGACCGAGAGAGTGGGGAAAGTTTATCTCCTTCAGAAGTTTAAGCGAGTTGCCTTCACCAATTCCGTAAGTGGTGGTTGACCATTCTCCGACGCCGTCTATGGTCACCACTGCAGCGGTCTTGAAGGGACTTGGGAAAAAAGCACTTGCGGCATGAGCCATGTGGTGTCTGACAAAAACCACTCCTCTTTTGTAACCCAGTTTCCGGACCGCCCGGATAATACGAAGTTTCTGGTTTATCCAGGAAGGCATGGACTTCAAAAAGACCTTAAAGGTTTTTGGAAAGTTTTCAAAGTGCTGGAAGAGCACCCGCTCAAATTTCAGCAGGGGCTTTTCGTAAAAGGCCACCACATCCACATCTTTCATTTTTATTCCTTGCGAATCCATGCAGAACCGGATGGCCTTCGCTGGAAAACCCGTGTCGTGTTTCTTCCGGGTGAACCTCTCCTCTTCGGCAGCCGCAACAACCATCCCATCCTTTAGCAGAGTGGCGGAAGAATCATGATAGTAGCAACCAATACCCAGAACATACATGGCAACACCTCAGAACATGCGATAAGCTTCTTCCTCCTCATTCACAACAGACGGAGAAGTCTTCCAGTATGAAGCTTTCCTCGTTTTCTTTTCCAGAAAAGTTTTTCCCCTGAACTTCATGATTATTGAAGTGGGTCCAACCCCAAGAAAATAAATCAAAGTGAGCAAGAGGGAATTAAACAGAACCACCAGTAACTCACCAAACTGGCCTACCCCTTGTCCGAAGCCACGGAAAAATGCCTTCACGCCAGAACCCCCTTAATCAACCGACCTGAAAACAGAGCAGTCAGAACCAGCCCCCCGGCAAAAAACCAGCCTTGTCCCGGAAGAATCACCAGGGAAAGTAGGGAGGTTGCAAGTAGAAAGGCAAATACAAACCCGGCCTTCCGGCCGAACTCAAAACCGGTTTTACTCTCATCAAACACAGGCGGTATAAGGAAAATAGTTTAAAAAGGTTTCAAACCCAACGGGCGGGTGGCTGGAAAAGAATAAAAGGCAAGGTCTCAAACGGGAACATGGAAGTCCGTGCAAGTCACCTTCTGGTCGGTTCCGAGGTGGAAGCCTGGGAGCTGTTCGATAACTGAAGTAACCATGTGGTTCCCGGAATAATCATATGGTTTCGCTGGTGACCATGTGGTTTCCAAAAAATTTATATTCCCCGAAAAGGTGATAGAGTATGGTCAAAAAAGTGAAAAAGGCCGTCTTCCGGAAACTTGATGAAGCTCATCAGCGGGTCTTGGAGTGGTTTTTTGCATATCCCACCAAGTGGATTAACTTGAGCGACCTGGCCAAGGAAGTGGAGGTATCAAAAAGCACTGCAAGCGCAGTGGTCAACTATCTGATTGAAGTGGGCTTTCTGAAGAAGGAGGTGTTGGGCAAGACCTGGCGTATCTCCTGCGAGCAGGAACATCCCTTCAACGTCATCAGAAAGATTCCTTACAATCTGCAAAAGGTTTACGAGTCGGGCGTAATTCAGAGCATTCTGCAAAAAGTGGATGCGGGGGAAATCCCTAACCCTCAGACTATCATACTTTTCGGGAGTTACAGGCAAGGTGTTGACGACGAAACCAGTGATGTGGATGTTGCAGTTGAGGTGGTCGACAACAAAGACTTGAGAGTCATAAAGTTGATGGAAATTTCCAAGATGGGCTACCGAAAAAACGTTCCGGTCAATCTACACATCTTTTCGAGAAACAGGATAGACCTTAATCTCTTCGCCAACATAGCCAACGGCATAGTGCTTCAAGGTTTTTTGGAGGTGAGAATTTGATGCGTTACAAAAGACCTGACCAAAAAAATGCGGAGAGTATATGTGCCGCCGCAGAGAGAGATATGAAGTATACTTTGAGTCTGCCCGTCACTGAAGCTTCGGCCGCAACCATAGTCCGGAACATTTACGAATGCTTCCGGATGCTCGGGGAAGCCATGTTGATAAAAAAAGGTTTTGAAACCGAAGACCATGTAGCCCCCTTGAAGGAGCTGACCCAGCTGAAGGTAAAGACCACCAGACCTCTCAGAACTATTGAAAATCTGAGGAATTTGAGGCATAACATCAACTACAACGGCTATGCCCCCACCATTGCGGAAACTAACGACATACTGAATTTAGCCCGCTGTTGTTTTGAACCTTTGGCAAAAAAGGTCTGGAAAAACATAAAAAGCGAATCTGGAGATTAAAACATGGAAGTCCGTGCAAGTCACATTCTGGTCGGTTCCGAGGCGGAAGCCCGGGAGCTTTTGGAAAGGATAAAAGGCAGTGAGGATTTCGCCAAGCTGGCCCAGCAGAAATCCAAGTGTCCCTCGGGCCGGAAGGGTGGGGACCTGGGATTTTTCAAAAGGCAGAGAATGGTCAAAGAGTTTGAACAGTTCTGCTTCTCCCACAAGAAAGGGGAAACGGGCGTAGTCAAAACCGACTTCGGCTGGCACGTCATCAGGGTTACTGATATAAAGAAATAAAAAAATGGGACTGGATGTTGTTTCCTGCTCGCGAGACCTTCCGGGGAATTCTGATTAATGAGGAAGGTAAACTGGGGTTGGTTTACGCCCCTGACAAAGACAGGTATGAAACTGCGGGCGGGGGGCGCAACGGAAGTGCACGGGCCCCGCATGACAAGGAAACGGCATGGGAATGTCTCCAACGGGAAATCGGGGAGGAAACAGGGTACTCTCAGTTTGAAATGGTCCGTTATCTCGGCCTTAACATAGATGAGTGGACCCCCTGGCACTGGGATGGTTATGCCCATCTGTTCCTGCTAAAGGTCAAAGGCCAGCCGGAAGCCGTCAGACTTGATCCTGAAGAGGAAGGGCTCCAACTGAGATGGTGGACTCCAGAGGCCCTGTCGGGGCCCTTAAAAAACAAACTCAAACCCGGTGCCCTTTACGGAGTCAAACAAGTGGCAACCCTCATGAAAAACGGATGGGATGCCCCACTACCGGACAAAATAATATATAGCTCCCCACCTTGGCTTTAGGTGGAAAAAGTATTTCTCATAGCCGGTGACGCCGGTCAGGGCATTGCCAAGTCTGCCGAAATTCTGGCCAAATCCTTCACCAAGCGTGGCTACTATGTGTTCAATTACAGGGATTACCCCAGCCTCATCCGCGGGGGGCTCAACTTTAATATGCTCAAGGTGAGCACCGACCCGGTGGGTAGTCACGAGTGGAAGGCGGACTATGCCGTCTTCCTGAGCCAGCAGGCTTTTGATACCCACAAGGACAAGACTCATTTTGCCATCACCACTTCAGAAGTTATCGGAGGCGACTTTCAGATTAACACCTCGGAAATTGTTCAAAAAACAGGGGCCCCGGCTATTGCGGGCAACACCGCCACTCTGGGGGCCCTCTACAAGGCCATCGGCCACGACACCCAACCCCTCATGGAGGCCCTGGCCGACTTCGGCAAGCATGCCGACATCAACCGCAAGGTGGCCTGGGAGGGTTTTCAGGCCTACACCGGCAAGACGACACCCCTCCCACAAAAAGAAGGCGGAAAGCCTGGTTACTTCATCAGCGGTAGCTGTGCCATTGCTCTGGGGGCCATCGCCGCCGGCATGGACCTTTACTTTGCCTATCCCATGACCCCCGCCACGCCCGTCCTCCACGTGCTGGCCGAGCTGGAGCGGGAGTTTGACTACAGAACCGTCCAGCTGGAAAATGAAATTGCTGTGGCAAACGCGGCCCTTGGAGCCAGCTTCGCCGGTTCAAATGTCATGATTGGCACCAGCGGGGGAGGGCTGGCCCTGATGGGTGAGGCCTTGAGTCTGCAGGGTATAAGCGAACTGCCCTTGGTGGCCTACCTGTCCATGAGGACGGGGCCCGCTACGGGAGTGCCCACCTACACCGGGCAAGGCGACATAAAGTTTGCCCTCAACATAGGTCACGGTGAATTTGCACGGGCCGTCATCGTCCCGGGAGACGCCAAGGAGGCCCATGAAAGAACGGTGGAGGCTTTCTATCTCACCCGAAAATTCAGAGTGCTCAGTCTGCTCATCAGCGACAAGCATCTGAGTGAAAGCAACTACACACATGATTCACTGCCGGAGCCCAGAGTGAACTCCGAGAGAGGTTTGGTGAAAGCAACTGATTCCCACATGAGTTACAAGATAACGGAGGAGGGAGTGAGCCCTATGGCAGCCCCGGGAGTGAATGGAACTCTCCGGGCCACCAGTTATGAACATGACGAATACGGTTATACAATTGAAGATGAACCAACTATTTTGAAGATGGTGAATAAACGATTGAAGAAGGCCCGTACCTTT
This sequence comes from archaeon, assembly GCA_011049195.1. GTDB lineage: Archaea > SpSt-1190 > SpSt-1190 > SpSt-1190 > SpSt-1190 > SpSt-1190. The sequence goes on from DSCG01000023.1 coordinate 15,351, forward strand.
GAGCAGGCTGTGAATAAACTGGAACCCGTTTCAGTTTATGGTAAGGGAAAGCATGTGATATTATCGTGGGGTTCAACCAAAGGGGCCATTCTGGATGCTCTGGCCCGGCTAGACCAAGCTTCTGTAAAATTCGTTCAGCTGTCTTATCTGGCCCCCTTCCCCAAAAAACAAGTGGAAGAGGCCCTCAAAGGGGCCAAAACCATCACGGCCGTGGAAAACTCTGTGACCTGTGCCCTCGCCGGCATTTTGAAGGAACACACCGGCCTTGAGGTTGACCACACAATAGTGAAATATGATGGCCGGCCTTTCACGGGTGGTGAGATTGTGAATAAAATAAGGAGGGTGATTGCATGAACGCAAATGATTTCAACACGCCGGTCCCGAACACCTGGTGCCCGGGCTGCACCAACTTCATGATACTGGCGGCCGTGAAGAAAGCCATGGCCGACCTGGTGAATGAAGGAGCATGCAAAAAGGAACAATTCACATGTGTGGCCGGCATCGGGTGCCACGCCAAAATCTACGACTACTTTGACATAAATGGGTTTTACGGTTTGCACGGTAGGGTTCCACCCGTTATGGCCGGCATCCGGTTAGCCAACCCCAACCTAAAGGTGCTCGGTTTCTCCGGTGATGGGGATGCCCTGGCTGAAGGCATGGCCCACTTCATTCACTTCTGCCGTTACAACCTGGATGCCACCTACCTGCTACACAACAATCAGATTTTCGCCCTGACCACGGGTCAGGTGACGCCGACCTCAGAACCGGGGGCGGTGGCCAAGAGCACGCCTCACGGAAGCCCCTTCCGGCCCATCAACCCGGTGGTGCTGGCCCTTGAATCCGGAGCCACTTTTGTGGCGCGGGAATATGCCCTGGACCTTCAGAACCTGACGGCCACTCTGAAACGTGCCATGAAGCACAAGGGGGCGGCCCTGGTTGAAATTCTCCAGCCCTGCATCACTTTCAAGGACGTGAGGGAGTTCGTCAAGGACAAAATGTACCGCATTGAGCCTTCGGACCTGGAGGGTGCCCTGAAGAATGCCCGGAGCTGGAACTACACCAAGGAGGATAGCATCCGCATCCCCGTCGGCGTGTTCTACGAAACCCAGTATCCAACCTTGGAGGAAAAAGTGGGGGTCAAGGTCTGGCACGAGGCCTACCCGGAGAGGCCCCAGAGGTCCACTGAGGAGCTGTGGGAGCGGTTTAAGTAGCGGAAACAATTTCCTGCATCGAGCTGTTCTTTCATTCGGCTGTCGTAAAACTTTAAATTGCTCACACTACCAAATGTAGTTGGTGGCGTATGTGATCCAACGGCGCGACGCAACGCGTTGATTGGTGCGACCGTGGTGTAGTGGTTAGCATCTGAGCTTCCCAAGCTCGTGACTCGGGTTCAAATCCCGGCGGTCGCAAAGGGGCGTCGCCCCTTTTGAAACCCCGATGCAATCTTCGGTGGCATGGGTTGAAGAGCATTAATATTGGAAACGTCATATTTTAACATGACAGACATCGTCACCACCATCGTGAACACCCCTTACCTCATCCTACCCGTCTTCGTGTGGCTGTGGGGGGTGGCCAAGTTCCCCCGCATAAATCTGGAGCGCATCGGCGTTGGAGTCATGCTCACCCTGTCGGGCCTCTTCCTGAACAGCCTGGCCAACGCCTTCGCCCCCTATGCTGGTCAGAGCTGGGGCATCCTGTTTGCAGGGGTCTTCAGCTTCCTGGCCATTCTGGCAGATGTGCTGGGCCTAGTCATTCTGGGCGTCTTCTGCGTGGTTGAGGCCGTCCAGATGTGGAAGTTCTGAAACTCTCTGAGCTTCAGGTCCCGGCAGGGTTAAGATTTAAAGCTGATAGGGTTTGCCCTCTCATGCCCGACATGAAGGAAGTGGTGGCCTATCTCCGGAATTTTCAACTGGACTCTGACGAAAAGGGAGCTCTGCAAAAAATCAACACCCTCATCAAAGAATCCACTCTGGTCATTACGGGTGGCAAGGGTCGCTCCGGTTATGTGGCCGAAATCGGGGCCAGAGTCCTTAGGACACCCACTCTTCAGCCTTTCTACTATCGGGATGCAGGCCTGCCCCCTCTGGACCAGATAAAGAAACACAAAACTGTGGCCCTCCTGATTTCCAGCAGTGGCACCACGGGGGAAATGGTTCAACTGGCCCGGGAGCTTAAAGAAATAGGAGTCACGATTGTAGGCTTCACGTCTTTTGCAACCTCCCCCTTGGCCAAGCTCTCCGACCTTGTGGTGGACCTGCCCAAAAGGCCCAAGTCCCCTGAAGGCACCTATTTTGAGAGACAGGTGGTGACTGCCGACCAGCCCACCATGGGCGACCTGCCCGAAGAGAAGGCCCTGTTTTACATGTATCTGCTGGGCAATCTGTTGAGGGACACCCCCATAAAGCCCGATGAGGAAATAAGGGAGTTGCAAACCTGGATGGATGCCAACCGGGAGGAGCTGAAGGTCATGAAGAACTGGCTGAACGCCTACTGGAACAGTGGCATTCTGCTGGTGAGCAAGGGCTGTAGCAACTCAGTGGCGAGCATGATTGCCAACCGGGGCTCCCACTACCAGATGAACCTGAGGATGAGTCACGACCCGACCTCCCCCCCTCTGGACAGGCACGAGCTGGCCCTAATTATTTCAGGGTCCGCGGATGAGGAATACGGCCGGCTGATTGAAAAAATCCATGACAAGATGAGTCTGGACCTGGGCACCAAAAAGGCCATGTCCGCAGTGGTGGCCGTGGTGGGTCGTAAGGCCGGTTGGCTTAAGACCTGCGATGCCAACCTGGTGCTGGGCGGTGGCAACGACGACTACCGCATGATAAGGGATGAGAAGCCCCAGGCTTTTTACTTCAGGGCGGCCGTGGTGCTGAACATTCTGATGCGGAACATCGCTGCCGAGAAGGGCCTGACCAAGAAGTATGCCGAGCTCCGCCACATAAACATTTAATCATCAGGAGCCTAGCAGTTCAGCCAGCCTTTCGCTGTAGTCGGTAAAGCATTTCCATCCGGCTTCAGTCTCCATACAAAGGTCTTCAGAGGAGATGAAAAGCCTCCAGCCCAGAAAGGGGTCGTAATTGAAGCCGTCATACAGCCACGTCCGCCCCGCCTCAGCTGTCAGAACTTTCAGGATGCCGTATTCCTGAGGTTCCACAAAATCACAGAACTCGTTTATGTGGTCTGCCCTCCTATCTCTCTGGATTACCGCCACCAGGTCTTCCGAACATATGGCGTTTATACAGTGGCCCTGAGTGGGCTGAGAGTAACAGGCAACATAAACTCGGGAACCCTGAAGGGAGTGTGCTTCGGCATCTGGAAAGTAGTAGCCCCCACCAATAATGTATTCACGGTCCCACGCGGGCACGAAAGTCTCAAAGGGGAGATTGTATGCCGACCTCAGATAATTCAGCTCGGCCATAAAAAGGACGGCCAGGTCCTCGCAGTCCCCCCCACCCCTTTTCAGAGTGAAGCTGACATTCTGAATGAAGTCGGCACGGCCGATAGACAGGTCGTCAAGATAGCCGAGGCCGAGGTTCTTCTCATTCTTCATAGCCACACAGGGAAGTTTGATGACTCCTGTAACACACTCCCGGAGAAAGGGGGAGAGGGTAAAAGCATCAGCAGATCCCAGGTTGGAATTGGCACCAAACCAGTCAAAATACCACACCAACTGGTCCTCCATCTCAGCAAATTCCGTGGTCAGCCGGTTCAGTTCGGCCTCCTGAACCAGTAGTTTGGTTTCAAAGGTCAGGTTGAGAAGGGCCAGGGAGTTTTCAAGCTTCAGAAATCCGGCCTCGAGCAGAGCGAGCCGGCTTTCCAGCCCGGCAGTTTCCTCTGTCGCATTGACAAGGGAGGTGTTGAGCCGGGCCACCTCCTGTTTCAGCCCCGATGCATCTGAAGCCAACCTGATGCAGACCACGGCCAACAGAATGAACATGGTGGCGGACAACCAACGGGGAACCTCAACCACTTAAGGGGGTGAAAGGGAGGACTGATAAACTTTTGGCATGGGGGTGCAGAGGTTTTTGCGGGTGGATTGGGCGGGATTTGAACGGAAGGGGCTTCGCCCCTTCGCAAGCTCAGGGCGACCCGCAGGCCGCCTTTCCAAACCCCCGCGTCACCCGCAGGTGACGCGTTTTTGGTGAAGCTTTTTCTAAAAGCTTCCGGGCCAGGCGGGATTTGAACCCGCGGCAAGGGGCTTCGCCCCTTCGCGAACCCCCGCGTCACCCG
>DSCG01000025.1 GCA_011049195.1 archaeon
CCCAATTGAGCTTTTAGAAAAAGCTCAACCAAAACTGAGCAATTAGAAAGGATTTTGAATTCTGCCCAATTGAGCTTTTAGAAAAAGCTCAACCAAAACAGTGCTACCTTAGTCCGCTTTGCTTCCTCGGTAGCACGCCAATTTTTTGATTCGGCTGCCTCCCGGGGGGTATCCTAAGAATTTCCCCAAAAGCGGTGCGAAAGGTATTTTAAGCCAACCCGGGCAATAAACTACGCGGGCCCGTAGCTCAGTCGGTAGAGCGTCGGTCTGATAAGCCGAAGGTCTGGAGTTCGAAACTCCACGGGCCCAAACTTTACGAATTATGAACTCGTCAGTGCCACTTCGTTAAGTGGCTTCGGAACTCCACGGGCCCATCATAAACTTTCTTGATGTCTCAAATTCAGAACTCTGTTGAAGTATTCAGGACGTTGCAATAAATTATACGCATCAAAATGTGTTTCTAATTCTTTCACCAATTCAGGAGCTATCCGAAAATAGTTAGTTTTCATGTTTTCACCTTCACCTTCAATCCGCCAGAGGTGTTGGGTTGGTTTACCTCTCCGACCTGTTAATTCAATGAACACCAACGGTTCCTTATTGTATACTAAACAGTCATTCTCAAGCAAAAGATGTTTCAGAATTTGGGAGGATTCTGGAATTTCGCCCAGACTTTTGGTTGTCACGTAAAGTCCCCTGACGTATATCAGGATCTCTTCGTTATTTTGAGTATCCTGATGAAGCGGTTCCACCGCAACATAAAAAACCGGATGCTCAAAACCATCCTGTGGAACGTCATAGGAATTGTAGTCAAGTTCCAGCATCATTTTCATAAGTTAGTCGTTTCAAGTGTCATACAGGTGATTATGGCGAGATTTAAAAAATGAGGGGCGGTTGCCCGCCCTATTTGATAACCGCGGGGGTGTTGGCCCCCACGTAAGTCCAGAAGCAGACCATGGTCACATAACCCGCCACGGCCCAACCCACCACCGGGATGAAGCTCATCACTATGGCTATGGCCAGATTCAGCAGACCGGCCACCAGAAAGTTTCGGATGAAGCTACTGTTGTAGGCCAGTCTGAACACTTCCCTGAACCTGAAGGCTACTGCCAGACTTTCCGTCTGGGCCAGTCTCAACCGGGCCGCCAGATGCACAGGCACCATCAACAAAGTGATGGGGATTATCACCAGGGAGCTGGTGACTATGGTTGCTACCATAGGCCACATCGGGTCTCCAGGTGTGTAGAGAGCCAGCCGGGTCATCAGGGAAGTTCCAATGAAGGGCAACAGCACCAGCAGGTTGAAAAATCCATACACTCCACCAACCACGGCACATTTGAGACCCAGAATCCAGCTCTCAAACGAGAAGCTAGGTAGGTCTTCGGCGTGTTTTCCCACAGCCAGTTTGGCGTTCTGCAAACCATAACCCATCACCGCCAGGTTGGCCACTGGAACCAGGCCCAAAAGGGAACCTATGGCCAGTTTGCCCCAGTCGGTAAAGGGCTTTCTCAAAGCATCCACAATTTTCATATTATGAAAATACCCATGCCCTTAATAACTATTTTAAGGCCTCCCCAGTGACATAAAGATGAGTAAAATTGCCGTCCTGAAGACCTCCCCTGAAACCGTGGTTAAAGATTATGCCCGCCTGATGAAACTAGCAAGTTCCCGTAAAGTTCTCAGGAAGGCTTATGAAACCGTGCTTAAGATTAATCTGTCATGGACTAAGTTTTATCCCGCTTGTTCAACCCCACCCTGGCAGTTGGAAGGCGTTCTGAAAACGTTGATTGATGATGGTTACGAACCGAAACACCTTCATCCCGTGGAGAACCAGACAGTGGTCACCCACCCTTGGAAGGGGGCATACGGCAACAAGTGGCTACCCGTCTTGAAAAAATACGGAACCCCTTTTGAACCTCTGACAGATGTGGAGTGGATAGATTACCAACCAAAAGCAGAGATGTTAGCCATGGATAAACTTTTTCCGGGTATTAGTGTCCCGAAAATGTTTCTTGGCACCAATGTCATTCACCTGCCAACTGTGAAAACCCACGGTCACACTACCACCACCGGAGCTATGAAGAATGCGTTCGGTGGCCTGATTCCCAAATACCGCCATCATGCCCACCAAAAAATTCACGAGGTGCTGGTTGATTTGCTGGCCATACAAAAAGAAATTCACAAAGGCATATTGGCGGTTATGGACGGCACGGTATGTGGCGACGGGGCGGGTCCGCGAACCATGGTTCCCTATGAAGGAAACATTATTTTGGCAAGTGACGACCAGGTGGCCATTGATGCTTTCGCCGCGGACATCATGGGTTTTGACCCAATGAGTATCCCTTATCTGAAGATGGCTCACGACCGGGGTTTGGGCACGGCTGACATCAAGCAGATGGAGATAGTAGGCATGGACCGAAAGGAGGCCCTGGCATTGAATTTCGGCTTCAAAACCCGCAAAAGCGTAGTCATCCGCTGGGACCAGCGACTTCGCAAGGGCACAGCAGGCATACCTTGGCTTCATAGGTGGCTGTTTCATTCTCCCATTTTCAGGACGTTCATTTTTGCGTCGGGATTTTTTCACGACCAGCTCTGGTACCCAACCATAGGCCAAAAACACATCCGGACTTTCAATCAGATGGGTTGGGGTCCGCTATTCACTCAATATCCTTACGGGAGATATCCAAAATTCACTGATGTTAAAGAATGGGACCCCTATTGAGACAGAAGTTCGGTGAATTTCTTTTCAAGTTCATTCACTTTGGCGATGCGCCGGATGTGGCGGTCCTCGTTGGAGAAATCCAATTTGAGCCAGAGCTTGACCAGTTCAACTCCAGCTTCCGTTGAAAGAGTTCTGCCCCCTAAACAGATGATGGATGCGTCCCCATGTTCTGCAGCACATTTTATGGTGACTTCGTCCCAACAGGTGTATGCCCGGATGGTGGGCACTTTGTTGGCCGCCACTGCTATACCCTGACCTGTGCCACACACCAGAATACCGCGACCACCTTCGGTCCGGATGCGCTCTGCAACTTTCATGGCAAAATCAGGATAATCATCATCCACATCAAATTTCATAGCCCCTAAATCCTCCACCTCATAACCGGAATTTTCCAGCATCCACTTGATGGCTTGTTTGAGTTCAAAGCCGGCGTGGTCGGCACCCAGAAACAACTTCTTGGCTTGCATGAAAACAAGTAAGTTACCCCCTAAAAAGGCTTATGTCTCAGAAAAGCTTAAAATGACTCAACCGCCACATAAACTGCAGGGCTCGTAGCTCAGTCGGTAGAGCGTCAGGCTCTTAACCTGATGGTCAGGGGTTCGACCCCCCTCGGGCCCGCACTTTTTCAGTTTTCGGGATTTCCACATTTTTTTCAGAAGTCTTTGCGCTTCGGAGTTTGGCCATCAGCCAGCCCACCTGAAACACCAGAATGAGAGGCACCGCCCAAAGAGCCCTGACCAGGGGGTTTTCGGCTACCACCATCATAGCCACCAAAACTGCAAAGATGACGTGCATGATGAAATCAACCGGCGGCAACTTGTTTCAACCTCACAAAATCTTCCCGTTCAAGTTCGTCCAGATGCAAGCGAATGAACTGTATGGCTCCTTCCATTTCGGGGATTATCTTATAGTCCAAAGCGTTCACTCGTCGCTTGGTGGATTCAACTTCTTTGAGCAGTCGTTTTACACCAATTTCCACTTCAACCAAATCCATGGCCTTTTTCACAACATCCTCGTAAGCATGTTTTACCCTATAAACCCGAAGAGACGTTGTGAACGGGGACGCCACTTGTCCTCTTTCCTCCAGTGAATAATTCACCTCCGGAACCTTAACTCCCATAATATTTTTGGGTTTCAGGTCCACATCAATCTTCATACCGCTAACAGCACTGATACTCTTGAGAGCCGCCAACCCGTCATATGCAATAGCAATACCCACTGCTTTGTTGGCCTTCTCGTAAGCAACGTTGAATTCACTCCGAACTTCACGGACTTTGTCAAGCATGTTCATGAGTTCAACCACGAGGGCGTCAAGCTTACGCTTGAGAATGTCCTTACCCCCCCGAGCCAGTTTAACCTTCTGCTTGAGGTTAATTAGCTCACTTCGAGTTGCCTTCACTTCCATCTGTTTTTCCCTTCTGCTTCAGATGACGCTCAATAAACTGCGTCTTGATTTTCTTCAGTTCGGTTTCGGGAACCTCGCTGAAGAGGTCCCATGCAATATCCAGACTGACTTCCACTGACCTGTTTTCGTGGAAACCCTGCCTGATGAACCGGTCCTCAAAGTCATTGGCGAACTTGAGAATCTGGCGGTCTTTGGCCCCCAAAGCAGCCTCCCCGACAATGGCCACCAGGTTTCTGAGGTCCATACCCTCCGCGTAAAAGGCATAGAGCTGGTTGGATACACCATAGTGGTCGTCTCGGGTCTTGCCCTCGCCAATACCCTGGTTCATCAACCTTGACAGACTGGGTAACGGGTTGATGGGCGGATAAATACCGCGCCGGTGCAGGGCACGACTCAACACTACCTGACCTTCGGTAATGTAACCCGTCAGGTCGGGAATGGGATGCGTCATGTCGTCGTTGGGCATGGTCAGAAAAGGCATCTGAGTGATAGACCCCGTCCTGCCATGAACACGTCCCGCTCTTTCGTAGAGGGTTGCCAGGTCGGTATACATGTAACCCGGGTAACCACGCCGACCCGGAATTTCCTCACGGGCCGCGCTGATTTCGCGCAGAGCTTCACAATAGTTGGTGAGATCTGTCAGAATAACCAAAATGTGCATGCCCTGTTCATATGCCAGATACTCTGCAGCAGTCAGGGCCATCCGGGGAGTCATCAGCCGTTCAATGGCAGGGTCGTCTGCGAGATTCAGGAACAGGGTTGAGTGTTCAATGGCCCCCGTTCTTTCAAATTCACGGATGAAGAACTTGGCCTCCTCCGAAGTAATACCCATGGCACCAAAGATGACGTTGAAACCTTCAGTCCCTTTCACTGTGGCCTGACGGGCAATCTGAACCGCCAGTTTGTTGTGGGGCAATCCACTACCACTGAAGATGGGCAGTTTCTGGCCACGCACCAAAGTGTTCATGACATCAATAGTACTGACTCCTGTCTGGATGAAGTCCTGGGGCACCGACCTTGACACTGGGTTAAGAGCGGCTCCGGTGATTTCCAGTTTTTCCTCTGGTTTAGGCTGCAAACCGCCGTCTATGGGCCTGCCGAGACCGTCAAACACGCGGCCCACCATGTCGCTACCCACCCCCAGGCGGACCACGTCACCAGTGAAGCGAACCCGGGCCTGCTTGGACACCCCGAAGGTGCCCTCAAAAACCTGGACCACTGCCATGCCCTTGCGGGCGTCGAGCACCTTACCGGTCAGGTCGCCGTCGGCGGTTCTGATTCTCACCAGTTCGTCGTAACCTGCACCTTCTACACCTTCCACGAAAAGGAGCGGTCCTTTGATTTCACTTACCGTCTGAAACTCTTTTATGAATGCCATTTACACCACCATCCCCACAATTAATGTAGCCTCCTTTTCAAACTCGTCGCCCATCTTCTCCTTCAGGCGGGCGATTCTGGGTACTGCGTCATGAACCTGAAGGTCACCCGCGGACTTGCCCTCTTCCAACATCTGCATGGCATAGGTGTTGAAAGCTTTCACGACCTCTAACATGCGTATCTGCTTCTGGGGAGAGGCAAAGGCATCATCAGTGAAGGCGTTCTGCTGCAGGAAATCCTCGCGTAATATTCTGCCAACCATCAGTATAACCTTTTCACGGTCAGGTAGTGCATCGGGACCAACCAACTGCACAATCTCCTGCAACTCGTTCTCCTTTTGCAAGAGGCCAGACGCCCAATCACGCAAAATTGTGGTTTGAGGGTTCACTCCTTTAACCCACCAGTCCGCCACCTCTTCGGTGTAAAGTGAATAAGAGTTAAGCCAGGAAATGGCGGGAAAGTGGCGCCGTTGGGCCAGCCTTTTGTCCAAGGCCCAGAAAACCTTCACAACACGGAGAGTGTTCTGGGTTACAGGTTCTGAAAAATCACCACCCGGAGGAGAGACGGCTCCAATCATAGTCAGGGAACCGTCGTTTCCGGTCAGGGTTTTCACCCGTCCGGCCCTTTCATAGAACTGGGCAACGCGTGACGACAGATAGGCAGGGTAACCTTCCTCACCCGGCATCTCCCCCAGACGGGAGGACATCTCGCGCAGAGCCTCGGCCCACCGGGAGGTGGAGTCCGCCATCAAAGCCACGTCGTAACCCATGTCGCGGTAGTATTCACCGAGGGTAGCTCCCAAATAAACTGAAGCCTCCCGGGCTGCCACCGGCATGTTTGACGTGTTGGCGATAAGGACCGTTCTTTGCATCAATGGCTTACCTGTCCGTGGGTCTTCAAGCTCGGGAAACTCATGCAGAACGTCCGCCATCTCGTTACCCCGTTCACCGCAACCCACATAGATAATGATGTCTGCGTCACAGAACTTGGCCAGCGACTGCTGGGTGACCGTCTTGCCCGTACCGAACCCGCCAGGGATAGCCGCGGTTCCACCTTTAGCCAGAGGGAACAGGGCGTCCAGAATCCTCATGCCTGTAACCAGTGGAATGTTGGGGTCCTGTTTCTGTCGCACCGGCCTTGGAATACGGACTGGCCACTTCTGCATCATGGTGAGGGATTTTCCGTTCACAACCGCCACAATTTCCTCAACTGTGAATTCACCTTCATCAATTTTTTCAACCTTGCCTCCAATCGTAGGAGGAAGCATGACTCTGTGAATGATGTTGAATTCCTTCACTTCACCAATAATAGCACCTTTGTCCAGTTCATCGCCCTTCTTGACCGTGGGTCTGAACTTCCACTTCTTTTTTCGGTCAAGGGCAGGAGCTGAAATCCCACGCACCACATAATCACCCTCCTGCTTGAGAATGACCAGAGGACGCTCGGTCCCGTCATAAATGGAGCTCAACAGGCCCGGCCCCAGCTCGGCCACCAGGGGGGTTCCGGTGTCCTCTACTGGTTCGCCCGGCCTGATGCCTGACGTATCCTCATAAACCTGAATGAAGACGTCCTCACCCTCTATTCTAATGACTTCACCCACTAAGCCCATGTCCCCCACTCGCACCACTGAATACATCTGGATGCCTGGCATACCTCTGGCCACCACCAGAGGACCTGTAACTCTTACTATTTTTCCTGTCATATTTTCACCTTTATGATTTCATTTCAAAGCCCAAGGCTTGTTTGATTAGAGCCCTCATGTCGGCGTCCTCACCCTCCAGCTGGACGAAGGCGGGTTGCACCGAATCCTGCATCTGCTTTCTGGTGCGCGGGTCCAGCTGGTCTGCCAGAGCCTGTTGGACGAAGACGATGGCTACGTCCAGTCGACCCATGAGTTCCCTGACCGCATCCGGCCGGTAGTAGGTCTCAGTGATACCTGCCAGCCTGAAACCCACGGACTTGTCAAGGTCAGCCACCACGGCCACTTTCATGTATGAGTTCACCTCTTATATCTGCGGGCGACATGCCCGTCTCAACCCCAAAGCCGATGACCCGTAGATTACGGGCTTCCAGCTCCTTAGCCTGTAGGAAACCCACGACGGGTCCGGCGGAAATGGGGTTCATGCGCATGAGCCGGAGACCCTTGCGGAGCAGGCGGGTCTCCAGTTGATTTTCAAGTTCGTGGGGCTCAACACCCCCCAGGTCAAAGGTCTGTTGAATTGCCCTGAACAGGTCCTCCTGATGCTGATACTTGAGGAAAGTCGTGGTCCTACCACTCACAAATTCATTCAACGGAGCTCCATAAACTCTGGCTTTCACCAGGTTCATCAGATCATAAACAAACAGGGTTTCCTGGATGAAGTTCTTAAGAATCTTCACTTTTTCCAGTCGCTTCAACATGAGCAACCAGTTGAAATAAATGCGGTTCTCAATCTCACGGTGAGACATATCCGGGTTGATGCCACCCAGTAAGAGATTCTGGCCAAAACTCCGGAGGATGCTGTGACTGTCCGAATCATACATGTTCATCAACAGGCGGGGCTTGATAGTGGGCGCAGGCACCAGCAAATGCTCCAACTCCTGGCGGGTCAATTCTCCATATTTGCCACGCAGAACGGTGAGCATGTTGAGCATGTCCAGTTTCATGAAAAGTGGGTAAAGCTCTCCTTTGAAACCGTCAGCCGTCATGCGGTAGACTTCCATGGCGGACCTGCCGTAGTTGCGGAAGGTGGCCATGTGAAGCAGTTCCAGGTTGTCCAACCTGCCGGGAATTTCCACTAAGTCTGACTGATAAGGTCCCTTGCCTAAATAGGCCAGAATGTCGGCGGTGCTCCGCAAAGTCACCAGTTTTCTGTAGTCGTCATCCTTGAGCAGTTGGCCTTTGCGAGCCCGGACCCGAGTACAAACATAAGGGTAATTCACAAGTCAGCCTCCTTTTTGGTCCCGGTCCAATTGAGTTTGGAGCGGGGTGCAGACATAGGGGTAATTCACAAGTCAGCCTCCTTTTTGGTCCCTAAATTCATGCTTCAACCCCCAAACAGGCTCTCCAGCAAATCGGCGTAGTGGATTTCAAAATACTGGTCCACCATGTCCCGAATTTCCACGGACAGCCAGACTCCATCCTGGCCGATGCGCATACCATCCAGACCTTTAACGGACTTGGCGGCTACCCTCATCTGTTTCAGCACGGGCACAAAGGAAGGTCCGGCTTCAACTACAGGTTGCTTGAACTGGTGTTTGGCCTCCTTAACCGCCTTTTCAAACAGAGCCTTGGGATTCTTGCGGAGGCCGTTCTCAACTGCTCTCCGGAAGTCATCAAACACCTCCTTGCGATCCGCCATTTCGTTGGAATGGGTTCTTCGCGATATGCGGGTGGCCTCAACCATGGCTTCAGCTCTGCCTTCATTTTTGGCGTCCGCCAGAGCCCGGTCTATAACCGCTTTCGCGTCCTCCTTGGCTTTTTTGAGGCGGCGCTCACGCTCAAGCTTGGCTCCGTCCATCAGCTTCCTGGCCTCGGCCTTGGCCTGGGCCAGAATAGCCTCCGTCAACTGCATCATGCTTACACACCCATTATCATCAGCAGGGCAATGACGAACCCGAAGATCACAATGGTCTCAGGGATGACCGTGAGAACCAGGCCTTTACCAAAGAGTTCCTCCTTTTCTGCCATGGCGCCGATGGCCGCGGAACCAATTGAGGATTCCGCCAGGGCAGTGGCAATAGCCGAAAGTCCCAGAGTAATTCCTACACCTATTGCTGTCAATCCATCCATATCATTTCACCTCCAGTGAATTTATTGCTGATTGAGAAAGGCGTATAGTGCCTTCTCGCAGGCGTATAAAATTTGCCACCGAACTCCACCAGGTGGAGACGGGTGGACTGAATAAAAGGGTCAAGAATGGCCAGCACCAGGTTGAGGCTGTGACCTAAAATCAGAACCAAAATACCGGCCACGGCTCCTGCCATGCTGGCAAGCACATTCATAGCCAGAGCAATTCCCGCTGAAGCCAACCCAATGGCAGCCAGACGCATGTAGGAAAACACATTACTGACAAAGCCCGGAATTTCCAGCACGCCCTGGATACCTTCAAACTTGCCCATGAAAATTACACTGATGGTTAAGAGCACCAAGCCCGGAGTCGTCTGACCCAAAGCCAGAAGGACGACCACCCCCTGAAGCAGAAACCATGATCCCACCCCCAAAATGGCGTGGGTTGCACTGTGAGCCAGCTCCTGGAAGAACTTGATGAGCAGACCAAAGTTCAGATGAACCACTCCAATAACCGCAGAGGAAACCATTAAGGGAACAATCCCTTCCAAACGGTCAAAAAGGATGGGACGCAACAGACCATGGGCCAGGTTACCAAAGACCTCTCCAAACAGAAAGCCGAAAATTATACTGGTGATGCCCGAAATCAGGAGAACCTTGCTGAAATCCCCAAACTCCTTGCCCAGCAGGGATTTGAACAGGGCGTTCATCTGGTCTTTGAGTAGCAGGGCCATCAGGGTTATCAACACCCCATAACCCACATCGCCCACCATCATGCCAAAGAAAAGAGGGAAGGTCAGTGCCAAGGTGGGGGTCGGGTCAAACTTACCCTCTTTGGGAGGACCCACAAGAGACAGCACGGAATAGAACGGCTTGGACACCTTGTTGTGTTGTATGAACACCGGCGCGTCTTCGGGGTCAAACTCCGGCTCCTTAACCACTACGCCGTCCGTTTTCTGCATCAGTTTGAGGAGGGCAACCTTCTGGGATTTGGGAACCCATCCCTCCAGAAAAAAGGCGTATTTGGTCTGCCGGGCGTATTTGGCTAATTCAACAACGCGATAATAATTCTCCAACATCTCCAGCACGGCCACCAGGTTGGGATAAAGTGAAGCCACAGCATCCACGAGCTGACTCCGGGCCTGGTGAATGACTTTTTCAGTCGCCCTAATCTGAGCCTTCAGAATGTCTGCAATCTCGGAGATTTTGCCCGATGCCTTTGGGATGTGAATGCCCAGCCACTTGTGCTCATCCAACATCTGCTTGAGCTTGTCGCTGTTGCCCAAAATCACGCCAATAAATGCATAACTCCATCCCTCGTCCCAGAAACCTGAAATCATAACATGTTCAGGCAGATGGGCGACTAAATCCTCTTTGAGTTTTTTCACTGCATCCGTGGGCATCTTGCCCGCGGCCATGAAAACGTTCCTGCTCTTGAGCACCCCCAAATCAATGTCCTGGTTAAGGTTGGTCATAACCTGTAAATCCTCTTTCAGAGCTTCCAAATCCCGGTTCAGTTGCTTCTCCTTCTCAAGCAGGGATATTACGTGCTCATCAGCCTTAATCAGTAACTGGTCAGCTTTCTGTTTGAGGTCCTTAAGAGGCAGAGTTTGATGCTTGGGCACCCTGCGTCCCTTGAAGAAGGGGCCAATCAATTCCACCAGACTTTTCAGCTTGACTATTCTGTCCGCCAGGTCCTCCATACCTTCCAGCTCCAACCCTCTGTCGGTGACCTTGCCTTCTTCAGGGTGGAAGATGCCTGCCGACGCCAGGGCCGACAAAGCCCTTGAGGCTTCCTTGAGGGGGCCCGCCACAGTTATTTTGGATACCTGGGTTTTTACCGGCTTGTGACCGTGACCCCCTTTGACAGCGTGACTCATGCTTTCTCCACCTCCTTCACCAAAGTTTTAACCATGTCAGGTATGCGGGAGCGGGCCTGCTTGATGGTTTGTGAGGTTTCAGTCTGTTGGGAGGATGAAGTCTGTTCGGCTTTGACTAATGCGACCTTCACCAGTTTTTCAACGGTTTGTTTGAAAACCTGATTACCTTCCCTGCGACCCTCTTCAAGCACCTGCATCTCCTGACGGCGGGTCTCCTCTCTGACAACATCGGCCTTCTGTCGGGCATCTTCCAGAATGCGGTCTGCTTCGGCTTCGGCCTTTAGTACTTCTTCAACAAAATCCATTTTAACCTCTCCAAACACCAAACACCAGAGTAACACGATTGTGGAGCCATCCCCTCTCCCGCTCCCCCAGGGAAGCAGAATGAAGACTCTTGTTTAGAAGAACCACCACCTTGGAGTGGCCCGTGGTCACAAGGGCCTGGGATAATGCAGGGGTGACTGTTTTCAGACCGGCCTCAAGCAGGTCCTTCTCACCTTTGCCAACATCTGCCATGGTTTCGTGACGAGCCACTTCCACAAAACCATCAAGTTGTTTGGCAGCCACACCGGGATTTTCTACAGAAAGCCACAGAACCTCTGCTGTTCGTTCCCCGAAATTCAGCTCACCCAGAGGTTTCAGGTTCACAAGGTGAAAAGGGAGAGGTCTATAAAAAAGTTAGCATGCCGACAAAACAAGCTTTAATAAGGCTTATTTTTCATAAACTGTTAGATTGCCCCAGTGGCTCAGTGGCAAGCTTTTAGAAAAAGCTTGACTAAAATGGGCAGGTATGGTGCCTTCGGCACCATGAGTGGTCTGAGCAGAATAACGCCCCAGTGGCTCAGTGGTAGAGCGGCTGTCTCGTACAAGCTTTTTGGAAAAAAGCTTGACCAAAAAGCTACGAGAAAACAGCAGGTCACGAGTTCAAACCTCGTCTGGGGCTCAGCAGAGTTAGACAAAGCATAATACTCCCTATATTTCTGAGGTTTATGACTTCCGAACTCTGGCTGGGACTGACCGCCCTGACGGTGCTTCTGACTGCCGGTGCAGTGGCTGGCCTTAAACGCAAGGGCCTGCTGAAGACCCTCAACATCAAGTGGCACTTCCGGCTGGCCTACACCGGCCTGGCTTTGCTGGTGCTACATGTGGTGACCGGCCTGGCCGGGTGGTGACATGACCGACAACTCCACAGAACGTCTGCATCTGACTTACGAAGAAGTTGACGGCTTCAGTCGAGAACTGGCCCGTCGACTTAAACCCCTACTTGCCGGTCGCGTTCACAAACTGGTGGCTGTTTCCCGTGGTGGCCTGGTGCCCGCCCGTATCATGGCGGATGAGTTGGGTATCTGGGAAATTCACTGCATCGGAGCTCATTCATATCAGGGTATGCGATCAGGAGAACTCAGCATATACCAGGACATGGGTGCTCCTTCGGAACGGGGGGAACTGGTGGTGCTGGTGGATGAAGTGGTGGACTGGGGCCGGACTCTGGCCGACCTGAAAAAACATCTTGAAGCCTCGGGCTACGAGGTGATGACCGCAGTCATCATGGTCAAACCCCACCGGACTTTTGAGCCGGACCTGTGGATGGACGAGACGGACAGGTGGATAGTCTTCCCATGGGAAAGCCGTGAATCTGCGGATTTGTAGGCCGGGGAGGCTGAAAATGTTGTCCTCAAAAAGGGACTATGTTGTTTTTTATAGATGAACGTGCATGGGTGGCACGGTGATATCCATGAAATGGGAAATGACACCAACCAAATGGGATGATGACGGAGACAGTGATGGTGACGACATCTGGGATAGCGACGACGAGGAGTGGTAAGTCGCTTCCAGAAGTTATTACATCACACATAAGCGGGGCCCGCAAGGGCCTCGTTCATTTTTTTCCAGCATTTTTCAAAGGTTAAATATGCCTGATCCGCCTTAAGTGCATGGCTTGCAAGAAAAAAAAGGCTTCAAAGACCACCAAGAAAAAGGCGGTCAAGAAGACCACTAAAACAACCAAGAAGAAAAAGTAAAGTTGACTTTAATTCGGGGTCCGCCTGAAAGGGCAACCCCCTTTTTAGTTTTCACAAGTTTGATAAACCCTTACGAGTCTGGGTAACATGGCAACAACCAAATCCAAGTCAGGTTCAAAACCTAAAAAGGCCGCGAGCAAAAAGCCCGTGCGCAAACCCGCACCCAAAAAAGCTCCGGCAAAACTCCAGAAGGCCCCCGTGAAAACCAAGCCGACCGCAGTTGCTCCCGCTTTGTCCACCACTGAAGCCCGGGTGAATGAGTTCGCCCAGGAAGTCAAGCAGTTAGGTATGCAAGTCAAGGCAGGGGTGACCCCCAAAGACAAGACCAAAAAACTTTACAGGTCCGGCAAGGACAAAATTTTTGGCGGGGTGTGCGGAGGTCTGGCTGAGTATCTTGGCGTAGACGCCACCCTTATAAGAGTAATCTGGGCAGCCACCATGTTCCTGTGGGGTATCGGTGCAGGAGTTTACCTGTTAGCGTGGATACTCATCCCGCGCAACCCGGAACACGAATGGTAATGAAAGCTTCAAACCTGGTCAGCCTTTCAAGGCTGGCCTTTTTGTTTTTTCACCTTTTGGTAGCCTCCCGTTTATCACCCTGGGTCAACGTGGCTCTGGTGATAGTGAATTATGTCGCAGATGTGTTTGATGGAATTGTTGCCCGCAGACGGGGAGGTACTTCATATGGCGAATTCATGGACATTTCAGTGGACCGTGTCATCACGTTGGGTTACTTTGCATATCACCTCTACTTTCAAAGATTGAATCTGGCCTTCTTCGTGCTGGTATTTGCCCGTAATTTTATGGTGGATTATGTAGCTCACTTTAATCTCATCCTCAAGGGCGGTAAGCAAAAACATACTTTGACGCAGGGCGTGGCTAAGTGGCTGTATTCCTCCAAACCCTCCAAGCTGATTAATGGAGGTTTGCAGGCAACCCTGACGGCGTGGGGTTTTCTGGGACAGGTACCCCTGGTGCTACAACTGGTTTTTCTGGTCACCAGCTACCTGAGGGCGTTGCCCGACATCCGCAAGCTGGCCCATTACATATAGATGACCAGCAAAAGACCTAAAAGAGTTCCTGAAAATCAGGGTCCCGGTTGCCATGACTCCGAAAAGTCCAAGCCCGCCCAGAGATGTGCCCAAGGCCACAATCTGACCCCCTACCTCTGCTGGCATGGTCTGGCCCAACAGAACCAGCAACACCCCCGACAGCACTATGGTCACGGTAGCCAAAAAGGTCTCAAACAGGCTTAACATAAAGTATAACGCATCCGGATTTTTTATAGCTGTCCCCGCACAGACTTAACCCATAAACCGGGTCATCAGCCAGCTTACCAAGGGCCACGGCAATCGGGTGACCAGCCATGACATGATACGGGCTCTGCCAGTTGAACAGGGTATCTGCACCTGCTTTTGCTCGCTATACACTGTCATTTGTCCGCCTTCTTCAACATAAGCTTCTACATAAATATTAAAAGTTCCGCAAAGGTCTGAAGGCACATCCACCCCAATTTCACCTGAAACGAAGTGGTCGGGAAGTGGGGAATTCATCTCTCTTGTCAAAGGCACCCCCATCTGCTGGACAATACGTTCAAGATTGCGGGGGGTGATTCGTATGGAATAGTTGAGCAGGGTGGTGTCGGATGCCTGTAACTCTAAAGCCAGAGTGTGGCTACCGGGGGTCAGGTACACGCCAGTGTCCCCTATTGAAGCACCATCCAGATAAACCTGATAATCCAAAGCAAAGCCCGCCATCAGCAGGCACGTCACCATCGTCAGCCACTTAAAAGTCATAAATATCAAACTTTCAAGTCCTAAATAAAGCTTTATCTATGGCCCGAACATAAGAAGCTCATGGTCGGAACCTCCAAACCACCCCGGGTGCTTCTGGTAGCTATGGAGGCCGCCATAAAACCAAAAATTCATACTTATGCCGGCGGATTGGGCATTCTGGTGGGTGACAAGCTCAGAGCATCTGAAGACATGGGCCTGGACGTCAATGTGCTGACTTTCGCCTATCCTCAGGGTTACGTTCAGCACAAAATTGAAGAAGGCCAGGTGACTTGTGAGACTCAGGATTACTCACCGTCCAAGCATTTCAAGAAAGCAGGCGAGGCCGAAATCAGGACCAAGTTCGGTCAGGTGGCCTACACTCTTTACAGGGATGGCCACGCATGGCTGGTGGACACTGAGCTGGCCCCCCGGCTCTATGTGGAGGCCTGTCAGGAGGACCGCCTGAAAAAGGAAATTGTGCTGGGCAAGGTGGCCGCCAGCCTTTTCAAGGACCTGGAAGCGGACATCCTCCATGTTGAAGAAAGTCACGGGGTTTTCGCGGCCCTGGAAGTCAGGAAAACCCCCACCGGCAAGCAGACTCCCATAATTTTTACCACTCACACCCCCCTACTTCACGGTCATGAAAGATGGGAGGCCACCCAGGTGGAACAATATTACGGAAAAATAGGTTATGAAGGCTCAATCAATACCAGCGATGTGCTCCGTTCACTAGCGAACAAAGTGAATGCCGTGTCGCGCATGCATGCAGATAATATGAGGTGCATGTCCCAGTGGGAACTGGATTATGTAACCAACGGGGTTCGCCTCAGCTGGATGGACGAGTCAGTGAAGGAAGTGGTGGAATCCTCAGTTGGGGACATCCACGAAGAAAGTTGCAGACTTGCCCATGCCAAGGCGGTGACCTTCCCGGAATTAAGGGACGCCAAGACCTGTTGCAGAACCCGCCTGGTTGATTATGTGAATAAGCATGGGGTAATAAGTGAAGATTTCAGCCCCGATGCATTCACCATAGGTGCGGCTCGGAGATTTTCCATTTACAAAAGGATGGACTTGTTGCTGAAACGGATGGACCGGCTGGAAAGTTACGCCGGCAAACATCCTCTTCAGATAGTCTATTCAGGTCTGGCCCACCCCCACGACACGGCGGGGATACAGCAGATAGAAAAAATGCTACAGCAGATAGGAGGAACCCGAAAGGTCAAACTGGCCTTTTTACCGGGTTATGACTCGGAAATGGGCAAACTCATGGTGGCCGGTAGCGACATCTGGCTGGACAACCCCAAGGAGAAGGATGAAGCCTGTGGCACCAGCTGGATGAAGGCCTGCATAAACGGAACCCCCATGCTGGGCACTTATTTTGGAGGAGTCCCGGAATATCTCATCGATGGTCAGAACGCCTACATGATCGGGCCCGGCACGGATGAGGAACAAAGCCTCTGGCTGGCCGAAAAGGTGAAGGTGGCCATGAACCAGTTCTACGAAAAGTCACGGGAATTTTACGATGTGGCCCGGAGTGCTCTGGCCAGCTCGGCTGGCATGACGGCCCGGCGGATGATGAAGGAATACTTCAACCGAATTTACAAATTCTAACAAGACGGAACAGATATGATATTCTCAGACGAAACCAGATAATTGTTTCCGGCAATGTGGTCTTTTCTCCGATCCCCATAACTGGCATAAATGTGAACCGGCCGGTGAAATTCACTTTCAAGTTCGCGCTTCAAGTCATCAAGCAAATGAAATTTATCTTTGTGAAATCCGTTCACTTCCAGACCTTTCACTTTTCCGTATTCGTTAATTTTGAATTCGGGAGCATACACCCCGACCTCTTTCAGTTCGTCCCCTATGTCTTTCAGAAAACGTTCAACCACCTGGCGTGGAGTGTAAGTCATAACCACCACCTGATGGCCCTCATCTACCTCCCGTTTCAGATGGTCCATCAATAAGACATTGTAATGGTCTGTTGGGTTCTCAATTGCCAGCTCGTCCAGAGTCCTGTTCCGAGTTACCCAATCAAAACCTTTGTAAGCGAGTTTATTGGGATGCACCTCTTTCGAGAAAAAAGTTCCCACCCTGCTGGCGATCCCCATAAGGGCGAACTTGGCCCGGGTGCCCGGAGAGTAGGTGCGGTTGCAGGAAATTTTCCGGCCCACGTATTCGGGCCAGCACTCATCAAAGAGACAGTTGTCAAAATCAACCAAAACCACCTCCAGTGGGGTTTGGCGGTCGTACATGGGGTATGGATAAATGAGGGTTTATAAAGCCAAACCACCCCTTTATTTGGCAGGGGGACCGTGGTCTAGTTTGGTATGATGCAGGTTTCGGGAATCTGTGACCCGAGTTCAAATCTCGGCGGTCCCAAGCTTTTCTCATCGCCCGCAGGCGATTCCAAAACCTTGACCAAAACAAACTTTTCTGCTGAAAAGTTTGATCAAAAAGGGAGGTATCGGAACCCCACAGGGGTTCTGATCACGAGTAGAATCTCGGCGGTCCCAACCCCGCTTTGCGGGGTTGATCAAAAACGCGATGCCGACGGGCATCGCGTGGGGGGTTAAGGGTTCAGCACCCAGATGAAGCCGTTCAGCACCGCGGCGAAAGTCACCCACAACAGGTAGGGCAACATCAGGAAGCTGGCCAGGGGACTGACCTTTTTGTAGAAATACATGGTCGCCAGAATGCTTATCCACAGCAGGATGATTTCAATGAAGGCCACCAACGGCCAGTGCATGGTGAAGAAGAGGAAGGACCATGCCAGGTTGAGCACCCATTGGACGCCGAAGGCCATGTAGGCGTGACGCATCTCCACCAGGTCAACGCCGTCCTTCCAGATTTTGAAGAGGGCCACGCCCATGAGCAGGTAAAGGAAAGTCCAGACCGGCATGAAGAGCCAGCCGGGCGGTGCGAAGGCAGGCAGGGTCAGGGTGGCATACCAGGTAGGTATCTGGGGGCTGGTGAGAAAGGACCCCACGATGCCGGGAATGAAGGCCAGACATATACAGAATAGCAACACAAAGAAAGCGACCATGCTGAAAACAAGCTCGGGGAGTATTTATTCTCAACGGAAACCTTATTAAATGTAAAAATGAGCATTATTCCAGTGCCCCGATGGTGTAGTCGGTTATCATACGGGACTGTCAATCGCTCCACTCGCCCGTGAGGCTCGGGTCGCGAGTAGTCATCCCGTGACCCGGGTCCGAATCCCGGTCGGGGCGGAAGCTTTTCAAAAAAGCTTCACCAAAACCCAACGTTCGCAGACGTTGGATGCCACCTTCGGTGGCACGAGTAGCTAAAAGGTGAAAAGAATGTCTTCTGGAATCAAACAGGTCATTCTGGTGCGGACGGACCTCGACATGGGTAAGGGCAAACTGGCCGCCCAGGCCTGCCACGCCAGCCTTGGGGCCTACCGCAAGGCCGCCAAACTCACCCCCCTCATAGCCAGGGCCTGGGAGAGGGCGAGCGAGGCCAAGATTGTGGTCAAGATCCGCGGGGAAGAAGAGCTAATCAAATTCAGGGCATGGGCCGACCAGAACAAACTGCCCAGCTATATGGTGGAGGACGCAGGGAGAACCCAGCTGGAGCCGGGCACCAAAACTGCTCTGGCCATCGGGCCCGCGGACATTGAAAAACTAAAGCCCACTGAGGTCCTGCAGTTGCTCTGAAGCTCAAGAGTTTTAAACCCAAAGCCCCCATAAAGTGTGCGGGGGTGGCGGAGTCCGGTCAAACGTGTAGGGTTCAGGTCCCTATGGCTAGTGCCTGCGAGGGTTCAAATCCCTCCTCCCGCACAAACCCCCCTTCGTGGGGTTTGATCAAAAACGCG
>DSCG01000041.1 GCA_011049195.1 archaeon
CGTATAGCCGGTGAAATCACCATGGCGGAAAATCCGGGGGTCGTTATAAGGAAGTGGAGAGACATTTTCAACGTTTCCCAGAAGGACTTGTCCCGCAAACTTGAAGTCAGTCCCTCTGTTATTTCTGATTATGAATCCGGCAGACGCAAATCCCCCGGCTCCCGGTTTGTGGCCAAACTTGTGACCTGTATGCTGGATATTGATGACAGCAGAGGAGGTGCCATCATCAAGGAATACAGCAAACTGATGGAGGGTAGCAAATTTTTTGAAGCAATTCTCGCCATCAAGGAATTTAACGAGCCTCGCAAAATCAAGGACATTATCCGGGCCACTGAAAGTGAATTTCTGGTTGGAGAAAAAAATCTGGATAACGCCGTTTATGGTTACACCGTAGTGGACAGCATCAAAGCCATTCTTGAACTGAGCCCTCTGGAGTTGTCTATGATTTATGGCACTACCACCCAACGTGCCCTGATATTCACTCAGGTGAAGCGGGGGAGGAGCCCTATTCTTGCCATCAAGCTGACTAGTTTGCGACCATCTATCGCCATTCTGCATGGCCTTGAGGGAACGCCCGATCCCCTGGCGGTTGAGTTGGCCAAACGTGAACGTATGCCTTTGGCGTTGTCCCATGTTGAAGCGGTTGAAACTCTGATTGAGAAGCTGAGGGAGTTGGATTGACCAAAGGCCAGCTGACTTTGGAGTTTTTGGTTATCACATTGCTGGCGGTTGCTTATCTGACTGCCACTCTTGGACTTTACAAAGTGATTCGCCAGGACCTGGAAAAAGCGGTTGATAAGCAGGTTTTGAACAGGGTGGAAAACTGGGCCGTTTTTGTGGCCGGCCGGCCCGCCGGCACCCAACTCAAGCTACCGGTAAAAATATATGCCGGCCGTTGGATTGGATTGGACTGCGGGGAAAATATCTGGCTGGAGACTCCAACCACCAGACGTCCATTGAATGTGACGGGAACCTGTCTAACTCTTAATCTGACCGGTGACGCCTGTTTGAGCATAACTGCAGTTGAAGGGGGGTTGGATTTTGAAGAGTGTTGAATTTTTGTTAACGGCTCTTCTGCTAATCGTTCTTTCCATATCACTTTTTCAAACCTATTCACTTTTTGAAATCCGGGCAAAACAGGCCCTTGAAACTTTTACATCGGATTCTGAAATCCGTTATACCTCCACTCTGATAAACAGCCTCGTAATCTTTGGTGCACCCTTTGAATTTGAGGGTTCTTTAACTTCCAGAATAGACCGGGTGAAAAACGAAATTGGTTCTGAGGTTGAGTTTAATCCTTACACGGGCAGGTATGAATACCTGACCTGTAGGAGGTGGTGACTTGAAAGGTTGGATGGATTTGATGATGTTGCCGATGTTTATGATTTTGTTGTTGTTCAGTTTTCACTGGTTGGTTGATGACCTGGTGAATTCACTCACGGTTGAAAAAGACGTCCTGAATTCCTCGTGGCGGGCGGAGGAAAAGGCAACCGCCTTGTTGGTGGGCAATTGTACCCCACTCACCCACCTGTTGTCAGAAGTTCCTACTTCCCAGGGTTCATATCAGGTTTGGAGGGTGGCTTTGGTAAACGGGAGGCCGACTCTCTTGGTGGTGGGTAACCGTTAAATAAAGCCAAAAAAGAGGGGTTTATGGTAGACGTAACTGTAATCCGGTTTGAAGACGCGGGCAATTTTGAAGGATTGCCCGCGACCAGCGTTGTGTTCAAATTCCCCGACATGTCCGTCACCATTTTCAGAAGTGGTAACCGGATTTGTGGCGAAATTCTCAAAAAAAAGAAGAGACAGACGTTCATCGGCAAGCCTGAAGACCCTGAGGAGGACATACGGCAGGCGGTTGAAAAAGTGATGGCCAAACTCAACCAGGTGGTCACCATCACCCAAACGAATAAGTAGCCGGCGGAGGCAGACAACTGTGGCGAATCAGGGCCCGAAAATTGAATATGTGAAAGTGAAGGGGTTCAAATCCTTCTGTCACCCACTGACTCTTAATTTTAATCAGGGTGTTACTGCAATAGTCGGGCCCAACGGGGCGGGCAAGAGTAACGTCATTGATGTGCTCAGTTTTGTTATGGGCAGTTTAAGTTTTTCCACCATGCGGTCCAAACGGGCCAGAGAGCTACTGTATGTGGGTAAGACCACCCGGGCCAACCATGCAGTGGTTGAGCTGATGCTCTCCGGAGTGCCGGAGGAGCTTGGGGACGGGGGTCGCCTCAAAATAAGTCGCAAGTTGTTCAGCGACGGCACCAGTGTTTATCGCATGAATGATGCCAAGACCACTCGTCTGAACGTGCTGGATGCACTCACCAGTCTCAACATCTTTTCCGACGGCCACAATATGGTGAAACAGGGGGACATCAATCGCTTTGTGAAAATGTCGTCGGGAGACCGCAAGGCACTGGTGGATACCATTGCAGGTATTGAACTTTATGAAAAAAAGAAGGCCCGGGCTTTTACTGATTTGAATGGAGTTGAGATTAAACTGGAAAAAGTTGGAGCCGTTCATGAGGAAAGGTTGCGGATTTATCGTGGTCTTCAGGATGAACGACAGAAGGTTGAACGGTTTTACGAACTGAAG
Source organism: archaeon (assembly GCA_011049195.1). GTDB lineage: Archaea > SpSt-1190 > SpSt-1190 > SpSt-1190 > SpSt-1190 > SpSt-1190. Next base: position 2,597 of record DSCG01000041.1, read on the forward strand.
GAGCTGGAAAAAAGGGCTCGTTTTGGTTCCCTGCTGGTTAAAAAGACCGCTCTTGAAGACCAACTGGCCCGCAAACTGAAAGAAGGTGAGGAGCTTGACCGGCGCATATCCGATTTCAAGACCCGGCTCAAAGCCGCCCGTGAAGAGTTGGAAGCTTTCAACAGGGAGATGGAGGATGAGGGGGTTGCCCGGCAGATTAAAGTGATTCAGCAATATGAGGCGGTCAAATTTGAAATGGAGAAGCTTGAAGGTGAGAAAAGGGCCTGTCTTCAGGAAGTCAAAAACCTGCATGGCCGGGAAGAGGCAATTAAGCTCCAGCTTGAAGGCCTTCAACGGAGAAAGACCCAGTTGGAAACCGGTCTTGAGGCTAAGCAACCCCGTATAACCGAAGTTGAAGGCCGACTGGTGTTGCTCAAAGAGAAACAAGCCACCCTGGCTACTGATTTGGCGAGGGCGCGTCAAGCTTACGAGGCACGCAAGCAACAGGCTGACCGTCTGCTTGAACAGAAGAATGAACTTACCCTCCAGCTGAAGGAACTTGAACTTGAGCGAAGCTCGCATGAGCAGTTTCTGACCAGTCTGAAAAATGAGCTGGACCGCCTGAAGCAGAAGCGGTTAAATCTGGAGGCGGAGCGTCAGCATTTTACTGAACAGCAAAAGCAGTTGGAAGTTCAGTTCCGGAAACTCCGACAGGAGGAGGTCAAGGCCCGGGAACACCTGACCGGTTTGCGACAGCAGAGAGACAATTTACTGGCTTTGGGCATGCCCGCAGGTTCCAAACAGGTAAAGGCGGCAGGTTTCAGACTTTTAGGGGAGACTCTCAAAGAGACTGAGCTGGCGTCAGTGGCCCCCTTCATTTTCAGCGCGGTGGCGGATGAAAGTCAACTGACTACTCTGGAAAAGGTGGTTAAAGAAGCAAAAACGTGGGCGGTAGTTCTGCCAAAGGATGTAAATCTTGCTGACCTCAAACAGAGAACCCGGGGGTTGAAAGTAATAGGGCACCCCTCCCGGATGGAGTTTGAAGATGAAGCCGCCCGGCTTCAGAAAATGGAGGCGGTTTCCCTCCAGATAAGTAAGGCTGAAAAACAAGTGGAAGAATTACAGGGCAAGCTGGTGTTTTTGCAGACACAACTGAATCGCAAGTTTGACCTTCAACCCATGAAGGATGTGGAAGCCCGCATGAAGGCAATTGGGGTGGAGGAAACCAGCCGTCACAAGGCCATTGACCGGTTGGAGACCTCGGTGTCCCATGTCCGGGAACAATTGGGACGCATCCGGATTGAAGAAGTGAAACTGCCGGATTTCCAGACTCTTGAAAATCTTGGAACCCAAATCAACCAGCTTGAAACTGAACGCATCCAACTGACTTCAGATGTTAAGGTCGACCGTGAGACTCTGGACAAGCTGATTGTACCTGAGATGGACAAGTTGTCCAAACTCCTGAAGGAGCTTGCCGTCGCAATACAGGCTGAAATGGAGAAAGGAGAAAGTTTTGATGGTAAACTTAAAGAAGTTGGGGACCGGCTGTCCAAACTGGAAAAAACCCGCGGAGAAATGGAGAGTCAGTTGAAAATCAGGTTAAACCGGAAGACCCAGCTTGAATCCAAAGTCACAGACCTGCAGGCCAAGGTTTTTGATGAACAGGCCAACTCCAAAATTCTTGCCAGCAAGCTTGAGGAACTGGAGGTGGCCAGGGTTGATTTGAATGAAAGGGCCACAGAGTTTGAAGGGGTAAAATCTGTGGAAAACCCTGTGCAGGTGCTGAGTAAAGTTCTAAAGGAGATTGACCAGCTGGGTGAATTGAACTTCCGGGCCCGCGACGAATTTGATAAAATCAAAGGACTCATCCAGGAAATAGAGGGCCGGTTGCAAAAACTTTCCGAGGAACGGGAAGCCATTCTGAAGATGGTGGAGGAGATTGAAAGCCAGAAAATGACTAAGTTCATGGAAACCTACGAAGGCATTCGTAAACACTTCACCCGTATTTTCAAACATGTGCTTGGCGGGGTGGCTGATTTAGAGTTAGAACAGGATGAAGAAGGTTTGTCTGGAATTTCCATTAAAGTGGTAATTAATGACCGGGAGATGTCGGTAGATGCCCTAAGCGGAGGGCAGAAAACCCTGACGGCTCTGGCCTTCATCTTCGCCATCCAGTATTTCAAGCCTTCCCCTCTTTACGTTTTTGATGAGGTGGAGGCCGCGTTGGACAAGGACAACAGTCAGAAATTCACGGTCATGCTGATGGACATGGCCAAAACCGCTCAGATATTGGTGGTCACCCACAACGACATCACAGTTAAGTCTGCCGACCAGATTATCGGGGTTTATATGCACAAGGGTGTGAGTCGCGTCATAAGTTTACCTAAGGAAAAGGTGCTTTCCGAGGAGAAGTGGCTGGCCAGACCTGATGAATCTGATAAATCCGAAGAACCCGAAGAACCTGAGCATACAATTTAATATATGTTTTTGAGTGCGGGGCGGGCATATACATGCCCAATTTACTAAATGCATGCCGACCAAGCCCAACTCTGATCGGCAGAAGTCTCTGAGCAATTATTTGTCTGAACAAGTTTCCAAATTTCACAAACTGAAGAATGATTGAAGACCTGAAAGCAGTAATGTAAGTGCCTCAGATATCACCTCCTTTTCATCAACGGTCAGCGTCAAACCAATATCCTCATAGGCTCAAAGGTTAGACGAGGCAATTAAAAGCATGATGGCATCAGCCGTCCTCGTCATCCGTTTCAGGCTCAAGGTCATGGATTTCCGCTTCTTCATCATCTTCGGCTTCTTCCATGCCCTTCATGAAGTCCAGGTCGTCCTCACCCCATTCGTCATCATATTCGGGGAGGTCTTGCTGTTCCTCTTCGGGATATTCGGCCATAAAAATGGCCCGCCGTTTGGGTTTTAAAAACTTCCGACATCACTGCTGATTAGCAAATCCGGGGCGAACAGACATTTAAATCACCGTCTTTGCAATCCTTATGAAAGACCTGAATGGTCGCCAGGTTGATTTTCCCGAGTTTAAACACAACATCGCGGATTTTTCGCGGGAAGTACGGGTTGCGTTGGGAGTGGACTCCCCCGCAGGAAGCCTGGTGGAAGAAACCTATGACAAGGTGCTAATGGTTGTTCTTGACGGGTTGGGTTATCAGAACCTGAAGGACCGGGGGCTACTTGACATGCTGGGTCTGCAAACTCATGAAGTCGGGTCGGTGATACCCAGCTCAACCCCTGTCGCCCTGACATCCATCATTACAGGTAAGCCCCCTTCCGAACACGGTATATTGGGTTTCACTTTTTATCTGCCGGGTGTGGGTTGGTTCCGGCCATTTTCTCATTCAGACTATGACGGTTTTGAAGTGGATGTAAAACCAGAGAAGGTGATGAGTTGTGAAACTATCTTCCAGCAACTTGCCCGCCATCGGATAAAAAGTGAATATCTGATAAAATTCAGCCTCAGTGATACGATTTATACCAAATACACCTCCCGTGGGGCACAAATCAGGACTTTTTCAGGTTACGGTCATCTGTTTGAGAAACTCTGGAAAACTGTTGATTCAAAGGGAAAACGTTTTGCCCTTACCTACCTGGATGTTCCCGATGGCCCGCTTCACGGGGGAGGGGGCAGAATAGCATATGAAACTGAACTGGCCTTGATTTTCCGACTGATTGAAAAACTAAAGACTGCCCGGTTTGCAGACCGCACCCTGTTGATGGTGGTTTCCGACCACGGCCATGTGGTGTCCAAAAACCGCAGGGTGCCTATCAGAACCTCATGGCTCAGGGCCCCCGTTGCCGGAGGTGACCGACACCTTATGTTTAACCCAAAGCCACGGTTCAGGGAGAGGATTATCCACGCCCTGAAACCGACTTCATATGTCTTTGAGGGGCGGGCCTTCATCGAACAAGGGGGTATGGGTGAACGCGTCAACAGGGTCAGCCTGGAACGAGCCCCGGAACTTCTGGCCCTATCATTTGGAAAACACACTCCTTATTTTGAGACGCCTTCAGGTCACCCTTCTGAACATGGCGGAGTAACTCGTGAGGAAATGAGTGCTTTCCTAGGCTTCAGCCCTCTTGCCGGTTTTGAACCCCGTTTGATTCTCTGAATTTCACTCTCTGGTGCCATCCCACCCGAAAAGAGCTTTCTTCAGCAATTCCCCCATAGGCACTATTGAAAATGCCACCAGGGCCGCCATAAACCAGTGGTTCAGGTCCAACGGCAGGAAGTTGAAAACGTGGGCTCCTGCGGAAGTGTAGATGGCCAGCAAAGTCAAAGCCACTGAGGCCAGAATAGCTCCTAACAGAAACTTGTTTTTTCTGAAGGCGGTGAAAAAAGTGGATTCCCTGAGTGAACGGAAGTTGAAGACATTAAAGACCACAAAGAGTGAGAAGACTGCGAAAGCCATGGTACGGGCCATGGCTATTTCGTGGGCGAACAGCAGAAAAACCGCCAGGGACATCAGGCACATGTATAAACCAAATCCGAAGATGAGACCCCATACCCTACGTGGGATGAAGGCAGTTCCGGGGCTGCGGGGCTTCTGTTTCATCACGTCAGCCTCTGCGGAATCTATGCCCAGGGCAATGGCTGGCAGGTCCTCCAGCACTACGTTCAGAAAGAGTATCTGAAGTGGTAATAACACCACCTCCCCACCCCCGAAAATCAGAACGCTCAAAAGGATGAGGCTGGTAACCCCCAGGTTCCAGGAGAGCAGGAATGCTGTGAATTTCTGGATGTTTGCATAAATAGTGCGACCCATGCGGACGGCATCCACCAGGGTTACGAAATTATCATCGGCCAGAATAATATCAGATGCACTCTTGGCCACTTCAGTCCCCCGCTTACCCATTGACACCCCCACATCTGCCTCCTTCAGGGCGGGGGCATCATTCACTCCATCCCCGACCATGGCAATCACCTCTCCTTCTGCTCTCAAGGCCTGAACAATTTTCAGTTTGTCTTCAGGGTCTATACGAGCAAAGATGCCAACATCCCGCATTTCAGCCACCAACTGTTTTGGAGACAGTTTGTGAATGTCTTTGCCGGTGACTACACTCCCTTCAATCCCGATTCTTTCGGCAACGGCCAGGGCAGTTTTCGGGTTGTCCCCTGTAATCATGGCCACTCTGATGCCTGCCGCTCGTGCTGTTTCAACAGCTTCCTTCACTCCTTCTCTCGGTGGGTCCTCCATGGCCATGAATCCCAGAAACACGAATTTTTTGTGATGGTCTGTAGTTTGAGCTACTGCCAGTAATCTCAACGACTCTCCTGCCATGCTGTCCGCAATCCTGAGCAGGTCCTGTTTCATTTTTCGGGTGATGGGCAGGTCCTGACCCACCATGCGGATGCGGTCACATTTGGACAACACTACTTCCAGAGCACCTTTGAGGACAGACAGTTTGCCGGTGCCTTGGTTGATGGAGTGAATAGTGATCATACTTTTGCGGGCGGATGAGAAAGGCACCTCCCCGATTTTAGGATAAGCCACTCTGATAAAATCCTCGTTGAGACCATATTTGCGGGCTACCACCAGCAGAGCTATCTCGGTTGGGTCACCCGCGACCTTGGTACCCTCCCCAGTAACCACAATATCCGAATCGTTGCACAGGATGCCTGCAGTCAGCAGACTTTCCAAGTCAGGGCCGGATGCCTCGACTTCACCCTCCAGTATTCGACCTTTTACATCATAACCCAGACCCTCTACCGAAAAAATCTTTCCGCCGGCCCAGATTTTTTCCACAGTCATCTGGTTTTTGGTGAGGGTGCCCGTTTTGTCAGTACAAATCATAGTAATGAGACCCAATTCCTCAACCGCAGACATCCGGCGGACGATGGAGTTCCTTCTGGTCATGCCGTAAACTCCGATGGCCAACACCACCGTGGTGGTCAAGGGTAGGGATTCGGGGATGCCTGCAATAGCGGTAGCTATGGCTATAGACACCATGTTTACTACTGATGAGCCCTTGAGCAGGCCTGCCACCACAGTCAGCACGCTGGCTCCGATAACCAGCCGGGTGACGGCTTTGGCTATCTCCTTGGATTTTTTCTTGATGGCACTTTCGCTGTTGTAGGTGAGCATCTGGGCAATTTTACCGAATTTGGTTTTCATGCCGGTGGCTAACACCAAAGCTCTGGCATTACCCCGGGTCACTATGGTGCCCCTGTAAATTTCTGACTCGGCTTTTTTTTCTACAGGTTTGCTTTCCCCTGTGAGCATGGATTCATCCAGAAAGAACTCAGTGGCATGAACAACCCGACAGTCGGCCGCCACCATATCCCCCGCCTGCAATAGAAGCAAATCACCTCTGGCAACTTCCTCCAGCAGGATTTCCTTGACCTTGCCTTCCCGAATAACCTTTACCGTGGGGAGGGAAAGCTCTTTCAGTCGGTCCAGCGCTTCCTCTGCTTTGAACTCCTGAACAAAACCCAGCACCACGACGAATAAGGTGATTATGGAAATGACAACAAAGTCCGTGATTTCCCCCAGAAAGGCAGACATGACCGCCGCCGCAATGAAAATGAGAATAATAGGTTCATTAAACTGTTGCATTACCAGTGTGAACCATGACACCTTTTCTCTTTCAGACAGTACGTTTCTGCCGAATTCTGTGAGCTTCTGCTGAGCCTCCTCTTCAGTCAAACCGGCTTTGGGAGACACCTCAGGTTCCACAAAAAACTTGGGGGGGCGGGTATTTATGCCATACGAAAGGCGAAACGCATGTATATGCTCATGCGGATTTTTATGGTGGTTTCAATATCGCGGGGGGGTTTCATATATATCGCCGAATCCGTGCGTCGGGATGGGTCGGTCAAACTTTATGTAGGTATGACTGCCCGTCCTGTGGGTGAGAGAGTGGCTGAACATCTGAAAGAGGTGGAAACCCAAAACCGTCGCACCTGGTGTGGACAGGGCACCGCCTTCCGTCTGCTGGGCTTCAAGTGGTTTGAAGACCGTCACAGGATGGAGCGGGAAGTGAAGAAATGGCCAACCTGCAAGAAAAGGGAAATTGCTTACAAGTGGTCTCTGGAAAGAGCCCGGAAAAAATGAAGCTACCTCTACCTAACAACATAGAAGATTAATAGAAGTTTGGCGTAGTGTAGGTTTGTGAATTAAAATGAAACAGACTTTATTTTACGTTGTGCAGAGGGATGTATACACCGTACCTGCAGACAGTCGGGATTTGCCCCTCGTTAATCTGGACGGCACACTTATTGATCCCCGCAAATGGAAGAACGAGCTTGGTTATCTGATAAAGGATTAGCCGGGAGGGGACACATACATCTGCTTTTAAATAGGCCAACTGAAATCAGGGTGTCCGGGCTGGTAGTTCAGCTGGTAGAGCGCCGGCTTCGCAAGTCGGAGGTCCCGGGTTCAAATCCCGGCCAGTCCAACTTTTTCGCTTCTCAAAACTGAGTTTGCAAAGGGGAGGAGTCCTCTGCTTTAGCACCGCCAAACCTCTTCTTTCCCCCTGAACCTTTCAAATTCAGGGTCTTGAACCTCCTTTTTCAGGTCCCCTGGGGTAAAAGCTTTTTAGACCACAGGTTTGGGCAATAAAGTGTTCAGCCTTCGGGTGGGAGTGGTAGGCCCTCGTGAAAAGGCCTGTCAGGTTCTACCTGTATTTGAAAAGACCTTCCGAAAAGTGGTTTACGCCCCCTTTGATGAGGTCAAAATGGAAGTGGGTAGGGGATGCAAGGCTTTTTACAAGACCCAGAATTTGGCTGAGCTGGACTATGTCCTGTTGCTACCGGATGGCCCTCGCAAGGAACTTTATTATACGCTGGCCCGTCTGCTGGAAAAACAGGTAAGGGTTTCCGTTAGAAGTGAAGCCCTGCTATATTTCTGGAACCAGCCTCTCCTGCTCCGCAACTTGTCCCGTGCCGGTCTGCCCATCAGGCGGACGGTGGCGGTGGCTCAGGATGTAGCCACTAACGTTATTGAGGAAAACCTTAAATTCCCGGTGCTGGTCAATACCGCCTCCAACAAAAAAGTTCTCGTTAATAATCCTGAAACCCTTAAAGGGGTTTTATCCCTTTTCGGACCGGGTCATATGATGGTGTTGCAAAAACCTGTAAAAGCCGAAGCTACTGAAGTGGTTTTCGTAGCGGGAAACGAAGTCATGGCTTATCGCAATGAAGGGGGCAAGCGAAAAGCAGGGAATGTGAATGAGAAAGTCAGAAAAATGGCTCTTCAGGTTAAGGAAGTGCTAAAAACTGATTTTTGCTCTGTGATTTTCATAAATACCGGTAAAGGTTATCTGGTTAGTGACCTTGCCCTTTACCCAAACTTTAAACTTATACAACAAGTAACCGGAAACGACCCCGCAGTGAAAATGGCCACCGCCATCGGGGAGTGTATTGAAGAAAAAGATCTGTCTGTTGAAGACCTGCTTGGCAAACTGTCCAAAGGCTTCGTATCTGTAGCGAGGTGGTTGTCCCATGAAATTGGCAATTTTAGGTCCCCTTAACCGCAGTTATGAGGAAATCCGTATGATGGAAGAGGCCGTCAAGGCGTTTGATAATGTCAGTTATTTCGCCATCCCCCAAATCAATGTTGAAGTCCGGAAAGGTAACGTGGCTCTGACTTACAAAACCAAGGATATTCTCAACTATGATGCGATTTATCCCCGCATTCCCCGCACATACAAAACTTTTGGCACCACTTTGTTGACTTTGATAAAAGATTCCGGTAAACATCTGCCCGTCGCCCCCGAAGCGATTGTTCAGTCACATAACAAGTTTCTTACTTTGTTGATACTCCATGAAAGAGGAATACCGGTGCCCGTTACTTTCATGGCTTTCAAACGGGAAATTCTGGAGCGAGTGCTGGATGATATGGAGTTTCCCATAGTCATGAAACTACTTTATGGTTCTAAAGGTGCGGGTGTCATGTTTGCGGACACCAAAGCGTCTGCGATTAGCGTCATGGACGCTCTTGAAAGATTCAAGGAACCTATCTTCCTTGAGGAGTTTGTGAAGAATAAGGGTGAAGATATCCGGGCGTATGTTGTGAATGGAAGAGTGGTGGCCAGCATGAAGCGCAAGGCCAAGGTTGGGGAAATGCGTTCCAATATAGGTGCCGGCGGAAGCGGGCAGGCATATGAACTGACCCGGGAAGAACGAAAACTTGCCCTGAAGGCGGCCCACATTATGAACATGGACATCTGTGGCGTTGATATCATGCAGGGCCCTGACGGTCCGGTTGTTATTGAAACTAATGTGAATGCCCAGTTTCAGGGCCTGGAACAGGCCACCTCCAGAAACGTGGCAGGGGAGATTGTCAAGTTTCTGAGCCGGCCCGGTCTTTTCCAACAGGGGAGGGGTCGGTTGTGAGCTGGCAGGATTTCAAGAAGATAGTCCAAAACGCCAATGAAACAGTTAAATTAGGCCCAAAAGTTGAGTTTTATTCATTTGGTAAAACCCCTGTGCTGGTGGTGGCCCCTCACATTGGGGGTGAAGGTGTTGAAATTCATGCTGAAGGACGCAAAGTCACCATCAACATGTGTGAATGGGGAACAGATATTCTAGCGGCCGTGGCCGCCCGGGAAATTGAGGGGTCTTTGTTGGTATCCCGGGTTCCCCGTAACCACTGCGACTTTTCCCGGTCACCTGATGTTTTAGGCAAAGGGGCCACAGCCCGGCTGGGGCATACCGACCTGAAGCGACCCGTTCTACTAAAAACCCATACCAAAAATGAATACCTGCCTCTTTTGAAATCCTTTCACCAGAAAATTCGGGACACAAATCCCCGTTTCATCCTGACATATCACGGCATGATGAGCCGGAAGTTTGACCTGCTACTTGGTTTCGGCAGACGGAAGCAGTATATTGGTGGGTTGAGAAAGGCTTTTCAGTTCCGCTACAAAGTGGCCATGCAGGCCAAAGGTCTTAAGGTGGGAGTTTCCCATCGCAGGCTGACTGGTGAAAGTGATTATGTACTCAAGTCCCATACGGGGTCGGTGTGTGTCGGGGCCCTGGTAGAATTCAACAAATGGGGCAGGCCCGCCGGTCAAACATCTCCAACAGGAGACTATCAGGAGCTGGCCAAGGACGTGGCCCGAGTGGCTGCGGAGTGGGTGACCTCATGACTGCCAGAACTTTTTTGATTGCGGGTATAGACTTCATCATCAACAAACAGAACGAGCCGGTATTCATTGAAGCTAACTCCTCTCCAGGATCCAAACTACTGAAGGCTTCAGACCAGAACCACATTTTCAACGAAATTGCCCGGGCTGTAAAAAAGAGAGTTCCGGACCCAAATGGGGCCATTATTTGCCGGCTGTCTGAGCGGGACGAAGGCACGGACTGGAAACTTGCCCAACTCAACCAAGCTTTCCCGGTTCATCTGGGATACTTTGAAAATCAGAAGTATGACCAGCCCGGCATGATTGATGAACGAGGGCAACACCATGACATCAATGTATTCCTTTACAACATCTTCGGGTTCGCCCAGCTCTATCGCGGACCGGCCCTGATGTGCAACACGCGGGAAGTCATCAGAGTCACTATGGACAAACACCTGAGTTCAATGGTGGTAGACAATCTGACAGATGTGAAAGTTCCAGAAACTTTTCTGGCTTTTGGAACTTACAATCTGGAAACCATAGTTGAGAAACTGCCCGAAACTTTTCGGGACGGCGTGGTCTGGAAACCCAATTTTGGGTGGGGTGGTCACGGGGTGAAGGTCTGGTCCAAGGTTCCCGGGAGCTGGCCTAAGACTGGGCAGGGTAGAGTGCTCCAGTCGCGGGTTGACGTTCAACTCAAGGATAAAAAATTCTGGGACGTGCGGTGTTATGTAATTGATGGCAAGATGTGCGGGGCCGTTTCGCGGACTTCAAAAGCCCCAGTGGTCAATCTGAAACAGGGTGGCCAATTGGGTCAGCTTGAACCAGAGTATGCGGAGCTGGTGAAGAAACCCGCGGAGCAAGTGGTGGCCGCCATCGACCGGACCGCGGAATTTCTGTCAGGACTTACGGACTGATTCGGGCAGGGACTTGAGTTGGGCGTCACGCATCAGCATGAAAGCGGTAGCTGTAGCAACGAGCACCATGACCCCTGTTGCTATGCCCCACAGGGCGGGCATGAATCGTGACGACCCGAGGGTAATTAGGATGACCACCAGGAAAGACAGAGCCACCAGAAGCAGGCCCCCGAAAACCCACCAAAACGCGGTCCTTTGGCCCTCTGTGAAGGCTTCCGGTTTCTGAGGGTTTTTCTTCCGGGCGAGGATGGGTATGATTGCTGCAAAGTAAATGGGAACTAAAGTGACTATGTTGAAGCCATCATCGGAAGCGGTTCCATCTTCAGGTGTTACGGTCGTGCTTATCACCAGCAGAGTTCCCACACCCACCAACAGCATTATGAACATGCCCATCATCAACCAGAATTTTTTCGGGTTCATGTTTAACCTAACGTCCATCAGGACAAACGAATAGTTTATCTATGCACAAATACCATAAAAAATCAGGTGAATATCATGGCCAAGGCCAAGAAGAAAGCAACCAAGAAGAAAGCAACCAAGAAGAAATAAGAGACTGACGCTCAAACAGTCAAATGGGGGTCCCCGGTTTCGGGGACCACTTCTTCCTTTTCATCTTTTGTTTTTGGCGGATGAGCAAAAATCTTTTATCTAAAATCAAAAACTCATTCACAATTCACAAAAAGTTGGTTTACACTTGTCCGGTCTTTAGTGAATTCATTAAAAACCAAATGGCCCCTAAGGCGACAAGCAACCCAACTGACGCAGGAATAAACCATGCGGAGGGAGATATTGAAAGTTGGGCAACCATAAATGTGACGCCAACGAGAAACAAAATCACACCTGTGAACGCCAGCCCACCGATTAATGAACGTTGAATTTTTGAAAGTTCAGTTTGTGAAGGCCTGCTCAATATCGCAGGCCAGACTGTAGCAAAATAATAGGTACGAAAGCAATCGCACCGGAGCCGGGAACCTGCCATTCTCTGTATATGGCCAACAGGATGGCACCCCCAACCAGAAGAAAAACACCAGTTAAGGTGAGGAAGGCTAATGTGAATCGGTGTTTCACGCAAAATTAAAGAGCACATAGATTTAAGCTTTATAAGGTCTAAAGGTCTTTTTGGGTATCTTTTTTAAAACTACTCCGCGGTTAATACCCTGTCTGTTCGGTTTCAAGACCTCCCTGAGAATCAAAATTATGTAAACACAAAACCGGGAACCTTGGCCAACCTGCTTTATGAAAAATGGAATACCAAAAATTCCGACCTGGGTTCTTATTCCCCGAAGAATGTGAATAGAACCCTAAAAAACTGTCAGCGTTATCGCGTTCACACGCATAATTGTTTTTATGAAGAAACCGAGGAGTGGTTGGATGAAGTGTTACCCTTTTCTGAAATAGCTGGTCGGGAAATAAGTGAACGAATTGAAAAAGGTTCTAAAAAATCATTCATGAAATTTTTTAAACAATTCACACCGCAACTGGTGTTTGATAAAAATCATAAAGAAGCACCGGACTTCGGTTGCCTCAGTCTGAATGCAAGTTGGACCGCGGATTACGTGGCCCGTTCTGGTGAAGCATAATTGAAGACGGGTATGTTTTTGTATTGGATTTCAATGATAATGAATAAAAAAGAAAAGGCCCCCGTTCAAAGGAACAGGGGGAGCAGGGTTATTGCCACAATACTCTGCAGTTTCACCAGCACGTGCAGGCTCGGTCCCGCAGTATCCTTGAGCGGGTCACCCAAAGTGTCGCCGGCCACGGCGGCCTTGTAGGCCTCCGGGTATTTGGCTTTGTACTTGACACTCACGTATTTCTTGGCGTTATCCCAGGAGCCACCTGCATTATACATGAACAGGGCTAACAAGGGCGCCACAGTGTTAACTGCAACCAAGTAGGCTGCCAGAGCCAGAGGTCCAAATATCACTCCTGCAACTATGGGCATGATAACCGCCAGAACCGCCGGCAGAATCATGGCTCTTAGGGCCGCTTTTGTGGAAATATCCACACACCGGGCGTAATCCGGCTTGGCCTTGCCCTTCAGGATGTCTTTGTTCTCCTTCCACTGGCGACGGACTTCCTCAACTATTTGGTCTGCGGTCTTACCCACGGCTTTGATGGCCAGAGCTGAAAACCAGAAAGGTAACACAGCCCCGAAGAAGATGGCCACTACAGTTACAGGGTGAGCTAAATTCACCACTATGTTCATTAGATTCACACCTGCGTCGGTGGCGAGCTCCCTCAAATATGCAAACAGCATAGTTATGCTGGTCATGAGGGCACACGCCATGGCAAACCCTTTGGTCGTGGCTTTGGTGGTGTTACCTGCAGCATCCAACTGGTCAGTCACCTTGCCCACTTTTGCTTCATTGCCACTCAACTCACCGATGCCATCCGCGTTATCGGCTATCGGGCCGAAAGTATCAGCAGCCATAATAATGCCCGTCATTGACAGAATACCCAGAGCTGCACTGGCAATGCCATAGAGACCATATATGCCTCCTCCGAACAAGGCGTTCACTCCCCAGATAACCGCTCCGATGAAGAGCATGGGAGCCACTGCGGATTCCAGACCGTAGGCCATACCCTGAATCAGGAGCACGCCGGTCCCACGGAGGGACGACTCTCCAACTTCACGGGTGGGCTTGAAACGGGAATCAGTGTAGTAAAGCACCGTGCCCGCCACCACTATGCTGGTCAGCAAACCAATAGCCCCTGCCAGAAACAAAAGGGGGTCATTCATATAATTCGTAGCCAGCCAGTAAAGCCCAACCAGATTTACCAGGGCAGACATCCCGAAACTTATGTAGATGGTTTTCAGGATGTCCTTGTTCCTCCGGAGGAAAAGCAAAGCCACTATGGTGGCCACCAGACCCACCGCCTGCACCAGCAGAGGGAAAATCACCGCCTGATTTCCGAACATGAACACAAAACTCAAACCCAAAATCATAGTAGCGATGATGTTGTCGCTGAAGCTCTCAAAGAGGTCGGTGCCACGCCCGGCACAATCCCCCACGTTGTCACCCACCAGGTCAGCTATGACGGCAGGGTTGCGGGGGTCGTCTTCGGGCAGGTTCTTTTCAATCTTGCCCGCCAGGTCCGCACCCACATCTGCGGCCTTGGTGAAGATGCCACCTCCCAACTGCAGGAAAACGGCACTTAAACTCGCACCGAAACCGAAGCCTGCCAGGGGCACCGGAGTGCCGAACCATTTGTACAGGCTCGTTATACCAATCAGGGACATGGCCACCAGACACAGGCCGGTCACCGCACCGCCCTTATATGCCATAACTCCTGCTTCTTTACCGCCTTCCAAAGCATTCGCGGCCACGCGAACGTTGGCCCAAGTAGACACCTTCATGCCCACGTAGGCGGCCAGGGCCGACAGCACTGCCCCGAAGACGAAGCTGACAGCAGTCTGCCAACCAATGGTCAACCAGAGCAGGGCAGATATCAAGACCGTGAATAAACTGATGGTCTTGAGTTCCCGATACAGGAAGGCATCAGAGCCTTCCCGTATATAAGTCGCAATCTCTTTCATGGAGTCGGGTCCTTCAGTATGTCTGGTAAGGTCTTTGATGAGTTTCCTTACATAGAACATACCCAAAACACTCAACACCAGAACGATAGTTACTGGATCCATGACCCCAGATTAATACAACGTATTAAAAAGCTTATCAAAGGGCCGGACTGCCACCCAAGAAAATGATTTAAAGGGAATGGCCAGAGTTTGCATGTCTGCTTTATGGGTCGGGAGTATTAAAAATGGCCCTTCACCCGGCACACGGGTGCAACTGGAACGCATTGCCATGAACCGGGTTTATGACAGCATGGACTATTTGGATTACCAGTTTGGACGTAAAGTTGATTTTCAGACCGTCCTTGATGACTTGAAGATGGTTGAAGGTTTTGTCCGGAGATATGGAAACGGCGTAGCCGACCAGTGGGAACATGTGAAGGTTTATGCAAATTTACTGGGTTGTCTGGCAGAAATCAGGCATCACTTGTCAGTCATTGAAAAACAAAATGATATGAGCTTGAAATTGAACTGGAAGGTTCAGAGCCAGACAGAAAGCAAGCTTTGATGAATCTGCTTTTTGAAGCCGGAAAATCCAATAACAAACTTACCTTCAGGGGAGACCTGTCGTGTGAACAGATGGTGGCTTTCAAAAAAGGTCTGAGTGCTATTTCAAAGTATTTTGAACAAACACCTCTGGATTATGAGAGGGTTAAATCAGCATGGGACTCCATTTACAAACAAGCCAAAATTCTGAAGGGTTCTCACCACAAGCATAATTGTGATTTTGTCTGGATTCAGTTTGAGAATATTAACCAACAGGTGAACGCCTGGGCTTCTTACAAGTTTTACTGAAGCTTGACAACGCGGGAGTGGCTAAAGTGTAATACGAAGTAATATATGTGATATGTATTACAAAGTAATATGAGTTTGTCCCATGAAACTCAAAGTGATTACCTGAAACTTCTGGAAAATTATTAACACTTATGTATCAATGAGGAGTTGCATCATCTGAAACGAAACGTCCCTCCCGACGTGCCGACTTCTGATGCGACCGTCATCCGGACCCATCTGGATTTACGAATTTTATTTGGTCACATCCGGGATGCGGCTCAACAGGCCAACATATATGGCCTGAACGATTATATGTTGGACCTGGAAGTTTATTTGAAAAACCTGGTTTCCCTTTCAAATAGTCCTGTTTATTCTCTTTGCGTAAACCTGATTAAATCCCGTTGGCTTGAAGTATTCAACGAGGTTTACGGAACGCTCGAAAAAATAAATGGTGACGCCCAAAACCTACTGAAAGGTTATCAAAATCTGGATGCGGATATTCGCAAGTTGCCTGATAGTGGGATAGTCAAAACTTATTAAGCCCCCCTACCGTATTTAGACGTCGGGATGGCCGAACAGCTAGGCGGCAGACTGCAGATCTGCTTTACGGGGGTGCAAATCCCTCTCCCGACTTGATTTTTGATCCAGCTGCCCTTACAGGCATCCTACGGATTTTTCTAAAAAGCTGGTGCAAATACCTCTCCCAATTGAGCTTTTAGAAAAAGCTCAACCAAAACTGAGCAATTAGAAAGGATTTTGAATTCTGCCCAATTGAGCTTTTAGAAAAAGCTCAACCAAAAC
>DSCG01000052.1 GCA_011049195.1 archaeon
CAGCCCAGCTGGTTACATGCCCCACCCGGCCCAGCTCGGCCAGCCTGTCCAGCACGGGGGTTTTGGCCCGGGCAAGCAGATTGTTGCTGGCCTCTTCGGGACCGCGCAGACCTTCAATGAAAAACATCATCATGTGGGACTTGGCCGGCGGGGTTTTTAATGGTGAATGACTGAAAACTGCAAAACATAAGTTTTATAAACCCAAAGTGTCTAATTTAAACTTGCCTTTATATACTTTTCGCAGGGGGAGAGGCGAAGGCTCAGGGCGTGGAGAGGATAAAAGTGGCCATGGTTAATGATGCACCGGATGATGTGAAGAAGTGCCCCAAGTGCGGGGCCGATAGGATAAAGAAAGATACCGTTCGTGGAGAAATTCTGTGTATGGAATGTGGCTTCGTGATTGCCGACAACCTCATAGATTTCAGCCAGGAGTGGCGCGAGTTTGACAGCGACGATGTGGATGGTCGCCGGCGTGCCGGTGCCCCCATCAGTCTGGCCCGCCACGACAAAGGCATCAGCACCGAAATCGGCATGGGTTTCAGCGATATCTTCAAATTGTCCCCCAAACTGCGTCCCAAATTCCTCCGGCTCAAAAAGTGGCAACAGAGAATCAGCACGGCCATTGAGCGCAACCTGAAATACGCCCTGGCCGAGCTCAAGAGATACACCAGCCAGCTCAGCCTCCCGCCCAGCGTTGAGGAGACCACCGCGTTGATTTACAGAAGGGCGGTTGCGAAAGAATTGGTTCGCGGGCGTTCTATGGAATCCGTGGTCGCCGCTTCACTTTATGCGGCCTGTCGCGAACATGGCAGTCCCCGCACTCTGGATGAAATTGCATCAATCGCCAACATACCCAAGCGGGAAATTGGTCGCACTTACAGATTTATCGCCCGCCAGTTGGGCATCAGGATTCTGCCCACTGACCCTGCCGAGTACATACCCCGGTTTGCCAGCAATCTGAAGCTGTCCGGCAAAACCGTGACCCTGGCCCTTGGCATTCTGGAAAGGGCTAAGGAGAAGGAGCTGACCTCTGGCCGAGGCCCCACTGGTGTGGCGGCCGCCGTGCTCTACATCGCCGCCCAGCTTACGGGTGAAAAGAAAACCCAGCGTGAGGTGGCTGAAGTGGCAGGTGTGACCGAAGTCACTATCCGTAACCGCTACAAGGAACTGACCAAAAATCTCAAGTTTGAAGGCCTTGAGGAGGACAAGAGGCCTGTCAAGACAGTGGTGGTTCAGGCGGAGAGCTGATGCGTTTCGCGAAGTATGACAAGGCCCGCATGCTCAAGGAAACTGATAGAGTGGAGTGTGAGGGGCAGTTGGGCTCCTCCCTTTACTTTAAGGTTTATTCCGGGGACAAGGTCTATCAGGTCAGCTTCCGGGGCCCCAAAAAGCAGTGGCTCTGCGACTGCCAGTATTTCGTCATCAAGGCCAAAACCTGTTCCCACGTGCTGGCCTGCAAGCTGTGGATTAAGGAGCACGGCCTGCCCCCGGCCAAGCCAACAGGTTAGATTTAAGAATGTAGGGACTCTATCTTCTATGGGCTCCGGCAGGGTTCCAACACGCTCGTCTGAACTCCGGATTTACAACGTGCTGGTGGCGGGGGACGTTGAAACCGTCGAGGCCCGGTGCCTGGCTGTCAGGGACGCAAATTTGGAAGCTTTTGAGTATGCCGGCAGAGTTTATTTTAAGAATGATCCCTTACTTCCCATTCACAGTTTCTTCAGGAAGCAACCCACCGGTAAGACTTTACTGAACCTGTATTTATTTGGGTGGGATGACAACCGCAGACCTACGGGCACATCCCTTTCCCCCCCTGATTATGTGGTGGTTGCTTTCAAAGAGGGGCTGGATGACCGGGTTCGCGAAGAATTTCAGGTCAGTCTGAGTGAATATTGGAAGATTGATGTCGTCTGGGTATATGATGACGAAAAGGTCTGTGTGTTCGGGGACGGAATAGAACGCACAGTCATCTGGGAACGGATTTATACCGACCTGTTTACCCGGGCCGTCACTGCAACCCCTAAATGTCTAAAATGAAGTGAGCCTCCCACCCCACATTGGCAGGTCCCACCCGCAACTCATGCCATGTCACGGCCTTTACTCCTGTTTTTGGGTGGGCCCGCCCGCCTTTCAGAAAGGCTGTCAGCCTTTCCGGTTCAACCCGGACTTCCATGTCAGAGACTGCGAAACCTTCACTTTCAAACAGATAGAGCAGTTCCTCCAGAAAAGTCACCATCAGGTGTTCGTAATCCGGACCGGTGACGGTCAGCCTCTTTTCATCCGTTCCTTTTGGGGGTTCGGCAACAATTCCAATCACAGCTAACCCGGCCCTCCGAAACAGCTCCTCCGGACTATCCGCCTTCACCTCCAACTCCAAATCGGTGGTGTGTTCCGGAAACCTGACGCCTTCCACGCCAGACTATTGCCCACCATTTTAAATTACTCCGCCTTCCCCCAACATGGTCAGAGTTTTACTCTTCGCCTCGCTTCGTCAAGCCACCGGCAAAAACTCCATTCTTCTACAGACCGACCCGCATGCTGGTCTGTCTGTGACCGACATAATCCGCCGACTGGGGCTGGAGGGAGAGCGGGTGGTGGTCGCCATCAACGGTGTTGTGTGTGACCGCGAGACCATGGCCCGGGGCGAAGATGAAGTGGCGCTCATGCCAGTGTTTTCAGGGGGATGAATATGCAGACTGACCGTATCATCCGTAAACTGAACCGACTTTCTCCTGATGTTGGGGCCGTAGTGACTTTCACAGGAGTGGTACGCTCAGAAGGTGGCAGGCTCTGGGGGCTGGAATATGAAGTTTATGAACGCATGCTGGTTCCTGTGATTGACCAGCTGAAGCGGGAGGCCATCGCAAATTTCCATTTATTTGGAGCTGAAATAGTCAGAAAGAAAGGCCGGCAACCCGCCGGTGCCCCCGTCTTTCTGGTGGCCACAGCCGCCCGCCACCGCAGAGAGGCCTTTGAAGCCACAGTCTGGCTGGTGGAGGAATTCAAAAAGAAGGCACCGGTCTGGAAAACTGAAATCCCAAACAAAGGGGCCAGAAAGGCATAAATGGGGGCGGATTTAGATTTAGCGTGAAGTCATTGAAGGAAATGAAAACCCGCGGGGCCCGGTTGATTACCATGTCCTGCGATGGTGCATCTGTGTTTTACCATTTTTTTTACCAGGGTCAGCACCAAACCATGGCATTCCCCGCCAGGAACCTGAAAAGCCTCACCCCCCTTTACCCCGGTGCCGAACTTTACGAGAGGGAACTCATGGAAAAGTATGGTGTGAAGTTCGCAGGTCATCCCAAACCCCTCAAGCTGTTCACATGAAAAGGTGCCCCAATGCCAAAAATCTCATTACCCTTCGGACCATACCATCCTGCCCTGGGAGAGCCTGAATACTTTCAGGTTGTGGTGGATGGGGAAAATATAGTGGCCGTGGACTTTGACCTGGGCTACAACTATCGTGAGATGGAAAAGAAGGTTCTGAATTTCATCTGGGACAAAGCCACTCATTTTCTGGGCCGTATATGTGGTATTTGTTCCTCCGCTCACACCCAAGCCTTCACTCTGGCTGTGGAAAAAGTGAATGGGATGGAGGTTCCGCCTCGGGCCAAATGGATAAGGACTTTTGGTGCTGAGATAGAAAGAATAAGTAGTCACCTGCTCTGGCTGGGACTTTTTGGGGAAATGGCGGGCTTTGAACCCCTCTTTTACTTGTCGTGGGGGGCCCGAGAACACGCACTCAACATACTGGAAAAATTTGGCGGTCGCCGTGTTCATTATGCATATATGGCTTTTGGGGGGGTCCATCAGGACCTCAAACCTACTCCCGGAATGGAAGCCGAGCTCAGGGGCCTCAAACAGAAATATGAGGAAATCAGGGAGATGGTGATGGCCAGCGACCTGTTGGCTGACCGTTTCAGAGGGGTCGGGGTTGTCACACCCCAGCAAGCCAGAGACTACGGTCTGGTGGGTCCGACTGCTCGGGGCAGTGGTGTGAACAACGACATCCGCAAGGATATGCCCTATAATTCATATGAGGAACACGACTTCACTGTTCCCATTTACAAAGGGGGGGACAGCTACGCCAGGGCGATGGTCAGGCTTGATGAAATAAGGGAGAGCATTAGAATTCTGGAACAAATTGTGAATGGTCTCCCGAAAGGCAAACTTACATCAGTAAATTCATTCACTAAATCCAGACTGGGCGAAGCTACTCAGTCCGTGGAAGCCCCCCGCGGTGAAAACTTTCATTTTGTTCGGGCAGGGGAGTTAACTCCTCAATTTCTCAGAGTCCGCCCCCCCACCTTTGCCAATCTTTCAGTAATCCCGGAAATGCTGAAAGGCCGAATGGTGTCTGATGTGCCGGTGGTCATTAGTAGCATAGACCCCTGCTTTGCCTGCACAGACCGGGTAATTCTCATAGACAGATCCGACAAGTCAATCAGGGAGGTCCAGTTATGAAAGCCGGGAAAGCGTTAGGGGTCATGAACTTTTTCCGTCGCAAATCCCCCTGGGTTTATCTGCTCAGCCAGGGTACCTGTAACGGCTGTGAGCTGGAATGTTTCGCCGCCTTTGCCCCCCGCTTTGACCCGGAGAGGATGGGGGCCCGACTGGTGGCCAGCCCCCGGCAGGCTGACCTGGTATTGCTGACCGGATGTGGCACCAAAAAAGCCTCGGAAAAGGCCCGGAGAGTGTTTTCGCAGGTTCCTGAGCCGAAAACGGTGGTTCAGGTTGGGGCGTGTGCTATCAACGGAGGGGTTTTCAAGTGTCCGGGCCCCCGTTTGGGCGGACCTTCTCAGGTGAAAGTTGAAGGGTGTCCCCCCGACCCGACTGAAATTCTGACCGCTATCAAAAAAGCCATGGAGGAGATGACATGTTCGGAGCGCTGAAAGTCCTGAAAAATCTGTTCAGATCCCGTCAGACTGACCCTGGTTTCAGCAGGGAATTCCCCAAGGAAAGAATGGGACGGGTGGTGTATGACGAAAAAAAATGCATCAAGTGTTACGAATGTGTGAGAAACTGTCCCGCAGTAGCTATCTCGGTACGGCCGGACAAATTCGTTCAAGTGGATGATGAAAAATGTATTAGGTGTGGTCTATGCGTAAGAAAGTGTCCAACCCGGGCTCTCAAGATGAAAGAAAAGTGAAGGGGCATACTGATGAGTGGAAATTAAAACCCTTCACTGCGGGCCACGCCTCCCTGGAGGCGGGTTACTCCTGCCCTGCTTTCAAGACTTTTCTGATTTTGGTGGCCATTCACGCCTCCATATTTTTAATTCCATTTTATCCCATGACCTCTTTCATTCTGCTTCTGACACTGATAAAGGGGTGGTTGCTTGCCGGCTAGACTTCTCGTTCCCTTTGGCTTTGAATGGATCAAGCGGAAAGTGGATGCTCTGGTTGAAAGAAGGATTGGCCCGCCCCTGCTTCAACCTGTTTATGACTGGTTCAAACTCTGGGGCAATGAAACCCTCCTGCCTGACGGGGCGGGTATCTTCTTCCGGCTGGCACCCTGGCTGTTATTTTTGTGCTCCCTTGTCGCTGTTTATGTGGCCTCAATAAGGCCTCCCTGGGCCCTGCTGGAGTTGCTGGCCCTGTTATCAACCATGACCCTGCTCAAAATGTTTCTGGCCCGGGCAGTAACCAGCCCTTTCACTATTCATGGTCTGGGACGCCTGGGCTCTATGAAACTGGCCTTGGACCCTGCCTTTCCGTTGGCTTTTCTGGCTGCCGCCTTTCTATGGGGTTTTGATATGAACTGGCCTCTGAAGGCAGCCATTCTGTTGCCCCTTGCCGTGGCCACGGCTCTGGCCGAACTGGAACTGCCACCTTTTGACCTGTCCCACGCCAAGAGTGAACTGGTGGCCGGATGGAAGACCGAGCTGTCGGGCAGATGGCTGGCTCTGGTCACATATGCCGAAAATGCCCGGATGGTTGCCGTTTCACTTATGCTGGCGGCTTTGCTGGGTCCAACCCATCTTTGGCTGAAGGCCACGCTCATATTCACTTTGTTATCCGCCCTTTCCATAGCCCTGCCCCGCATGCATCTGGCAAAGGCTATTAGGTGGCTGTCTTTTCTGAACGTATTGGCTTTAGCGGAGGTGATTGCCTGTTTGAGCTGGGCATCTTGGCTGGTTTAATAGGTGTGTTACTTTCTGAGGGGTATCCTCACATTACCTTGTTTTATTCACTTTCAGGTGTTTTTCTGGCCCTGACTATGTTTATGTATGGCCTGCCTCTGGCGGGCTTGGTGGCCCTGCTATCCTCGGCAGGAGGAGGAGTGGCCATGCTACTTTTTGGAGGTGAGTTGTCTGAAACATGAAACCCTCATACTAATTTTGGTGGGCGTTCTTTCACTCATGTTGGGACAGGTCACCCTCATAAAGCCGGCGTTTGAAATCAGTGAGATTTTGGTGGCCCTGGTGTTTTCCATGGTGTTCACTTTCGCCATAGGTCTGGAGGTGGTTAAATGATAGTGGAAACTTTGTTTTTGTCCATCTGCATTTATGGGATTGCCAGAAGCGGTAACACTCTGAAAATTGCGGCATTCATAAGTTTCCTGGCATATCCTGCCCTTCTGTTGCTCACCAAAGCAGGGGAAGCCGACCTCGTTTTGCTCTTACTTGCCTTTGAAACGGTTCCGCTGGCGTTTGCACTCCTGCTCGCCAAAGTGCATGGTAAACTGGACTTCAGGAGGTTATGGAAACATGCTTGAACTGTCCTTCATTTTTCTGGCCGGTTTTCTGGTTTCCCTTCTGTCAGAAAGGGTGGCGTTCATATTCACAGTTGTATCCTCAGTGTCCCTGTTTTATGCGTGGAGTGACCCTTTTAGTTTTGTTACCATTCTGGTCGGGCTTGCTTCAATACTATTCTCTTTTGAATACCTGAAAGGGACCCCCCATCACCGGAGATTTCTGGCATTTATGTATCTATTCCTGTTTTCTTCACTTTTCTTCCTGTCCGCCGGGAATTGGCTTGCCCTTTATCTGGCGTGGGAACTGATGGCAATTTGTTCTTATGCATTAATCATTCACAAAGGCACCAAGACTGCCTGCCTGGCCGCTAGAAAAGCCTTTATTTTTAACGGTTTAAGCAGTTTCCTGCTTTTGGGGGCTCTGATAATAATCTACCAGACTTTTGGGACTTTTGATTTTCTGTTGATACCCGACATAGCCCGCTATTTCATACTGGGGGCGGCAATCATAAAAGGGGCGTTGATTCCATTCACTTCCTGGCTGACGGGTGCTATGGAAGCCCCCACCCCCGCATCGGCACTCCTTCACTCAACTTCCCTGGTCTCTGCGGGAGCGATACTCATTCATAAATTTTATCCATTCTTCATTGACCTTGCACCGTTCATTAAAATTTTTGCCCTCTGTTCTTTCTTCATAGCATCTGTGATGGCACTTCGGGAGGAGCATAAGAAAACCTTACTTGCATATTCAACTGTTGCATCCATGTCTTTGCTATTTTATTTGTTTGATTCCCCTTACTTCCTTTACGCCTTTGCCATTCACGCCATCCTCAAAGCAACCCTCTTCATTCTGGCGGGCACCTATGCAGCCCACCATGACTACATCCTGGACTTGGGCCTTAACCCGAAGAGCCTGACCTCTGTGATAGTGGCCTTCGCCTTATTGTCCCTTTCCGGTTTTCCCCTTCTGGGCTTTTTCTGGATTAAAAGTGGGGAAACCTTGATACTGGCAGCGGCAATGTTTCTGGTTTCCCTGCTACACTCCGCCAAATACCACCTGCGGAGCTTTTCCGGAGGGGTTCAGCCCCGCACCGGTATAGGCACCCGGCTTGCCGTGATGATGACGGCGTTCTCCCTGTTTTTTGTTGTGGGTACTTTTCACTCGGGAACACTTTTTTACGGGTTGGTTTTCCTCATACTCACCCCCATAGGATTGAAATTCTGTGACTACCACATACTGAACCGGTTGGGCGGAGTGCTTCAGATTTTATTTTCTCCAGAAATGAACGGTGAACCTTTTTCAGGGTTTTCGGACATCCTGAATGAGGATTGGTTTTATTCACTTTTTGAAAAGCTAAAGACCCTGAACTCAAACTTTCACTCACGTCTTAAGAGTTCGGTTTCAAATGATGTGGCATACATCGTCCTTGCTCTGATAATATTGGTAATGGGGGTTATAATTTGCTGAGTATCTTCATACTTTTCGCGGCAGCTGTGCTGGTGATGTTCTCAAAAGGTCTTGGGCTTGCTCTTGCTATTTTTGGTGTTGCTTCAATCACACACCCCGTGAGTTTTGAATGGCTACCTGGCATAACCTTCGGATGGCAGGTGGTTCCTGAATGGGCTCCGCTGATGGGCGTCTTCGTTCTGATAACTGCCATAGCTCTCTTTTCCGCCCGTAAATTCACCCGTAAACAACTGGCCACCTTCATAATTTTTGTGTCTGGCCTTCTGGGTTTTGTTGGGGCATCCCACCCCCTTCAGTTCTTTTTCTTCATGGAAATGATGATCTTTCCGGCCTTTTACCTGATTTTTGAGCAGGACCCTGCTATCGCCTTCAAGTATTTTGCCTACATGCAGGTGGCCGCCCTTCTGGTTCTGGCGGGTATATTCTCATCCGGAACTGTTTCGGCGGTTATGTTCACTCTCGCGTTTGCCATAAAAATGGGTCTGTTTCCGTTGGGTTCATGGTTGCCGGATGCTCATTCCCAGGCTCCACATTCACTCTCCACGCTACTCAGCAGTTGCACAGTGGTTTGTGGGGCGTATGGTCTTTATCGTTTCAGTTACCATTCATTTTTACTTTTGGTTCTGGCGTTCATGTCTATTGTGTATGGTGCGTGGAGAGCGACTCGGGATGAAGACCTAAAACGCGTGCTGGCTTTCTCAACAGTTTCACAAATGGGATATGCTGTCCTTGCACTGATTTATGCTCCCCGCATCCTTCCAACCTTTTTGCTTATGCATTCGCTGGCCAAAGCCACACTTTTTCTGTCTGCGGGGATTATCATAGACCGGACCGGTATCCGGAGAATGGAGGGTTTGGGTGTAACTTCCTTTTCACTTATGCCGGCCTGTCTGGTGGCTACTCTTTCCCTTGCAGGCGTTCCCCCTTTGTTGGGTTTTTGGACTGATTTAGCCATCCTCAAAGCAGTTACACCCCTGCCTCTTATGCTCGTGGCACTGGCCACCATGTTTTTCACTCTTCTTTACGTTGAACGCCTGATGGCTATTTTCTTCAGGAGAGAAGGACGCCAGAAAGTTGAAGGCTGGTTACCCCTTTTGACTGCGGTTTTATTGGTTTTGGGAGGGATTCTCTATGAATGAACTGCTGGTTACCGCCCTGATTTTGCCTTTTCTGGGCAAATACCGGAAGCCTGCCACCCTGATGGCTTTCCTGTTTGCCGTTTATTTGTCCCTGGTTGAGGGCTATTATCTGGCCACTTTCTTTTTCATACTATCTATAGTCCTGATGGGCATCTCCAGATGGGAGCCCGCCAAATATCCCCTGCTTTTCCTGGCCATGTTTGACCTGATAGGACTGGTGAACAGCCAGAACCTGCTTGAACTTTTCCTTTATTTTGAATTAGCCATCTATGCTTCATACTTCCTGATTTTTGGAAAGGAGAATCTCAGAGCTCTCTTCAGATATTTTATTGTGAATTCCATCGGCAGTGCTTTCATGATTTTTGCTATCGCCCTGACCTTTGTAACATCCGGTTCACTGAATTACCTGACTAACCCCGCACTGGTGTTCTTCGTTCTGGGCTTGCTCATCAAACTTGGAATGGCTCCCTTTCAGGATTGGTTGGTTGAGATTTATCACAAAGTTTCACTTTCGTTGATTCTCTTTTTTTCAGTGGTGCTTACTGAAGTGGCCCCTCTGGCCCTGCTCATGGTGGTGGACCGTCCCGTAAAAGCCCTGGAGTTGCTGGCCCTGTTCTCCATGCTTTTGGCCAATCTGCTTGCTCTGGCCGAAAAGGATTTGATACGTCTGCTGGCCCTGATTGATGCCTCCAATCTGGCCTTTGACCTGCTGGCCATTTCCATCGCCACCGCGGCATCCCGTGTTGCAGCCATCTATATGATGTTTTCACATGTTTTGGCCATGGCGCTGGCCTTTTCTGTGATTGTGCTTTCTGGTTCCAAACGTATATCAAGACTCTACATTCCTCCCGCCCTGACCGCCCCATTTTTTGCCGCATTTTTTATACTTTCAGGCCTCCCCCCCTTCCATCTTTTCCCCGCCAAGGTGGTGTTGTTCTCCGCGGTCTTTGACGCGACCCAGGGCACATCCTATCTGTTACTCTTTAATCTGCTACTCAACGCCATGGTGGCTCTGCGCGTTATGGCCGCCGCAAAAACCGGAAAGACCAAAAAAGCAATTCCCCTTTCATTCACAGTTCTTGTCTGGTCTCTCGTCCTGATTTCACTTATTCTTGGTTTATTCCCTAACTTTTTCTTCCAACTTTCCGCTTCACAACTAGCTTACCTCGGGGGACCCCACCTAGGCTTCAGCGAATCTCTAATTCCTTCAATTCCTGCATCATTTGGTCAAACTCTGACTGGCTTAATTTCTCGATAACCGCCCCGGCGTGAATCAAAACCAAGTCTCCTTTTTTCAAACCCGGCACACCGAACTTTACTTTTTTTGTTTCGCCGAGTATTTCAACCATTTTTTCCTTTTCATTCACAATCTTTCCGGGAACTGACATGCACATTTCAATCACCTTTACAGCCCTGCGGACGTTGGCCCGGGCTTCCTCACTGATAGCCTCTCCCATGCGACGGTTATAAGTTTTTATACCCACCAGCCAAACCCGGGCCCCCGTGACCTTGCGCACCCTGTCCAGACTCATTTTGTGGGTGTAGTATGAAGCCGGGACCTCCTCCACTATCCGGTAGGCCCCTCCACCCTCAAAGTGTGTAGCGTCCAGCACTAAAATCTTCTCAAAACCCCTCAGAGCCCCTAGCACGTTTTCCGGACTTTCATGGCCAAAAACCACCTGAAAACCCTTTTTTTCCAGCATCCTGCCGGCCAACAGACCCACCCCGTCGTCTCCTCTCAGGTCGTTGCCCACCGCCAGGATGCCAAACATACCTATCTTCCTGAAGCCTTAATAAATGTCTTTGGTATGGCTTTGAATGTCGTCCGAGACTAGGGGCAAACTGCTGGTGCTTCTCACCGCGATTATCTCCGGGTTCTCTATCATAGCCAACCGCTTCTTCGTCCTCAACGTGGACCCTGTGCTACTCACTGCAGTCAGGGCACTCGTCATCGGCTCGGTTTTTCTGGTGGTGACCCTTGTGAATGACCGCGGCAGGCAACCCGTTTCGCTGCCATCATTGTTATTCATCGGTCTGATCGGCGGCGGTCTGGCCTTCTGGATGTTCTATACGGCCCTCGCCATGACTCTCGGTGGGAGAGCGGCCTTCATTCACAAAACTCTCCCGGTGTGGGCTACCGTCCTGGCCATAATTTTTCTGCGGGAGAAACTTTCACGCAAACAGGTGGCGGCCATGCTCGTGGCTTTGTCCGGTCTGCTGGTGATGAACTGGGGAAGCCTGCCGGCTGGCATGCGGGCCGGAGACCTGCTGGCTCTTGGAGCCACCATACTCTGGGCCGCCGAAAATACCGTAGCCAAAAAAGTGATGAGCGAAGGGGAATCCAACTGGAGGGTGACTTTCAGCCGCATGTTCATCGGTTCACTTTTTCTTTTTTCAGTGGCCGCCTTCCAGGGTAAACTCCCGCAGCTTCTGGCCCTCCAGCCTGTTCAGTGGGCATACATAGGTATCTCCACCGCCCTGCTGCTGGGCTACGTCCTGACCTGGTATTGGGGCCTCCGTTACCTCCCCCTTTTCCAGGCCTCAACCATCCTCCTGTTGTCCCCCGTCCTCTCTATGGTTTTCGGCATGCTCCTGCTTGGGGAGCCCGTTTTTGTGGGCCAGGCGGCGGGGTCCGCCCTGATACTGCTGGGATGTTATCTTCTGATAAGGGTCAAAGGAGGCGACAGGTCTGGAAAACCTGAAACCGCTGCTTAGGTTTGCCGAGCCCCCCACCCACCTGGGGTTGTGCGGCGCCCGCAGTCCGCGCATTTACGACCTCATTGACAAACCGGTTTGGAATGCCCGAGACCTCACCTCTCTTCGAGATTTTGTGAAAAAACTCCACGCCATGAATGCTTATCTGACCGCCCTTGCTGAAGCCACAGACAAAGACATTCTGGACCCGGAAGTTGTGAATGCATACCTGATTGGATGGAACGGGTGGAAAGATTTTGAAGTGGCCGCCCCCCTGAAACGGGAACTGAAAAAAATATCCATCCCTTCACAATTTGAAAAAATAGACAACATGCCGGAAGACCTGCCGTTCACTCACAACTTCCATGTGCTCTATTTTGGAGCCGTGGCCAAAGACATCCCGGACATTGAGAAAATGGCGGACCACTGCAAGGTTTCGCTGGGTGAGTTTTCCGAAGGCGGGGCCGTGAAATACAACCGCCTGGTTGAAGGTCACAGGCTGATGTCGGGAGACCTGACTCTGAAGGCCTCCAGCCTTCCGGTTTCAAAAGGGGACAAGATTTTCATTCACTACCGAACCCCCTTCAAACTGGCCACCCCTCAAGAGGTGGGACTTTACCAGGACAATTTCAACAGGATACTGGCCTGGTTCACTTCTTCCTGAACAGGCCCAGTAGCTTGCCCATCCACCTGAAGGGCACCAGCACCAGACGGAGAAGTGACCCCACCAGATAGCCTGCGAACAGGATGATGCCGGTTATGGCTCCGGGCAGAGCACTCGCGAAACCCCCCACCATAAAACCCGCAACAGTAGCCCCAATCACACTGGCTAGCAGGGGAAAAACGAAACCCAGTAGCCTGAGAATGTTCGGACGAAGCACCAGGCCCACCACCAGGCCGGTGATGGCAGGCACCACATAACCCCCGCCCAGATATGTAACTATGGCCCAGCCGGCGGCGGCCAGAAGAATGCTTTCCAACACCTGAGCTTTTCAAGGGGCAATTTAAAAAAGTGGGTCTTTGCAACCAAAACCACATATAACCCTGTAGAGAACCCATTTATGAAACCTCGTTGGTTGATACTTTTGGCGGTGGGAGTTATGGCGCTGGCGGTTATTGGATTAAAACTGACGTCGCCCCCAAATTCCGCAGGGTGTGCAATTTATGATAATGAACCAGACGCATGTGTCGCTCATGCCGGTTGCGTCTGGAATGATACGGAGCAAATGTGTGACCCTGTGACGGGAGCGCCCGGAGATGTTGAGACTCCCGTGGATGACTCCACGAAAAGCACGCCCAAATTTTCTGAACCCCCATTTGGTTTAGGTGAAGTAACTGTTCGGATTACCGGTTCAACTTATGATGCGGTTTCCCAAAAACCCGAAGGATGGTTTGTGAATGGACAGAGTGCTGATCTGATGTTATCCGGATTTGGGTTTGATAATGCAGGGGGACCTCTCATGTTCAATCATCAAGGAGGCATTGCCAGTGACGGTCAGCATTTCATACTCGCAGACAGAAACAACAACCGGGTTCTCGTCTGGAACCAACTTCCCACCTCCAATGAGGAACCCTCTTTGGTGTTGGGTCAACCCAATTTCATTTCAAATAGCCCCGGTGCAGGCCTTGGAAATCTTAACTGGCCGGTGGCCGTAGCCACTGACGGCACCCACCTTCTGGTAGCGGACACCTACAACTACCGCGTACTTATCTGGAACAGCTTCCCCACCCAGAACGGGCAACCTGCAGACTTGAGCCTGGCGGGGCCCACGGACAGATTTGAGGATGGGGTTGTGGGCTGGCCTTGGGCAGTCTGGACTGATGGAGAAAAAGTAGTGGTCACCTCAACAGCGGCCTCCCAGGTACTTATCTGGAACAGCTTCCCCACCCAGAACAATCAGGAGCCTGACGTGGTGATAAGTTTGGATGATTTCGGCACTCCGCGCACCATCGGTAGTGACGGCTCTAATTTGGTAATTGGCGACCATAACGCATTTGGGAATCGTCCGGGCAATTTCTTTTGGAAAACCTTCCCCACCCAGAACAATCAACCTTACGACTTTTTTATGGGAAATGCTCCCGGCGGGGACATACGCAGGGGTGAAATCATGTGGGGTCCCACCTTTACACCAACCGGTGAATTTTTAGTTGTCAGTGATAAACTTTACATCTGGGAGATCTTTCCCCAAAATAGCGAGGAGGTCCCTTCACTTTCTTTAGGAGTTACCGGAACTTCTGGAGGCTACGATTTTGGAGGGTCACAGAGTGGCGACGGTTCTTCCATGGTTTATGCAAATGACAACCTCTATGTATCCTTGTGCAACGGCAATAAGGTGGTGGGCTTTTATGGGCTCCCCACTAGGGCTGACCAGATGCCTGATTTTGTTATTGGCGCTCCGGACTTGAACACCAACACCTTGGAAACGGAGTTCATCATGAGCAATCCCGTACCTGCCACCAACGGCGAGAGCCTGTTTGTTTCCTCTGATTTTGACAGAAAACTCTATGTGTGGTCGTCTCTGCCTGACGAAAGCGGGGCACATCCTGATTACGTTTATGACCTCCCGGAAGCTCCATGGGACAACGCACTCCATGAAGACACTCTTGTGCTTGCAGGAAAGCAGACCGTTTTTATCTGGGACGGGCTTCCCTTGGACGGCAGCTTACCCGACCAAATAATACGCTCAAGCATGGGCAGTGTGAATTTCGGGGAACTGTTGGGCGTTGCTCTTGATGACCGGTATTTCTATCTATCCGACAAAATCAACAACCAAATTTATGTTTGGGAAGGCATACCCGGTGAGTCATCAGAACCTGCGTTCACTTTGAATCTGGAAGGACCCGGCAGATTATCCAGTGATGGAACTTATTTAGCGGTAGCTGCTACTGAACGTGGCCCCGGAGGGTCAGTGGTCATATACCGTATTGACGATTTGATTACCGGCAACCCTGCCGTGATTTTGAATGGTGACTTTAACTTACCTCAGGGAGTGAATGTATGGAACGGCCATCTCTTTGTGGGTGATACTGGCCACAATGTGGTTCAGATTTGGACTGCCATTGAGGACGCCATAGGAGGAAAGCCTGCGGACCTTATTTTCGGAACTCAAAGCAATGTTCCTTTAATCGGGTCACGGACTCTTTTTTGGCCCGCCGTCCCCGTCTTTGATGGTAGCTATCTTTGGGTGGGCGAATTCAAATTTTCTGAACGTCTGTTGAGGTTCAGGGTTCAATAAGGTGCAGGGTGACGCAACGCGTCGGGTCCCGCAGCGGGCCCGGGGGGATTTGGACCCCCGACTACTGGGTTAAAAGCCCAGCGCTCTACCAACCTAAGCTACGAGCCCAATTGGGGCCGCGCAAGCGGTCCCAGCACCTTTAGCAAGGCCTCTATTAAATATAAAAGCTTCTCCTGCCCCGGAAAGTATATTAAGTTCCCCGCTTATGGTTTGCTTAAGCTTCAATCGGAAGCTTTTTAAATAGGCCTTCGGAAGTCCCTTGGTGTTTGGGCCTAAACTTGTTTCTGGGGTGTTTTATGGTCTAAAACACAGTTTAAGCATCAGGGGAGCGGATAGATGATGACTGCTGACAGATTAACCGAGCTAGCCAGGGCCTTCTTTGCCGAAACGGGTTTTGTTGGCCACCAGGTGGAATCCTTCAATTACTTCCTGAAGGACGGCATACAGAAGGTGGTCAGGGAAGTGGATGCCATAGAGCCTTTGGTCTTCCCTCCCGGCTATGACTCTTATAAACTTAAGTTTGGCAAAGTCCGCATCCTACCCCCTGTAGTTCGGGAGGCTGACGGTTCTTCATCTATGTTGTATCCTATGGAGGCCCGTATCCGCCAGCTGACTTACTCTGTTCCTCTTCAGATTGAAATAATTCCCGAAGGCAACGGCAATCGGAATGAATCAATCTGGACTGAAATCGGTTCACTCCCTCTCATGGTCAGGAGTGAACGTTGCCTCCTGACAGGTCTCAGTAACGAGGAACTGGTGGAGGTGGGTGAGGACCCCTATGACCCCGGTGGTTACTTCATCATTAACGGTACTGAGCGGGTGCTCATGACTATTGAGGATTTGTTACCTAACGTTCCCCTTGTGGAAAGGGTTAAGTCTGGCACCGCAGATGAGGCCGCCCGCATTTTCAGCGAGGTTCCCGGCTTCCGTGTCCCCCACCTTTTTGAGCGTCGCAAGGACGGCATTATCTATGTTTCATGGGCCCGCGTCCCCCGCATTCCTGTCGTAGTGGTGCTTAAGGCCATGGGCCTTAAGTCTGACCAGCAGATTGTGGCCGCCATCACCGAGGACCCAGACTTCATGGAGGACCTCATGGTAAATTTGGAGGTTTTGGATGAAGTCCAGACTCAGGAGGACGCTCTGGATTATATCGGCAAAAACGTGAAAGTGGGTCAGGGTGTGGAGTACCGCATCAGCAGGGCCAAGTATCTGATTGCCAAGTATCTGCTACCCCACATCGGCCGTGAGGAGTCGGATCACCCCACCAAACTACTCTATTTGGGCATGGTGGCTGAAAAGCTGCTCAAGCTCCATTACGGCAAACACCCCGCTGACGACAAGGACCATTACGGTAACAAGAGACTCAAACTGGCCGGCGAGCTCATGGAACAGTTGTTCCGAGCTGCCTTCAAGACCCTTGCCAATGACATGCAGTACAGTTTTGAACGCGTTGTGAAAAGAGGCCACGAACCCTCCCCCGCCACCATCGTCAGGAGTCAGCTACTCACCTCAAGAATAGAGTCTGCGATGGCCACCGGTTACTGGATTGGCGGTCGCACGGGTGTGGCCCAGCACCTTCAGCGTCTGAACTACTTTGACACTCTGAGTCATCTGAGAAGGGTGATGTCTCCTCTGGCCAGTAGCCAGCCCCACTTTGAGGCCCGTGAGCTACATCCTACCCAGTGGGGCAAGCTTTGCGTGGCCGAAACCCCGGAAGGTTCAAACATCGGGCTCCGTAAGAACATGGCCCTACTGGCCAAAGCCAGTAGCAAGTGGGATGAGGAGCAGGCATCCAAGGAAGTGAAGAGGGCCTTGCGGGCGGCCAAAACAGCAGTCAGGACTAAGGAGGCGAGTGCATGATTAATGTTATACTCAACGGAAATATTATGGGCAGAATTAGTGAAGAGGAAGCACAGGCTCTTGAAAGTGAATTGCGTCTCAGGCGGCGCAAAGGCAAGCTTCATCCCGAAGTCACTCTGGCCCTTATTTCTGAGAGGAACGAACTCCGGGTGGACACTTCCGCTGGGCGGTTGCTCCGTCCCCTCATCGTGGTTGAGAAAGGTAAGCCTCTGTTGGTTGAAGAGGATTTGGAGGCCCTGAAGGCAGGCAAGCAGACATGGAGTGGCCTGATGAAAGCAGGCAAATTGGAATATCTGGATGCCGAAGAGGAAGAGAATGCCTTGATCGCTGTGAATGATAAAGACCTAACACCAGAACATACTCATCTTGAAATTCACCCACTTACTCTGTTGGGTGTTCCCGGTTCACTCATCCCGTTTGCCAACTACTCCCGTGGTGACCGCGTGAACTATGGTACTTCCAAGGGTGTGAAGCAGGGTCTGGGTATTTATTCACTCAACTACCCCTTCAGGTTTGATACATTCACCAACGTGCTTTACGCACCTCAGGTGCCCCTGGTAAATACCCGCATGCATGAAGTGCTGGGTTTCAATCATCACCCCGCCGGCCAGAACTTTGTGGTGGCCATGATGCCCTGGGAGGGCTA